>JAJZLX010000248.1 GCA_021850555.1 Pseudomonadota bacterium | reverse complement strand
TGGGGGAGGCCGGTCCGTGACCTAAGAGACGCAACGCCGAGGGCACAGAAGCTCGTGAGGACTGGGCGAAACGATAGCGGACAGAAATGGCGTACCATTAAGATCAAGTAAGATGGGAACTCGAGGTGCGATTAGGAAGAGACCGCGGTGAGGGTGGCAAAGAAGCCCGGCCTTTCAAGTACTTGGCCCGCAGCTGCCTTGACGGGTTCTTCCCGGGCCGGTCTAATACGCGCCCCTCTACGGCGGCCAGGTAGCTCAGTTGGTAGAGCAGCGGACTGAAAATCCGCGTGTCGGTGGTTCGATTCCGCCCCTGGCCACCATCCAATAAATCAACGTGTTAGGCAGAATTTTTCTCCGTCGATGCGGTGACCGGAAATCCGGCGGTCTGTTTGGCGGCTAGCAGATTCAATGACCTGCGCCGGCCGAGGCGCGCGGACGAAAAATCCGCCTGTCGGCCTGTGCTGCACGACAGCGCCCGCCTCAGACCTTACCGCCGGTGCTCGTCCGGCTACGCCCGGGTTTAGCCTGCAATGCATCGCGAAGGGCTTCAGCTGTCGCGGACCGTTGTCCGTAAATGGGGAGGATCTTGATTCGCACTGCCTCTTTCCACCCACCACGTGAATGATTATCATCCATCACGTGGTGACCCTACCCCGAATCGTAGGAGCTGCGCTCGCCGAGCGCCTGAGGGTCATGCCGGCCGTCGTAGTCACCGGCGCTCGGCAGACCGGCAAGAGCACTCTTGCGGAGCACCTCGTGCCTGGCGAGCGGCACTATGCCTCATTGGACGATCTCGACGTTCTCGACCTGGCGAGGCGCGACCCTGAGGGGCTCTTAGGCGGTGAACGACCCATCACGCTCGACGAGGTTCAGCACGAGCCTGGACTGCTGCGTGCCGTGAAGCGGGCAATCGATCGCAACCGTAAGCCCGGTCGCTTCCTGCTCACCGGCTCAGCCAACCTATTGCTGATGCGCCAAGTCTCGGAATCGCTGGCAGGGCGGGCGAGCTATCTGACGCTCTGGCCGATGACTAGACGCGAGCAGCGCGGGCTCGGTACGTGTGGGCTCTGGAACGAGCTGCTCAGCGCGCCGGATGGTGATTGGAAAGAGCTACTCGCCCACCACCCGGATGGGCCCGATGACTGGATGGCGTTCGCGCGTCGCGGTGGATTCCCGACGCCGGCGCTCACGCTATCGAAGCCCCAGGAGCGAGCGATCTGGTTCGACGGCTATGTTCGGACGTACCTCGAGCGGGATCTCCAGGATCTCGCCTCCATCAGCGCCTTGCCAGACTTCCGGCGTCTGATGCGCGCGACTTGCCTGCGCCTCGGTCAGCTCGTCAATCAGACTGAAGTGGGGCGTGATGTGTCGCTTCCGCAGTCGACGGTGCATCGCTGGCTGAACCTTCTCGAAACGTCCTATCTGCTCGTGCGGCTGCCTGCGTACGCGGTGAATCGCACGAAGCGGCTGATCAAGTCCCCCAAGCTCTACTGGGCCGATATCGGACTCGCGTTGCATCTATCCGAGGCCGAAGAACTCACCGGTGCGCACCTTGAGAACGTTGTCCTGCACGATCTGCTGGTATGGCGAGACTCCCGCCTCGAGCATGCCGAGATCGGATACTGGCGAACCGCCAGCGGCGAGGAAGTAGATCTCGTGATCGAGGAGGGCGGGAAGCTCCTGCCCATAGAGGTCAAAGCTACCACTCGGCCGCGACTCGGCGATGCCGTCCATCTGCGCTCGTTTCGGGCCGAATACGGTAAAAAATCGCGCGCCGGACTGCTCCTACATGCCGGACCGATGCTCGAATGGCTTGCGCCTGACATTCTCGCCGCACCATGGTGGCGAGTTTTGTGAGGCCTTGTGCCAAGGACGTGCCGAGCTCAGATTGGGTGTGTCGGGATTGTGCCGGGGTGAGACTGGGATCGAGGCTATCGGACCGCAGCGGTGACTCTGGCCGGCATAGGGCCGCGCATCGCATTCGCAAGCGTCAGTTCAAGCTTGGACCCGGTCGCTGGGGATCTGCTGGTCGCTGAAAAGGCAGTGGGATAGAGCCCGGGCATGAACTCAGCGGCCCGTTCAATCCCGTCGAGTGCGCCGGAATCCGCCAATGCACCAGATCCCGAGGCTGCGCGCTCAGGGCATGGAGCGCATCGCTTGCAGGGGTAGCGGCCGAGGCGCCTTTCGCGGTCTGTCCACCTCGACGGCTGAGTTGGTTTGCGCCCGTGGCGGAGCATCCCGCGTGGCCCGCAATTGCTCGCCGGAGCCCGAGGCGTCACCGAGGGGACACGCCGGTGTCGCCGGTTCCCGCGCCGACGTGCCTTCGAGACGCCAGCGGGACATCGCGTGATTTGCGCGTGAAATGGCCTCATCGACCGTGGTCCACAGACGTCCCTGTTCCGCGCACTCGAGTCCGTAGCCGAAGAGAGAGCCCATTGTGGTCCGGCTGAAATCGAGCGCACTGACCTGCGGATAGTCCACGGGCAGCGCTGTGAACTCCAGTTGCATCCCGTGAGCCCGGGCGAATTCCGCAGTCGAGGCGAGCTGCATCCGGCTCATGTGCCTGAGCGCGGTGGCGAAGCTTCGCGAGAGTATCGAGAGGGTGCGAAATGGCGTCGTGCTCGGCTCGCTCGCCAGTTGTCCGTTGACGAGGATGAAGATCTTTCCACCTCTCAAGTCGGTCAATCGAAAGGACGATATGAGAAGGCTCTCCGGCGCAGCGATGAAGGGTGCGGAGGTGGCGCCGTCGACGTGCATTTCATCATGTGTGACTCCCCCCTCCCGGACATGCAAGAGCACCGGAGGAAAGATGCCGGGGACGCTGGCCGACGCGATGAGAACATCCCGAAACAGCTCGCGTGACGATTCGTCGCCGCGAGAGGCGATCGCGCCCATATCCCAGATGACGGTCTCTTCCTTATCGATGTCCGTAGTCGCAACTTCCAGCAGTCGACCGCGGGCGGATTCGCGAGCTACTGCATGAAGGAGCGTGAAAGTGACGTAGTGATCGACCAATTCAGCCAGAGGAGAGGCCTGGTAGGCGCCGGGCTAGAGCAGACGGCGTACCCAGTGACGATGCAGCAGGCTGCGACCGCGGTTTCCCGAGAAGGCATCGGCGAGCTGCGGGTCCCATTTGCTTCCGAGAAAGGCGAAGGGCGCGATCAGCGCTCCGGTGCTGATGCCGGTTACGATCTGGAAATCGGGCCGCTCACCCCGGCGGCTCAGGCCAATCAGGGCGCCGGCGCCGAAGGCGCCCACCGCGCCGCCGCCGGACAGCGCCAGGACATTTATCGTCCCGTCGGGCGATGCGCTGCGAACGCGCTGGAGCGTCTGCGAGACGCGCCTGTCGAGTGCGTGCCAGTCGGCGGCGTAGTAGCGGATATCGGACGGGAAGCCGGCCGGGCTCGCCGCGCCGAAAAGAGAGGGACTGGCGCTGCGGCGCGGCAGCGCGCAGGCACTCAGGAAGCATAGGCACGCGGCCAGGATGAGCGACTTGGTGAGCATTTCGCCGGCGCCTCCTATCGGTACCGTACTGTACGGTACACCTTAATCCACGAACGGACCCTTTGTCAAATGGGACGTGAAAGCGGCAAAAAAAACGCCGACGGATCGTTGATCCGTCGGCGAGTGTTCCGGCGTGAGGGGGTCTCGGACACGCCGGCTGGGGGAGATCTGAGCGCTGCGACCTTCCGGTCGCTGTGTTGGGTCTGCGTCCTCCTCTGCTGTTGCCGCTGTTGCTGTCGCGCACTGTAGGTGCGGCGGATGGAAGGGGCAATGCATCAGCATTTCACGCGACGTTTCATGCGAGTAAACATCCTCAGGGCCGGGTGTGACAACCGGCCGCTTTCCCGCAGCGAAACGCCACATCAACGGGACGACGGTTTCCATCGGGCAGTTGCGACAGTACCGTGGAAACGCAACGAATCGATCAGGAGAAGCTCGTGGATACATTCGCCGCCGCCGCGCGTGTAGCGCGTCACCCGTCGGAAGAATCGCTCGCGCGTGACACCCAAGTCCTCAATGTCGGCGCAAGGCTCCCGGTAAGGAGCGGTAGCCTGGGGCCACGCGTCATTGACGTGCCCTCGCTATGTCGCGAGCACGGTGTGCTCGCCTTTGACCCGGGATTCGGTGTCACCGCCGCCTGCGAGAGCCGGATCACCTATATCGACGGCGATGCCGGAGTGCTGCTCTATCGCGGCTATCCGGTCGAGCAGCTCGCGGAGAAGAGCTCGTTCATGGAGGTGTCATACCTGCTGCTGCACGGAAGCCTTCCGACCCGCAAGCAGCTCGAGGAGTTCCAGGGCAGCATCCGTCATCACACGATGATCAACGAGTCGCTGCTGCGCTTCTTCCACGGGTTCCATTACGACGCGCACCCGATGGCGATGGTCTCGGCCGTGGTGGCCTCGATGTCCGCGTTCTACCACGACACGATGGACATCCATAACCCGCGGCAGCGGGAGATCTTCGCCCACCGCATCATCGCCAAGATCCCGACCATCGCCGCCGCCGCCCACAAGCACGCGCTCGGCCAGCCGTACATCTATCCGCGCAACGACCTCGATTACTGCAGCAACCTGCTGCACATGCTCTACGCCGTGCCGTGCGAGCCGTACCACGTCGATCCGGTGGCCGCGCAGGCGCTCGACCTGCTCTTCATCCTGCATGCCGATCACGAGCAGAACGCCAGCACTTCGACCGTGCGGCTCGCGGGCAGCACCGGCGCCAATCCCTATGCGGCGATCTCCGCGGGCGTCTCGGCGCTGTGGGGCCCGGCGCATGGCGGCGCCAACGAGGCCGTGCTCGCCATGCTGGAGCAGATCGGCACCGCGGACAACATCCCGAAGTTCCTGGCGATGGCCAAGGACAAATCGAGCCATTTCCGCCTGATGGGCTTCGGCCACCGCGTCTACAAGAACTTCGACCCGCGCGCCAAGATCATCCGCGAGATGTGCCACAAGGTGCTGGCGCGTCTCGGCCGCTCCGACAATCCGCTGTTCGAGCTCGCCCTGCGGCTCGAGGAGATCGCGCTCAAGGACGATTATTTCGTCGAGCGCAAGCTCTACCCGAACGTCGATTTCTATTCCGGCATCATCTACAGCGCCATCGGCATCCCGCGCTCGATGTTCACGGTGATGTTCGCGATCGCGCGCACCGTCGGCTGGGTCGCGCACTGGCAGGAGATGATCGCCGACCCGGCCATGCGCATCGGCCGCCCGCGACAGCTCTACACGGGCCCGACGCGGCGCGACTATGTCGACATCGGCAGCCGGGGTGAGTGATGGCAAAAAACCAGCCACAGTCGCTCCCGCCATTCACGCCTGCGGCCCGGTCGGGCATGCTTTCGCAACGCAGCGCCGGGAGCTCGGAGACGAGCGTGAACGAGGAGAGCGCGGATCTCGAGCGGTTGCGCGCTCTCGGGTGCGAGCAGCTTCGTGTTGCCGGCACCCCGGGCTCGCTCTACGAGCGCCATCTCATCTTCGATAAGGCCGTCTCACCCGAGAAAGCATCGACGCGTGATCGCTTCGAGGCGTTCGCGCAGGCAGTCAGGGAAGTGTTGAATGGACGCTGGGTGGCGACGCGGGAAACCTACGAGCTGAAGAACCCCAAGCAGGTCTATTACCTTTCGATGGAGTTCCTCATCGGCCGTTCGCTTGCGAACAACGTGACCAACCTGCTCGTGGAGGATATCGCCCGGCGCGCGGCGCTCGAGGAGAACCTCGACTGGCTGACGCTCATCGAGGAGGAACCGGATGCCGGGTTGGGGAATGGCGGACTCGGGCGCCTCGCTGCCTGCTTTCTCGATTCCATGGCTACCTTGCAGTTGCCGGCCACAGGCTGCGGACTGCGTTACGAATACGGCATGTTCAAGCAGGTGCTGCGCGAGGGCTGGCAGGAGGAACAGCCCGACAACTGGCAGCGGCGGCCCGATCCGTGGGAGCTCGCCCGGCACGATGAAGCAGTACGGGTGCAATTTGGCTGTCACATCGCCATGCGCGATGGCCGCCTCGTGCTCGAGCGTGGCCACGGGTACACGCTCATCGGCATACCCTACGATCGCCCCGTGGTCGGCTACGGTGGTGAGACCGTGAACACGCTGCGGCTGTGGGGCGCCATGGCGCCGGATGTTCTCGACTTCCGGCGTTTCAGCAGCGGGGACCTCGTCGGTGCGACCGCGGATCGACTCGCGGCGGAATCCATCACGCGCGTGCTCTATCCGGACGATTCCACCGCGGTCGGGCGCGAATTGCGCTTCGTGCAGGAGTACTTCCTCACCGCCTGTTCGCTCGCCGATCTCACGCGCCGATTCCGCCAGCGGGGCAATCCCTGGCACGCGCTTCCGGACAAAGTCGCCATCCAGCTCAACGACACGCACCCCACGCTGGCGGTGCCCGAGCTCATGCGCATCCTTCTCGATGAGGCGCATCTGCCCTGGGAGGAAGCCTGGGATCTGACCCGCCGCACCTTCGGTTACACCAATCACACTCTCCTGCCGGAAGCGCTCGAGAGGTGGCCGGTCGAGTTGTTCGAGCTGCTCATCCCGCGGCTGCTCGAGATCGTGTACGAGATCAACCGCCGCTTCCTCGATGAAGTCCGCGCCGGCTACCCGGGCGATGAGGAGCGGGTGCGGCGCATGAGTCTCATCGAAGAACACCCGCGCCGCCAGGTGCGCATGGCTTACCTGGCGATCGTGGGCTCCCACAGCGTCAACGGCGTGGCCGCGATTCACTCGCAGCTGCTCAAGACCGTCACGGTCAGCGACTTCGCACAGATGTACCCCGAGCGCTTCAACAACAAGACCAACGGCGTGACACCGCGGCGCTGGCTCAAGCTCGCGAACGCGCCGCTCGCGGAGCTCATTACGCGCGCTGTCGGCGACCAATGGGTCCGTGACCTGTCACACCTCGCCGGCCTCGCGCCGCTTGCGCAGGATGCGGGCTTCCGGACCGAGTTCCTGCAGGCGAAGCGTCTCGCCAAGGTGCGGTTCGCCGACTGGCTGCGGCGAAGCTGCGGGGTGGCGGTGGATCCCGACTCGATCTTCGATTGCCAGGTGAAGCGGATTCACGAGTACAAGCGCCAGCTCCTGAATGTGCTGCGCATCGTCGTGCTCTACCAGCGCCTCCTCGAGCGCCCGGATCTCGAGGTCACACCGCGCACGTTCTTCTTCGCGGGCAAGGCCGCTCCGGCCTATCGCAACGCCAAGCTCATCATCAAGCTCGTCAACAACCTCGCCGGGATCCTCGATGCGGACCCGAAGGTGCGTGGCAGGCTCAAAGTCGTCTTTCTGCCGGACTACGGCGTGTCGCTCGCCGAGCGGATCATTGCCGCTGCGGATGTCTCGAACCAGATCTCCACGGCCGGCTTCGAAGCGAGCGGCACGAGCAACATGAAGTTCATGATGAACGGTGCGCTGACGCTCGGGACTCGCGACGGCGCCACCATCGAGATGGCCGCGGCCGCTGGAGAGGAGAACTTCTTCCTCTTTGGACTCACGGCGCAGCAGGTCGCGGACAGCCGCGGCTGGTATGACCCTCGGTGGCATTACGAGCAGGAGCCCGAGACGCGTGCGGCAATCGATCGGCTCTTCTCGGAGCACTTCAGCCGCTACGAACGTGGAGCTTTCGATGTGCTGCGCGATTCTCTGTTGAACGGGGATTACTACATGCATCTCGCGGACCTGCGTGCCTACCTTGCGGCTGACGCGCGGCTCATCGACCGCTACGCGGACGCCGACGCTTGGGCCGCGCAGGCGATCCGCAACGTGGCTGCATCGGGCAGCTTCTCGAGCGACCGCACCATTGCGCAGTACGCGGTGGAGATTTGGGGGGCCAGCGCCTGCCCGGTGCGCTGCCCCGTGCGCGACCGATCCACGAGGTAGGAGGGCCGCCATGCGAATGCAGACGAATGCGGAACCGAGTGACGCGCTGGTCCTCTTCGGCGCAACCGGGGACCTCGCGTACGAGCGGTACGCCTCTTTGACCACCAACGAGCCACGCACCTGGCGGCCGACGAAGGCCGCAACTGTGAGTCCGGCGTGCGGCCGGCACGACCCCTCAATGGAGCCGGTGCCGTTACGAGGCGCTCAGCCGACCTTTCAGTTCGCCGCAGCGGCGGCAGGTGCCGAGGCGTAGCCGGACAGGAAGACAGTCACCGCCCGGCGGACGATGCCCGTGAGCGCTTCCGGTTTCACGGCCTCGAGAACGCCGAGGAGCATCCGCTGCAGCAGCTCCGATTCCAGGAGGCTGAGAAAGTGCATGGCGGCAATCTTCGGATCGGCGGTGCGCAGCGCACCTCGCTTCATTGCCGCCCGCAGGAATTCTGCGACTTTCCTCTCGGCGGGGAGAACAGCCCGTTCGAAGGAGACTCGGCCGATTTCCGTGTGCCGCGATTCCGCGATCGAGAGGCGCCGGGTCGCGACGGTCTCCGGTGAATAGAGGACGGCGAGGAACGCTTGTCCGAAGCGCAGCAACTCCTTCCTCACATCCTCCGCCTCCGGGTCGAGTGCGCTCACGACCGTCTGCAACTCGAGCTCCCTGGCATGATGCATGACTTCGAGGAGAAGGCTCTCCTTGGAGGGAAAATAGTTGTACAGGGTCGCTTTGGAGCCACCGATGCGCTCGCGGATATCCGACATGGTGGCGCGCTCGTAGCCGACCTCGCGGAATACATCGGCGGCGGCCTTGAGGATCTCCTGGCGCTTGGCTTCGGTCTTCGACTTCACGACTGTTCTCAACAGGACCGGGAGGTACACTTTAAATCAGCGCCGCGGGCTCAACAAGCCGCCGCCGCGGTCCTGTGGATCTCGGCCGGCGCATAGGCCCTGAGGAAGGTGGCGATCGCCCGCTCGGCGGCGCGCTCGATCTCCTCCTCCTGCGGTGAATCGTCGCGCACGTGCAGGAGCAGCGGCTCGAGCACTTCGGCCTCCAATAGCGCGCCGAGGTGATCGGCGGCGAGCTCGGGGTCGTCGTTGCGCAGAGTCCCCGCTGACATGCATTCCGACAGGAAGGCCGAGACTTGCGCGCGCAGGGCCGCCACCTTGTCGAAGAACAGCTTCCCGGTGCCCGAGCGGACGGCTTCCGCGATCACCATGCGGCGAACCTCCACCTGTTCCGGGGAACAGATGAATCGCAGCACGCTGGCGCCGAATTTGACGAGTGCGCGCGCCGGATCGGTACCGGCCGTATCGAGGTACTTCAGCGTCTCCGACATGTAGTTCTGCAGAACTGACATGACACACTCGACGAAGATCTCCTCTTTCGAGGCGAAGTAGCTGTAGAGAGTGGCCTTCGAGCCGCCGACCCGCGCCGATATCTCCGCCATCGAGGTCTTCTCGAACCCGTGCGCCCGGAAGAGGCCGTAGGCGATATCGAGGATGGCTTGCCGCTTGCTGTCGCTTTTCTTCATAAATGAGTCGCTCCAAAGATGTACCAGACGGTTCAGTACAGTTTCTCTTGACGACCGCCTCGGCGTCAAATAGACTGTACCGTACCGTACAGTACGTTTAAGGAGCTGCTCACCATGCAATCGATCCCGTGCCTTCCTTCCCCCGCCTGCCGCAAGCTGGCCGGCGCATTTATCGCGGCGGCCCTGCTCGCCTCGGCCGGCTGCGCCCAGCTGCCGCGCCTCGGGCCCCGCCCGGCGCTCGAAACCGTCCAGCAGCTCGACAGCACGAAATCGCTCTCGGCGCCGGCATCGGCTTGGCCGGGAGACAACTGGTGGCGTGCCTATGGGGACCCGCAGCTCGATACCCTCGTCGGCGAGGCGCTCAAGGACTCACCCGATCTCGCGATCGCGCAGGCGCGGCTGCACGCCGCGGCGGCAGTCGTTCAGGGTGCGAGCGCGACCCAGCTCCCCGAGATCACCGGGGAGGCCGATTTCACGGAAGGCAAGCAGAGCTACAACTACCTCATCCCGCGTCAGGCCCTGCCCCAGGGCTGGCATGACTACGGTCAGGCGACACTCGATCTTTCCTGGGAGCTCGACTTCTGGGGCAAGAACCGCGCGGCCCTCGCCGCGGCCGTCTCCGAGCAGAAGGCGGCCGCGGTCGAAGTGGCGCAGACGCGCCTCATCCTTTCCACCTCCGTGGCTTCGGCATACGCAGAGCTCGCGCATCTCTACGCGCTCCGTGATTTTGCAGCCCAGACGCTGACCCTGCGCGCCAAGATGACGGATCTCTTCCGCCAGCGCGAGGCTTCCGGCCTCGAGACGGTGGCCAGCGTTCGCCAGGCAGAGGCTCGCCAGGCGGCCGCCAAGGGGGAAGTCCTCGCGATCGAGGAGGATATCGGCCTGCAGAAGAATGCCATCGCCGCGCTTCTGGGCGCGGGCCCCGACCGGGCTCTCGACATCCGCCGTCCTACGGCGCAGTTCGCCCCGGCGCAAGGGCTGCCCCCCAATCTCGCGTTGAACCTTCTCGGCCGGCGGCCGGACATCGTTGCCGCGCGGCTGCAAGTCGAGGCCGCCGCCCAGCGCATCAAGGAGAAGAAGGCGGGGTTCTATCCGAGCGTCAACCTGGTGGCCTTCGCTGGCCTCGAATCGCTCGGCATTGCCAACTTGACCAAGTCCGGCTCCGACCTGGCAAGCGCGGGTCCGGCGATTTCACTGCCGATCTTCAACACCCGGCGCCTGCAGGGTGCGCTGCGCGGTGCGCGCGCCGAGTACGACGGCGCCGTCGCCAACTACAACGCGACGCTCACAAACGCTCTGCGCGAAGTAGCGGACGTTGAGACGAGTCGCAAGTTCCTGACCGCGGAGCTCGACACGGCGGCCGCGGGCGTCAAGGCTGCGCAGGACGCATACCAGGCCGTCAACAAGCGCTACCAGGGCGGTCTTGCGACTTACCTCGACGTACTCGTCGCCCAGGATGCGCTGATCTCCGCCGAGCGCAGCCAGGCCGAATTGAAGACCCGCGCGCTCAGCCTGGACATCGACCTGGTGGGCGCGCTCGGTGGCGGCTTCTCGTCCCAGGGCCGGCAGGTCCTGGCCGCTACTTCCCCCTGAAAGCTCCAACTCAACTGAGGTAATCACCGTGGACCACGCAATCGATTCAACCATTCCCCTGAGCTCGCCTTCGACGCCCAAGAAGCACGAAGGCACACAGTACCGCAGGCGGGCGCTCCTCTTCGCCGGGCTCGCTGCGGGCGTGGCGGTGGCGGGCGCCGGCGCATGGTCGTACTGGGACCTCGTCGGTTCCCGCTACGTCAGCACCGACGATGCCTACGCCGAGGCCAACGTCGCGAGTGTGACCTCTCAGATCGCCGGACGAGTCGCAGCGGTGAAGGTGGTGGACAGCCAGCACGTGAAGAAAGGTGACGTACTGGTGGTCATCGACAATACGGACGCCCGACTCGCGTTGATCCAAGCCCAGGCTGATCTGGCGCGCGCCCAGGCGGTAGTCGCCGCGAAGGTGGCCGATGTCGACCGCACAGCGATCGACCTGCAGCGCCGTGAGGCCCTGGTCGCCTCCGGCGCGGTGTCTGGCGATGAGTTGACCGCTGCCAAAGACGCGGCCCGCGATGCCAAGGCGGCACTCAACGTAGCTCGGGCCACGGTGGCTCTGACACAGGCCCGGGTCGATCAGGCGAAGGTGGACCTCGGACGGACGATCATTCGGGCTCCCGTCGACGGCGTCGTGGCGCGCCGGCAGGTGCAGCTTGGTCAGTACGTGCAGCCTTCCACGCCTCTCCTCTCAGTGGTTCCCGTCAGCCAGATCTATGTTGACGCCAACTTCAAGGAAAACCAGCTCGCCAAGGTGCGCCCGGGACAGACGGTCGATCTGACCTCGGATCTCTATGGCCACAAGGTTGTCTTCCACGGAGTGGTCGAGGGATTCTCCGGCGGCACCGGCGCGGCTTTCGCGCTGATCCCGGCGCAGAACGCAACCGGCAACTGGATCAAGGTCGTGCAACGCCTCCCGGTACGCATCAGGCTGAACCCCGCCGAGCTCGCCCGGCATCCGTTGCGGGTGGGTCTGTCGATGGATGCGACCGTGGACCTGCGCAGCGTGCCGTAGGAGAAGCCGGTCATGTCAACTCTTACGATGGAGACCCAAGGCCCCCCTCCACTCGAGGGCGGCATGCTCTGGGTGGCCGGAATCGTGCTGGCGCTGGCGAATTTCGTCGCGGTGCTGAACATGACGATCGCCAATGTCACCGTCCCCGATATCGCCGGTGCGCTCGGTGCCGCGTCCAGCCAGGGAACATGGGTGATCACGTCCTACGCGGTCGCGGAGGCCATCTCGGTGCCCCTCACCGGATGGCTCTCCGCCCGCTTCGGGCCGGTGAAGCTCTTCTGCCTCTCCGTGATTCTATTTGGAGTCTTCTCGCTGCTGTGCGGCTCCTCCACCTCGCTCCCCATGCTGCTCGGCATGCGCGTCCTGCAGGGCCTCGCGGGCGGGCCGCTGCTCGCGCTCTCCCAGACGCTGCTGCTGCGCATATTCCCGAAGCACCAGTCCATGCAGGCCATGGGACTCTGGGCGATGACGACGCTGCTCGCGCCCGTCGTGGGTCCCGTGCTCGGCGGCTGGCTGTGCGACAACTTCACCTGGTCGTGGGTGTTCTTCATCAACGTGCCCATGGCGCTCGCCTTCGGTGTCATCGCCTGGGGGATGCTCAAGCGTTACGAGGAGCCTTCGGTCAGGAACCCGATCGACAGGATCGGCATGCTGCTGCTCGTGATCTGGGTGGCGGCGCTGCAGATCATGCTCGATCAGGGCAAGGACCTCGACTGGTTCTCTTCGACGGAGATCCGGGTGCTCGCGGTCATCGCGGTGATCGGGTTCCTGAGCTTCCTCATCTGGGAGCTGACCGAAGCCCACCCGATCGTCGATCTGCGGGTCTTCCGCCACCGGGGGTTCTCGTCGTGCATGTTCGTGCTCGCGCTCGCCTTCGGGGCGTTCTTCGGCATCAACGTGCTGACGCCCCTCTGGCTGCAATACAACCTGGGATACAACACCACCTGGGCGGGTCTCGTGGTCGCCTGGGGCGGGCTGCTCTCGGTGGTCTTCTCGCCGATCGCCGCCAAGCTCTCCAACCGGTTCGATCCCCGCATCCTCATCTTCATCGGCACGCTCTGGCTGGGACTCGATACGTTCTGGCGCGCGGACGCGACTTCCGACATGAGCTACTGGTCGATCTGCTTTCCGCTCCTCTTCATGGGGATCGGCATGCCCATGTACTACGTGCCCCTCACGGGACTCGCGATGGGGTCGGTCAACGAGGAGGAGACGGCTTCGGCGGCGGGACTGATGAACTTCGTGCGAACCCTTTCTGGCGCCTTCGCCACCTCTCTCGTCACCACCTCCTGGCAGAACCGCAGCATCATCGCGCACGCGCAGCTCGCCAACGTGGTCGATCCCACCCGTCAGCTGGCGGCCGCGCTACCGACGGGTACGACCGGCCAGGCCATACGGGAGCTGCTCAACACGCTCGTGACCGGCCAAAGCCTGATGCTGGCGACCAACGGCCTGATGGTCGTGATCGGGATCGTCTTCGTCATCGCTTCATTCTCGATCGTGCTTGCGCCCAAGGCGGCTCGGACCGTCGATCCGGCCTCCGTGGGGCACTGAGCGTCAGTCTGTCATTCAAGAGGTGTATGCCATGGCCACCATGACCAATCTCCCGACCGAGGTCGCAGATCCAACGCTCGCCGCGGAGCTTGTGCGCAGACACTGGCAAGAGAAGCCTGCGTACTTCTTGCCTGCCACGGTGAAGCCCATGCCGGACCTGCACGCGATGTGGCTGCGCCTGCCGGACAGGATCGCTCCGGTGATGCACTGGTCGGATCTGCCTCCCTTCTACACATGAGAAACCACGATGGATACCCTCACGAGTCTCAAGGTGTTTCGCCGGGTGGTCGAATCGGGCAGCTTCGTCGGTGCCGCCGACCGACTCGACCTTTCGACTGCGATGGTCAGCAAGCACGTGATGTCGGTCGAGAAACGCATCGGCGTGCGGCTGCTCAACCGCAACAACCGGGGCCTGAGTCTTACGGAGCCGGGGAAGCTCTATTTCGAGCGCTGCAAGGCCATCCTGGACGACCTCGAAGAAACCGAGCTCGAGCTCGGAGCCCTCGGATCGAAGCCCCGCGGCACGCTGCGCGTCAGTTGCCCGAGCTGGTTCGCCAATCAACGCGTGGCGGCCCTGCTGGCGCGATACCGGGAGCGCTTTCCGGAAGTATTCCTCGATGTCACGTTCGAAGATCGAATGGTCGATCTCATCGGGGAGGGTTATGACGCGGCGTTGCGTGTCGTGCCGGGGGCGCAGTCGCTGCCAGCGGATTTGATCGCGCGGCCCGTGCAGTCCTTACCCTACTTCATCGCAGCGTCCCGGGAGTACATCCACCGCAATGGCGCTCCTGCCTGCCCTGCGGACCTCGCGAGTCATGACTGCATCGCCGCCGGCAGCATGGACTCCTGGGTCTTCGATGGACCGACCGGCAGGATCGAGGCGCGCGCGCGGATCGTGCAGCGGTTCCGCACCACGGCGGGCGTACCCCATGCCGTCGCTGCAGGGGCTGGCCTCGCGCCACTTCCCCTCACTCTTTTCGAGGATCCTGCATTCAAGGACGTCCTGGTTCCGGTGCTCACCGAATATCCCCTTTTCCGGACGCTCTACTTCGCCTACGCCGGCCGCAGGTACGTGCCGCTCAAGACGCGCTGCTTCATGGATTTCGTGCTCGAGTCGGCGAGCTCCGGGCTGCCCCGGAGTGTTCCCGGTCTTCAGCGTGTGGGGCCGCAAAATGTCCGACGCCCAGAGCTCGGTACCCGCAGCGCCGCGTGAGCGTGCCGGCCGGATCATCGCCGCCGGGATCATTCTCGCGCTGCTGTACGTTGGACGGCCGATCCTCATTCCGCTCGCGCTTGCGATCCTGCTGAGCCTGCTGTTGTGGCCGCCGGTGCGGGCACTGCGACGCATCGGCCTTGGACGCGTCCCGGCAGTGCTGCTCTCGGTGCTCGTCTTCGCACTGTCGGGGGCAGCCGTTGCCGCCATCCTTGCCGCCCAGGTGCTGCGCGTTGGCGCCAGCATCCCGCGTTATGAAGGGGTGATCGAGCACAAGCTCGGCACCGTCGATCGGGCGATGTTCGGCAGGCTGGGCGCGCTGGCGACGGCAGGTGAGCGTCTGCTCGAAGGTGAGGGCATTCTCGACTCGCCCGGTCTGCCTCTAGGCTCGCAGAAGACTCCCGACGCGGTGCCGCCGCGCGTGATCGTGCTGCAGTCGTCGCAGGACTCTGCTCAGTCGCTGAAGGTCATCCGCAACGTTCTGACGTCGATTTGGCCCACGTTGCAGAGCGCGGGCATCGTGCTGATTGTCCTGGTCTTTGCATTGCTCGAGCACGACTCGCTCCGAGACAGGGTCATCCGGCTCGCGGGCGCGGGCGAAATCCGCAAGACGACCATGGCGCTCAACGATGCCGGCGAGCGCCTCTCGAGGTTCTTCGCCTCGCAATTCCTGGTCAACGTGTCGTTCGGCATCGCCATCTCGGTCGGCCTCGCGGCGCTGCACGTCCCGCAGGCGATGCTCTGGGGCTCCCTTGCAGCGGTGCTGCGCTTCCTGCCGTACGTCGGTGTGGCGACCGCGGCGCTCTGCGCCGCCACGTTTGCTTTGGCGGTCGATCCCGGCTGGTTGCTCGCCGCCTGTACCCTTGCGACGTTCATCCTTCTCGACATCGTCACCGGTCAGCTCCTGGAGCCGCACCTCTATGGCCACGCCACGGGACTCTCGCCGCTTGCGATCGTAATCGCCGCGATTTTCTGGGGAGCGCTCTGGGGCGCGGCCGGGCTGATTCTGTCGACACCTCTGACGCTGTGCCTGGTGGTCGCGGGCCGCCATGTCAGAGGGCTCGGGAGTCTCGAAGTGCTGTTGAGCGATGCACAGGCCCTGACGCTCCCGCAGCGCTTCTACCAGCGCGCGCTCTGCGGGGACTCACACGGCATCCTCCTCGAGGCGCGTCGCTTCCTCGAGCGTGATTCCTTTATCGGATACTGCGATCGCGTGCTGATTCCGGCGCTGCATCTTGCATATCTCGATAATGAGGCGAACGCCACCAGTGAGATTCAGTACCGGAACATGCGGCGCATCACCGTCGAAGTGGTTGCTGCCCTGAGCGGCAGGGCGTTGAACCTGCCACTCCGGCGTCCCCGGGGTTCGGCGCTCGCACACGTGAACGCCGGACGCTGGCTGCGTCAGCAACGCGAAGAGCTGAGTGGACGGTGGCAGGGACCGCTCGAGGTGCCCCCCGACTCGATTGTGGTCTGCTCGGGGCTCGGCACCTCGGCAGACGATCTCGCCGCGGAACTGATGGTCCGTGCGCTGCGCGTGCAGGGAATCGACGCCCGGCACTTCTCCCCGGAGGAGGGGGCGGGCGGCCTGCCGCCTGCCGCGAACCCGGGCAGCTTTTCGGCTGTTTGCCTGGTCAGCGCGTTCCCCAGTCCGGAGCGCGGGCGTGCCGCTGCCATCACGCAGCGGATTCACGAGCTGCTTCCTCAGGCCTACATCGTGAAGGTCTTCTGTCCGGGCGCGGCCGCTCCCGCCGACATCGACGGCGGCCAGGGCAATTCCGAGGTCATCGCAGGCTCTCTCGGCCACGCCATCCAGATCTGCCAGTCCTGGCAGGAAAGCCGTCAACAGGCTTTGCCCCACGAAGCGCCGCCGGCCGGTCGCGCGGATCTCGCCGACCCGTAACCCTTCAAGCAGACCTATCAGTCTCATCCATGGCGCAGATTTCGCGACTGAAGAAGACTCGCCGTGATGATCATCATGGGGATCTGAGCAATGCTCTGCTGACCTCGGCGCGGTCGCTCCTCGAGCGGGACGGCCCGGTAGCGCTCTCGTTGCGCGCGGTAGCGCGTGCGGCCGGCGTTTCGCAAGCCGCCCCCCTACCATCATTTTCCGGACAAGGAGCACCTGTGGGCAGCACTCGCCACTCTCGGATTCAATGACCTCAGGGCCTGCCAGATCGCTGCAGCCGAAAGCACCGCACCGCACATGCAGCTGAGCGCTCTGGGCCACGCCTACGTCCGCTTTGCAAGCCGGAACCCGAACATGTATCGCCTGATGTTTGGAGAGGCGATCACTGAGTGGGGTAAGTACCCGGAAGCGTCGTGTGCGAAGCGACGGTGCTTCGAACCTGCGCAGGCGGTGATCGCGAGCGAACCGACCGCCCGGAAGGGCCCGAGATGCAACCGCGCCGCGATGATCGGGATCACCGCTTGGGCTCTGGTACATGGACTGGCGATGTTTCTTATCGACGGCAGCCTTCAAGAGCAGCTGTATAATGATCCGATCGCGGGGATCCTTCACGGACCGGTCGGAGCATCCAAGCCAGAGAAGCCCGCGTGCGCAATCGAACTGATTCGATTCGTTCTCGGCTCAGCGAAATGACTTCGCGATCTCAATGCTTCCCCAGAGGAAGGACCGTGACCCGATTCCCGAGCGAAGTTCCGGCGATTCCCACCGGGCGAGGTACTGGACGGCCCAGCCGGACGCGGTCCGCAATTCGACGCCCGCCCAGGCTTCCCCGAGAATCTGATTCAACTGGCCTTCACCATAGGTGAGGTCGCTGTGCCGAAACTGTCCCTGGAGGAAGGCATTGTAGGCGCGCAGCTTGCCCCTTGCGCCTGCGAAGGCGAACACTTCGGGAGGCGCCCCGGCGGGCAGGGGCGGGGGGACAGGCTGGGTCTCCCGTACATACATATCTTGCTCCGGGGTGAAGGACCACCATGGGGACTCGATACGACCCCACCTGGCGTTGACCGCGATACTTGCCTCGGTCACCGTACCGAGACTGATGGCGGAGGTCCACTTGCTGTCTCCACGCCAACGACCCCGTCCGTGATCGGCGAGCAATTCCTGTCGGGCGAGCTCGTATCGGATCGTCGGCTCGCCGCCGGACGATATTTGGTGGGACCAGCCGTGCGGTTGATGGCTTCCCGTCATATCGTGCAGGAGTCGCTGTACGTCACCCGCTGCACTGAGCCCGAGCACGCCAAGGGTCAGGCTCGTGTCATAGGCGACGTTGCTCTCCGGGTTGGTATAGCGTCGGCCGGCGCTCATGAAGAAGAGGCTTGCATAGGGCCGATCGCCGCGCACGACGGTACGGCTGCCTAGATCGCGTGGCGTGAACACGAGGAGCCCGGCAGCCATCGCGTGGGAGGCGTGATCTTGCATAGCGGGCCGCCCGGTCACTCCGCAGCTATTCCGATCGACCAATCCGAGCATTCGGTCGAGCACCCGAGGCACGGCTCCCGTCCTCGCCCCCGAGAGCGTCACTTCACCTCCCCCGTTGTAATCCTGATCTCGTGAAGCATTGGTCAGCAGATGCTCGTCCAGCACGAGACCTGCGCCGACGCCCGCAGGGTCAGCGGCATCGGGCTGCATGGGCTGCGCTGTCGAGCCGCAGGCGCCTAGAGGGCCGGCCGTTTCGGAAGCGGCGAAGTACTTCTGCGCGTGCGCTGTCAGGCAGGACATGAGCAGCACAATGGAGCAAAGAGGAACTGTGATTCGCATTCGCCCATTGTTCGGTCATACGTGCACTGCCGACAACGCTCGTGGCATTGATGTGATGTTTCCCGAAAGTTGACGAGTGTGTTTCCTCTGACGAAATGCCGCGTGAAACGGCAGTCCCTTGTCGCGCAGCGCACTGACCTCTACCTTGCCGGAATATGCGACGCCGATGTTGGCAACGTACCGCAGTGGACATCAGGAAAGATTGGATGAGCAACGACATGGTTCTTTTGCGAGTGATGGCCGGCGCGTGGGAAGGCTGGAAGTGGATGCACTTCGAGGAGTTCCTGCAGCAGCTCGATTTGGCAGCTTGGCGCGGTGACGAGGTGCTGGTCGGAATGGTCTTGCCGCCGCCGGCGCGCGGGAGCACGCCGGATGCGCGACCCCAATCGCAGAGTTGCGCCAAGTGAATTAAACATGTACCATAAGGTACTGTTATGGAGTTTCGCTTCGGCTGCGCGCTCAGCCAGCTGAGTGGACGGATGGTGAACGGAGCCGCAAGCCGCAGGATGTTCCTGATTATTGCCGACCGACACGGGTCGTCATTGGACCCCTCGACCCGTCGTGATCAACTCTTTGCCGTGTCGTTCTCGCACGCCGTCGCGCTGCATGCCTGCACCGGCAGCGTGACGCTGCAGCCCGAGCTGCTGCAGTTGCGGGTGGGCATCGAGGCGGATTGCTACGAGCGGGTCCGGATTTTCGCGGAAAACGGAACGCTGGTTGCCGCCATGAGCTTATCTGGCGATGGGCGTGTGAGGTGGATGGACGCGCTGCGTCCAGGAGCGGGCGGTTGAAATTGCCGCCAATCCATCTCAAGGGGACAGCCCGTACGATTCCGGTCCGCAGGGGTGTGTCCGCCATAGAGTCGGGATGGAGGTGACGACGCCAGGCTCGCTTGCCCCCTGGGGACTCGGGACGCAATCGCAGGCGCTACTCGAAGTCATGGCTCTCGAAGTCCATGCGCTTGTGCAGGATGCGTACGACCTCGATTCCGTCGGCCGCAGAGCGATAGAAGAGCACGTGCGAGCCTGAAGCATATTTGCGGTAGTCCTGCCGCACTTCCGGGCATTCCCGGCCCAGGGTCGGACGGGCGGCTACCGCGATGATGTCGGCCCAGAGCTGGCGTGTGTATGTCTCGGCCTGGTCGGGGCCCCACTTGTCCGCAGTGTAATCCCAGATTTCATCAAGGTCGGATTGAGCGCGGGGCGTGAGGACAAAGGCGCCGGTCATGCGGGTCGGGGCTTCTGTTTCCGCTTGCGCGCGATGAAGGCCTCGAAATCAAATGGCGTTGCCGGGCCGCTTTCCTCGCCCGCGATAAGCGCCGAGCGCAGTGCGGCCAGCTTGGCCTCGCGTTCCTCGAGGAGTCGCAGCGCCGCGCGCATGACGTCGCTCGCAGTGTCGTAGCGGCCTTCCTTGACTTGCGACTCGACGAACGCGCTGAAATGCTCTCCGAGACTGAATGACGTGACCCTGCCCATTGCCACCACCTCCAACATCAAATGTACTAAAAATTAGTACACCAGGCAACCAAAAATCCCCGATCCTGACGACGAGAACATTGTGCTCCGCAAAAATGCAATCAGGCGGCAACGTGGCAGTATTCGTGATGGAGTCCGCCGAGAGTCGGGTTGGCGCGGACGGAATAGCCCTCGCAACGGCGATGCCGTGAGGCGGATTTCGGGAAGGTGATAGCCGGCGGATCCGGAATTCCAGGTCCCAAAGACATATGCGGTCGGCCGCGGTTGTAGTGCTGAATCCAGGCTCTGAGCAGGGAACGCAGATGCGATTCCGAGAGCGGAATCACCCAGTCCAGGCACTCCCGGC
>JAJZLX010000420.1 GCA_021850555.1 Pseudomonadota bacterium | reverse complement strand
TCTTCTATTCCGGCTCCTACGCCGACGACATTCGCAGAGTTCTGGCCCCCCCCGCCGAGAAGACCATCATCCATATCCCCAGCGTCAATTCACGCGAAAGCACGAAGGACAAGATCAGGGAGGTGGACCATATCCTCTCGGCGCTGGGCGATTGGCAGGGCACCGACGACGCCACCGGCTTCCAGTTGGTCAAGACGCGCGAAGGCAAGGTGCTGCGGATCGCCGACCTTGTGGACGATGACGCTAGCAAGCGCGACCGGGTTTCCGCCGCGCTGAAAGACCCGGCGCAGAAGAACAACCGCGACCATGTGGACATCATTATCGCGCTCGGCATGGCGAAGGAAGGATTCGATTGGATTTGGTGCGAACACGCGCTGACGGTCGGCTATCGTTCCAGCCTGACTGAAATCGTGCAGATCATCGGCCGCGCCACGCGCGACGCCCCGGGCAAAACCCGCGCCCGCTTCACCAACCTGATCGCCGAGCCGGACGCTTCCGAGGAAGCCGTGACCGAGGCTGTCAACGACACGTTGAAGGCCATCGCCGCGAGCTTGCTCATGGAGCAGGTGCTTGCGCCGCGCTTCGAGTTCAAGCCCAAGAACCCGGCCAGCGGCCCGGTTGAAGGCTTCGACTACGGCGAGGACGGCTATCAGCCGGACAAGTGCAATGTCGGCTTCAACGAAGAGCGCGGCACCTTCCAAATCGAGATCAAGGGGCTGGCCGAACCCAAGAGCGAGGAAGCGACCCGCATCTGCCAGCAGGACTTGAACGAGGTAATTGCCGCTTTCGTGCAGGACAAGACCGCCATCGAGCGCGGCCTGTTCGATCAGGAGCTTGTGCCTGAGGAACTGACCCAGCTTCGCATGGGCAAGATCATCACGGACAAATACCCCGAGCTTGATGAGGAGGATCAGGAGGCTGTGCGCCAGCACGCCGTCGCCGCCCTGAACCTGACGCAGAAGGCCAAGGAAGTCGCCCTCGCTGGCGCCGAGGGTGACGGCGAGAAAGGCGCAAACACTGCCTTCATCGAAGGCGTCCGCAGGTTTGCGATGGACGTGCGCGAACTGGACATCGACCTGATCGACCGCATCAATCCGTTCGGCGAAGCCTACGCCATTCTGTCCAAGGCCATGACCGAGGACAGTTTGAAGCGGGTCGCTGCCGTGATCGGAGCCAAGCGGGTCAGTCTGACCGTGGAGGAAGCGCGCGAATTGGCCAAGCGGGCGTTGAAGTTCAAGCAGGAGCGCGGACGCCTGCCATCCATCACATCGCCCGACGCCTGGGAAAAGCGCATGGCCGAAGGTGTCGCCTTCCTCGCCCGCATGAAAGCGGAGGCCGCGCGTGGCTAAGGGTTTCACCGACGAGGACGACGCGCTGCTGGTCGAGCTTGGCGTCGAGATCGAGACCAAGAAGGACGCTGCGCGGACTCCGCGCGAGGAACGGATCATCGCCGGTTTCGAGGAGATTCAGCGTTTCACCGCCGCGCACGGTCGCGCGCCGCAACACGGCGAGGATCGCGATATTTTCGAGAGGCTTTATGCCGTGCGGCTCGACCGGCTTCGCGCGCAGGAGGATTGCCGCACTCTGCTAGCACCGCTCGACCATGAGGGGCTTTTGGAGGGCGCGACATCCGCCTCGGGCGACGCGGCCGACGACATTAGCGACGACGAATTGTTGGCCCAGCTTGGTGTGGAGGCCACTGCCACGGACGATATCACCGAATTGCGGCATGTCCGCTCGGCCGCCGACAAACGCGCCGCCGAAGAGATCGCCAAGCGAGAACGCTGCGAGGACTTCGACCGCTTCAAGCCCTTGTTTGAGCAGGTGCGGAGGGAGATCGACAACGGTATTCGGCAGACCCGCCCCTTCGAGCTGAAGGCGGAAATCCGGCCCGGAAGCTGGTTTATCGTCGGCGGGCAGAAGGCCTATGTCGCCGACGCAGGCGAGACCTTCACCAACGCGCAGGGCAAATCCGACGCCCGGTTGCGGGTGATCTTCGACAACGGCACCGAAAGTAACCTGCTTATGCGTTCGCTACAGCGGGCGCTTAACAAGGACGAAGCAGGACGCCGCATCACCGATCCCGTCGCCGGGCCTCTGTTCTTCGGCAGTCAGGCCGAGGACGATCAGGCCAGCGGCACCATTTATGTGCTGCGGAGCAAGTCCGATAACCCTACCGTCGCCGCCAACCGTAACCTCATTCACAAGATCGGCGTCACCAACATGGATGTCGCCCAGAGGATCGCCGGGGCGCGGCTCCAGCCGACCTATCTGATGGCGGACGTGGAGATCGTGGCGACCTATAAACTGTTCAACATCGGCCGCACCAAGCTGGAAAACCTGATCCACCGCATCTTCGAGCCTGCCCGGCTCGACATTGAGATCAAGGACAGGTTCGGCAATCCCGTCATCCCGCGCGAATGGTTCCTCGTGCCGCTGTTCGTGATCGACGACGCCGTGGAGAAGATCAAGGACGGCACGATCACCGGCTACGTCTATGACCCGAACAGCGCCTGCTTGGTAGAGCGTGGCGGCGGTGTTGGCTGATAATGCCGCCTTCGCGCGCGCACGTGGCGAGGGCGCGAACAGGCCGCGCCCTCGGGGATTTTTCCTTATTGCCGAATACCGTCCGGCCTAGCGCCGAGTGCGATCTTTTCCAGGATCTCCAGCTCGCGGTCGCTCAGCTTACTGGCGTCGAGGGGGACGGGCTGTGCTTCGCCGGTGGTGACTTCGGCCTTGATGCGCCCGAAGGCGCGCCCAAGGATTTCCTGGCCGGCGACGATGCGCGCCCGGCTGTCCTCGTCGGGATCGAGGGCGATGCCGATGAGTGCCCGCATCACCTCGGGCGATGCTTCGCGAGCCATACGGACAACCTCGCCGTAGCGGCCGCTGGTGCCAGACGGGTTGCCGGATTGGCCGGGTTGGAACGGGCGCAAGCGGCCCCCCCCCATGCCGGGGCACCACGTAGACCGCATCTGTCGCTTTCACTGCGGGCGCCTGTGGGGGCAACGGATCGGGCGTGGGCTTTTTCGTCATGGCATCGCTCCTGGTGGCTGGTGCCACCATAGCACCGCCGGCCGCTATTTTCACCGCGGACAGCGCAAGGTGCCTGAGAGAGTTATATCGTCAGCGGTGAAAAAGTCCCCCGGCATACCCGCCCCCCCGGTCGATCGGCGCCGATCCGTGGCCAGTGACGCGCCGAGCCACGCTGCACTCGATGCCGCTTGCGCTCGGCCCGGCTATCGTCGAGCGAGCGTGCCGGTGACGAGATGACGAGGCGTTG
>JAJZLX010000644.1 GCA_021850555.1 Pseudomonadota bacterium | reverse complement strand
CCCAGCGCGCCGACTCTGCTGTTCTTCTTGAACGCATTCTTTGATGCGTTACGCAATGTCTTCCGACTCATTTAGGTACCCCCTTTATCTGTCTATTCCACACATCTTTGAGCCTTGCCAGCCTCTTCTGAAGGAGGGGCTGGACACAGGCAAAACCGTTTGGTAGTCTCCTCCGTCTTGCACGGCAAGACGGAGGGTGTTTGAGCGAGGCGCGGAAGACATCGCGATGCGTTGATCCCGACGTGCAGGCTATCATGGAAGCCGGCACCGGACCGGTCGAGTGGCTGCGCGAGGAGTTCTCCGGTGTCGATCTTGGGGACAAACGCCTGGATCGTCGCTTGATCAAAACCGCTGAGTATCTCGGGACGTCTCCGGCCTCGCCGATCAACGAGGCGTGTGGAGATTGGGCGGGCACGCAGGCGGCATATCGTCTTTTTGGCAACGCCAAGGTCAGTCCCGAGGCGATTCGCGAGCCGCATATCGCAGCGACGGTCAAGCGGATGGTGGCGTGCGGTGGGCCTGTGTTGGTGGCACAGGATACGGTGTTTTTCTCCTACGGCGAGCATCCCAAGACTCGGGGCCTGGGGCCGATCGGCAAGAGCAACGAGGCGCATGATCGGGGTTTGATCATGCACAACGCGCTGGCGTTTACGCCGGGCGGCGTACCGCTCGGGCTTTTGAGCCAGCGCATCTGGGCGCGTCAGGAGGTTCCCGAGGAGGAGTACGTCGAGAAAATTCTGCGCCTTCAGTGCACGGCGATTGACGAGAAGGAGAGCTCGAAGTGGCTGCTTGCGCTGCGCGAGACAGTGGCTCGGACCCCGAAGGGCGTACAGGTCGTCACGATCGCGGATCGGGAGTCGGATTTCTTTGAGTTTCTCGCCGCCGCGAAGGAGCTCGGTGCGAGATACGTGATTCGTGCCTGCCACGACCGCAAGCTCGTGGCAGGGGAGAACGCGGGGTGGGAGACGATGATCGAGGCGCTGGCCGCAGCCCCGGTGCTGGGCAGCCTCGAAGTCGCGATCCCCGGCAACGGCAAGCGCAAGGCCCGCACCGCCGTGATCGAAGTGAAGGTGGCGCAGGCGACGATCCAGCCACCGCAGCGGCGAGGACATGCCAGGGATTCCGGCTCGACAGACCCGATCACCGTGCGGGTGATTGGGGCGACCGAGAGTGCTGCGCCTGCGGGCCAGGATGCGGTCAGCTGGGTGCTGCTGACGAACCTGCCCGTGCCGGACTTCGAAGGGGCGAGCGAGAAGGTGCAGTGGTACGGGAAGCGCTGGGGGATTGAGACCTGGCACAAAGTCCTGAAGAGCGGCTGCAAGGTCGAGGACTGTTTGCTCGAGACCGGCGAGCGTCTGGCCCGGTATCTGACCGTCTTCAGCATCATCGGGGTGCGCCTGATGCACGTGGCGTATCTTGCCCGGGTGCAGCCGGATCTGCCCGCCACAGAGGTGTTCTCGAAGGAGGAGATCGAGGCGCTGCATGTGCGGGTGCACAAGACACTGCCGCCAGCGAAACCTCCAGCATTGCGCGAGGTGGTGCGTCTGATCGGCCGCGTGGGCGGGCACCTCGGGCGCAAGTGCGATGGGGAGCCGGGCGTGACGGTGCTGTGGCGCGGGTGGATGCGCCTGTACGAAGACGTGTTGGTGCTGCGCGCGCACAAGCAGGCGCTGGGCCTCACCGACTCGAGTTGAGCCATGCGCTACTGCGGACGCCCCTTCACGCTCGAGGAGCTCGAACTCATCCGCGCCTTGCTCGGCGCCACTGCGCCGCTCAACCGTGCGCAGCTCTCGCGCGCGGTCTGCGAGCGGCTCGGCTGGCGCCGCCCCGATGGGCGCCTGAAGGATATGAGCTGCCGCGTGGCGCTGCTGCGGATGCAGACCGACGGCCTGATCGTGCTGCCGCCGCCAAGAAACGCCAAGCCGCCGCCGTACCTCGCCCGCCCTGAGATCGAGCAGGCGGTGCTCGAGCCGCAGAGCGTACCGGCGGTGGATCTCACTCGGCTCACGATCGATCCGGTCGGCCACAAACGTGAGTCTTTGCTGTGGAACGCCTACATCCAGCGTCACCACTACCTCGGCCATCAACTGATGCCCGGCGCCCAGCTGCGCTACTTCGTGCGCGCAGCCGGCGAGGTGGTCGCCCTCCTGTCCTTTGGGGCGAGCGCCTGGAAGACTCAACCGCGCGACGAGTTCATCGGTTGGACACGCGAGCAGCGAGAGCGCAACCTTCACCTCGTCATCAACAACGCCCGCTTCCTCATCCTGCCGTGGATCCGGTGCAAGAACCTCGCCTCGCGGGCCCTGGCTCTGGCCGCCCGTCGCCTGGCCGAAGACTGGCATGTCCGATACGCCTATCGACCAGTGCTGCTGGAGACCTTCGTCGAGAAGCCCCGCTTCACCGGCACCTGCTACAAGGCCGCAAATTGGCTGTGCCTGGGCGACACCCAGGGCCGCGGCAAGCTCGATCGGCTGCACCGCAATGCCGAGCCCATCAAAAGCGTCTGGATCTATCCCCTCGCCAGCAACTTTCGCCGACAGCTCTGCGGCGCTTAACTTCTTTGCACCGAAACTCATAACGTCAACACGCAATTGCCTTCACGAGATGTGTGCAATAGACAGGGCGCACTGGATAAGCAGCATTATCCGGAGTCGGGCGTTATCCGGAGAGCCTGTGAGGAACGGCTTCATTTCCCTCATCCTGAGCCGTTTGCGGTCTGGATAAGATCTCGGCGTCATCCACACCCCTACAGCCGCGTTCTATCGAGTGACGACCACGCGTTTCGTGGGTCTCTCGAGATGCCCGATGCCACTCTCGAGCGTCAGTCCATATCGTTTGAACGATGTCAGACGGATTTGGCGTCGCAACCGCAGTGTGACGCCGCAGTCGGCGAAGGTCTACCTGCGGTGGCTCGATCGCTTCGCGAGGTATTGCGAGCGGTGCGCACTCGATCAACGAGTAGAGTTGACCGAGAAGGGTGCGGAACGGTTCGCGCGTTGGTGGCGGTCGAGGGGCAGTCCTCGACGCGGACGGCTGAAGGTTTCGATCATCGCATCTCACTCCGCCTTACGCGCCTGGGCATTTGCTTTGTCGACGCTGGGCGAGCCGATGCCACCGTGGCGCATTTCGGCGCCGGCTCCGGCATTCGGTCCCCAGTGGAAACCGTTCGCAGATTACCTACGTGCCGTCCGGGGTAACCCCACCCGCACGATCGATAAGAAGATCAAGCATCTGGCGGCTTTCGATCGCTTCTGTCGATCTCGCGGCCGCCAAAACTCACCGATCCGCCTCACTGAG
>JAJZLX010000324.1 GCA_021850555.1 Pseudomonadota bacterium | reverse complement strand
CCCTGATTATCGTGCGAACGATCCTGTGGATGATCTATCGGCCCGTACCGCCGGCAACCCGCGAAACGGCACCGACCCTGTCGGTGATCATTCCGGCTTATAACGAAGGGATCATGGTGCTGAAATCGATCGAGTCCGTGATCGGCGCGAACTATCCAGCCGATCGGCTCGAGATCCTGGTCGTCGACGATGGGAGCAAGGATGACACCTGGGAGCATATTTGCGCCGCCGTGCATCGCTATCCGGGACGGGTCACCGCGTTACGCCACGAGCGCAACCTCGGCAAACGCGAGGCGCTGGCCTGGGGTTTTACCCGTGCCCGGGGCGAGATTCTGGTGACCATCGATTCGGACAGCGTGATCGAGCGCGACGCTCTCCTCGCGCTGGCAGGTCCGTTCCGGGATGCGCGCATCGGCGCGGTGGCGGGCAAGGTTCTCGTCTACAACCGGGCGGACGGCGTCATTCCGCGCATGCTGCATGTCCGTTTCATTATCCAGTTCGACATGTTGCGTGCCGGGGAGTCGGTCTACCGCAATGTTTATTGCTGTCCCGGAGCGCTGAGCGCCTATCGGGCCGCGGCCGTCAATCGCGTGCTCGAGCGATGGAGGACTCAGGTGTTCCTGGGCTCGCGCTGCACGTTCGGAGAAGATCGCGCCATGACGAACTATCTGCTCGAGGCCAACTATGACGCACTCTATCAGCGTACGGCCGTCGTGCATACCATCGTACCGAACAGGTACTGGAAACTCTGCAAGATGCTGCTGCGCTGGGACCGGTCCTATGTGCGCGAAGAGATCCGCTTCGCGCGCATCGTGTGGCGCAGACCGTGGCGGACGCGCATCCTGGCGCTATTGGACCGGTGCACGACTGACGCGGCGCTGCCGATTTCCTGTTTGGGCCTGATCGTCGTGCCGGTCGTCATCGCGTTGCATCCGTCCGTGGTGCGCCCCATGCTGGAAGTGGTCGGAGCGATATCGGTCTTTCAGGTGTTGTATTACCTGCGTACCGAACGATCGTTCCACATCGTCTACGGGGTGCTCTACGGGTATTACTCGTCCGTCGCGCTCATGTGGATCTTTCCTTATGCGCTCTTTACGGTACGGGCCCGCGCATGGCTTACCCGCTGAGCCCCATGCCACGCCTGGCGTACCTCCTGGCCAAGATGCTCAGCAGCGCCGCCTTCGCGCTCATCGTCATGGCCGCGCTCATCTGGCTCGGCACCACCGTCGGCGGCGTGACGGTGAGCCCGGGACAGGCGGCGCGCTTGGCCCTCATCGTGCTGCTCGGCTCGATCCCGTTCACGGCCCTCGGCCTGCTGATCGGGCTGCTCATGCCGGCGAGCGCCGGGGCCGGCCTGATCAACCTGATCTACCTGCCGGTGTCGTTCGCCTCGGGATTCTTCATGCCGCTGCGCATGCTGCCGCACTGGGTGCAGGTGCTCGCCCCGGCCCTGCCGACGTATCATCTGGCGCAGCTGGCCCTGGCGGTGTTCGGATTCGCGCCGCGCGCCGGCGCGCCCCTGCACTGGCTGGTGCTCGCCGCCTTCAGCGTGTTGATGTTTGGAGCCGCCTGGATTACGTTCGCCCGCAGAGAAGTCCGAACGCCATGAGCCGATCCGTGTCGACCCGTGAGCCCTGTGGCATGCCGCCGCGCCCCCCGGAACGCGTACGGGCGGTTGATTTCATCTGGCTGTGTTATTCGATCTATTTCTTTGCCGTGCCCGCGCAGCAGCCCTCGAGCTTCGCCGTCTGGCTCACCGCCGCGCTGCTGTATCTGTGCTTCCTGGCGCTGTATGTCGGTCTGGTATTCACCCGCCGGCTGCGCACGAAGCGCCTGCTCCTGGCATCGCTCGCCCTGCTCGGCCTCGCCTACTACCCGTTCAACCCCGGTTCCGGCGTCGTATTCATCTATTGTGCGGCATTCGCTCCCCTGGTCGCCGAGTCCATCCCCGTCGTCATGGCGCTGATCGTCGCGGCGGCCGCGGCGAGCGCCGTCGAGGGATTGGCGCTGCACTTCAGCGCTTGGATCTGGGGCATCTTCGCCTTCTTCTCGTTCCCGGCCGGCATCGGCAACCTCATCTGGACACTGCATGCGCGCAGCCGGACCCGCCTCGGCCTGGCGCAGGAACAGATCGAGCACCTGGCCCAGGTGGCCGAGCGCGAGCGCATCGCGCGCGACCTGCACGATGTGCTCGGCCACACGTTGTCGCTCATCGTGTTGAAATCCGAGCTCGCCGGGCGATTGCTGCACAGCAACCCGCAACAGGCGCAGCGAGAGATTTCCGAGGTCGAGCAATCCGCGCGCACGGCGCTCGGCGAGGTGCGCGAGACCATCCGCGGCTACCGCTCCGAGGGGCTCGCCGCCGAGCTCGCGCGGGCCCGCGCGACCCTCGCGCTCGCCGGGGTGAGCCTGGAGTGCGCCGAGCCGCTGCCGCGCGTCGAGCCGGTCGCCGAGTCGGTGCTGGCGCTGGTGCTGCGCGAATCGGTCACCAACATCGTGCGGCACGCCCGCGCCACGCGCTGCCGCCTGATCCTCTCGGTGGATCCGCGGGGCACGGCCTTGCGCATCGAGGACGACGGACGCGGCGGCATCGAGCACGAGGGCAACGGGCTGCGCGGCATGCGCGAGCGGTTGGCCACCCTCGGGGGCCGTCTCGCCATCGACTCGCGCGGCGGGACGCGGCTGACGGCGGAGATTCCGGCGCCGGCCGCCGCCGCGCAGGCTCAACCGGCATGAGCGCGATCCGCGTACTGATCGCCGAGGATCAGGCCATGATACTCGGCGCCCTGGCCGCGCTCCTGGCCGGGGAGCCGGACCTGGCCGTGTGCGCACGCGCCGTCAACGGGCGCGCGGCGCTGCGCGCGCTGGCCGCCGAGCGGCCCGACGTGCTCGTCACTGACATCGAGATGCCGGAGATGACCGGCCTGACACTGGCCGCGGAGGCGCGCGCGCGCTTTCCCGCCACGCAGGTCGTCATCCTCACCACCTTCGCCCGCCCCGGTTATCTGCGCCGGGCGCTCGAGGCCGGTGCGAGAGGCTACCTCCTGAAGGACCGGCCGGCCGCCGAGCTCGCCGAGGCGGTACGCCGCGTACATCGCGGCGAGCGGGTGATCGACCCGGAGCTGGCCGCCGAGGCCTGGGCGAGCGATCCGGATCCGCTCACCGAGCGCGAGCGGCAGATTCTCTGGCGCGCGGGCGAGGGGCGCTCGAGCGCCGAGATCGCCGCGGAGGTGCATCTCTCGGAAGGCACGGTGCGCAACTACCTCTCCGAGGCCATCAGCAAGCTCGGCGCCGCCAACCG
>JAJZLX010000547.1 GCA_021850555.1 Pseudomonadota bacterium | reverse complement strand
AGCGGCAACACTGCCCTGAACACGAAGCTGCTGAAGAGGATCGCCCGCATAACCGGCGGGCGGTATTTCCGCGCCACCAACCGCGGTGCGCTGCGCGCGGTGTACCGGCAAATCGACCGGCTCGACCCGGTCACCGCCAATCGGCAGTGGCTGCGCCCGGCGACCGAATGGTTCGCGCTGCCGCTGGCGCTGGCTCTGCTGCTGAGCGTGCCGGCCGCGTGGCGCATGACGGAGCGAGTCTGACCTCATGCCGCGTGGCTTGCACTTGCTGCATCCGCTGTACCTGCTGGCGCTGTTGCCTCTGTGGGCGCTCGCGCTGTGGCTGGCTCGCCGCCGTGCACGCGACGGCGCCTGGCTGCGCCACATCGATGCCGAGCTCCTGGCGCGGTTGCGCTTGCGCGGCAGTGGCGGCGGCCGCTCGCCGTGGCCGTTGGTCGTCGCGCTCTGGACATTCTCGGTGGTGGCGCTCGCCGGACCGAGCTGGCAGCGGCAGGTCACGCCGGCTTATCGGCTGCCCGCGGCATGGGTGATTGCCCTGCAGCTGTCGCCCTCGATGGAGGCCCGCGACGTCGTACCGACCCGCATCGCGCGGGCCCGCTTCGCCATCGACAGTCTGCTCTCCGCGGCGCACGATGCGCGCGTCGGACTCGTCGCCTTCGCCGGTGACGCCTATACGGTTGCGCCGCTGACCGACGACGTCGACACGGTGCGCAACCTCAGTCGCGTGCTCTCTCCGGATCTGATGCCGGAGCACGGCGCCCGCCTCGCCCCGGCACTGGAGAAGGCCGCGCGGCTGCTCGACACATGGAAAGGTCACGACCGACAGATCGTCGTGCTGATGGATGGCGTGACTGACCCGGCGCGCGCGATGATGACCGCCGAGCGGCTGCACCGTGCGGGCATCGACGTGAATGTGGTCGGCGTCGGAACCCCAGAGGGAGCGCCCGCACCCAACGGCAATGGCGGATTCGAGCGCGTGCCAGACGGCAAGATCATCATGACGCGACTGCAACCGGCGGTTCTGCGGCGCATCGCCGCGGCGGGCGGCGGCGAGTTCGTGACGGTGAATCAATTGCCGCTGCTGATCGACGGACTGCATGCGGCGGGACTGAGCAGCCTTGGGCGGGCACAGCGCGCCCCGCACGTGCGCCTTGCAAGCTGGCTGAACGACGGTATCTGGCTGCTGCCGCTGATTCTGCTGCTCGGCGCGCTTGCGGGGCGACGGGGGTGGACCTGACGATGCGCGCGACGGTTTTGCTCATCCTGGGGTTCCTGGTCTGCACACCGGCCTTCGCGGGCGTGTGGACCAGTCTGTGGCGAACCCCCGATCAGCAGGGCGAGGCGCTGCTTGCCGCCGGTCAGCCGGCCAAGGCGGCCCGGCGCTTCTCCAATCCGCAGCTGAAGGCATACGCGGACCTGCGCGCCGGACGCTACGGCGCGGCGGCACGCCTGCTTGCGCCGCTGACGGATCCGACTTCCGAATACAACCGCGGCAATGCGCTGGTGCACTTGGGTCATCTGCATCAGGCGCTCGCGGCCTACGATGCGGCCTTGAAGCAGGCACCGCACGACGCTGACATCCGGCACAACCGCGACTTGGTCGAGCGCATGCTGGCGCAGCAGCCGCCGCCGCGCTCACGCAACTCCGGGCGCGGCGGCGCCCAGCGCCACGCCTCGGGCAAGTCCCAGGGTAGACCAGGGCATGGCCCGCAGCGCAACGCCGCTCACGGCGCAAGCCAGGCGGAGCGCTCGGCCCAGTCCCGCGCGGACGGCCGTGGCTCGAGCCGGCCGGGCCGCAGCGGCGGCCCGGGGACGGCCGCAGGCAAGCCAGGGCCCCGCTCCGCCCCTGCGCGCGGCACGACCGGCACAGGTGAGCATCGAGAGCAGAGAGTTCGCGCGCGCGATCAGTCGGGCGAGCGCGCGGGGGCGCGGCGGCGCAGTCCCGGTCAGGCACGCCGTGACGCGGCGCTCGCAGCCGCGCTGGCCCGTCCAAAGGCGGCGCACGGTACCCGCCAGCCCGTGCGCGCCAGCCGTGCAGATGGATCGCATCACGGCGCGCACCGCCTCGTGGCCCGCACAAGCGGGATGCGCTCCCGGCCGCCGAAGCCTGTAAGCGAGAAAACCCTGGCCCTGGAGCAGTGGCTGCGACAACTGCCGAACAACCCGGCCGGACTGCTGCGCCGCGAATTTCTGATCAAATACACGATGCGCCACCGCGGGACGGAGCCATGAAGGGGCGGGTTGCGGGCGCGGTGCTGGCACTGTGCCTGGGGGTGCTCGCCGTGCCGGCTCGAGCGGCGGTCACAGCCCGGCTCAGCAGCTCGCAGGTCACGCCGGGCAGCACCGTTCAGTTGACACTGCGATACGACGGTCTAACCACCAGCGAACCGGATCTGGCGCCGCTGCGCCGGAATTTCGACATCCTGGGCACCAGTTCCAGCACCAGCGTACAGATCGGCACCGGCGGCACCATGGACAGCACCGAGGTCGACCTGACATTGGCGCCGAAGCACGCGGGCCGGTTGACGATCCCGCCGCTCGCCTGGGACGGGCAGCGCAGTCCGGCACTGACGCTCACCGTATCCGGCTCGAGTTCGGCCGCGGCGCCAGACGCCGGCACGACCGCGCCTCCCGCGATCTTCATCGTCAGTCACGTCACGCCCGCACATCCGTATGTGCAGTCACAGGTACGGCTGACCGTTCAGATCTTCACGGACGAGCAGCTTTATCACGGCACCCTCGATTTCTCGGGCCATGGTGCGGCCCTGGTGAAACAGATCGGCACGGATCACTACGCGAGCACGATGCGCGACGGGCGGCCCTATCAAGTCATCACGCGTCGCTACGTATTGTTTCCGCTGCGCAGCGGCACGCTGCATCTGGCCGGCCCGGTGCTCGACGGGCAGGTCGCCGTGACGCAGAGCGCCTCGCCCTGGAGCGGCAGCTTCGGCAGCTTCTTCGGCCAACTGGTCCAGAGCACCCGGCCGATCGAGGTCCACGGTGATCCGATCGTGCTGTCGGTGCGGCCGCGACCGCCAGGCCAGAGGAGCGGTTACTGGCTGCCGGCCCGGCAGGTCACACTGTCCGCGCAGTGGAGCCCCACCACCCTGCGCGCGCAAGCCGGCAATCCACTCACCGTCACGCTCCATCTGCGGGCAACCGGGCTGACGGCCGGGCAGTTGCCCAACCTCACGCACCTGATCACGCCACCGGCCGGGCTCTCGACCTACCCCGACCAGCCCAGACTCCGTAACACGATGCAGGGCGGAGAGATGGTCGGCGAGCGTGATCAGACCCTTGCG
>JAJZLX010000076.1 GCA_021850555.1 Pseudomonadota bacterium | reverse complement strand
TTTCTACTACGAAGCGCGCCCCCATATCGCCGTGCCGAGACCGGGAAGCGGTGCGGACGGAGCATTGCCCCTGGATGCGGATTGGGCACTGCACCCGGCACTGCGCTTAAGCATGCTCCCGCTCTGGCAGCGCAAACAGTTGGCGTTCGTGCCCTTTGCGGGCACTCGGGACATGACGCGCAGCCACTTCGAGACCCAGGACCACATTGAACTCGGACAAGGTCCGCAAACGCACGATTTCAATGACGGATTCCTCAACCGCCTCGTACAGCAACTCCACGGGCGCGCCCGACCGATTACGTTTACGGCCGAAGTTCCATTGTCGCTTCAGGGTCCGGCGCGAATTCCCAATATCGTGCTCAACCACCCTGTGCGTGCGCAGATTGCACCGCGGCAGCAGGCAAAGCTCGAGCAGATGTGGCGCGACACGTCGCAGGCGGGTGCCGTTGCAGAAGGCTTCTCGGTACAGAGCGAAGTACGACATGACATGGGCATGGGTCGCTGGGCGGCCGAGATGCGCGCCGCGAGTCGCGGCGCGATCAACCCCGGAGGATTCGTCAGCGTTGCTGCCCGGGTCGGCGCGCTCATGCGCGACAGCTTCGACATCGGATTCATCGACGTGGGCGGCTGGGACACCCATGTCTACGAGGCGACGGCGAATGGCGCCCAGGGTCAACTCGCGACGAAGCTCGCGGCACTGGGTGACGGGCTGGCGGCGCTGGCTCGCGCCACCGGCCCGGCCTGGCGCAACCTGACCGTCGTCGTCCTCAGCGAATTCGGTCGCACCTTTCGCGAGAACGGCAATCGCGGCACCGACCACGGTCACGGCACCGTTTACTGGGTGCTCGGCGGCTCGGTGCGCGGAGGTCGGATCGCGGGTGAGCAGATCGCACTCTCGCCCACAACGCTCAATCAGAACCGTGACTACCCCGTGCTCAGTGATTACCGGGACGTGCTCGGCGGCGTGTTCGCACGCCTGTGGGGTCTGAAAGCACATGAGGTCGGCGCGGTGTTCCCGGGCGCCCGTCCCCGCGATCTCGGACTCGTCTGAGAACTTCCACTCGAGCCAGCGCCAGGGCAGCCGGTCGAGGCGCCCCGAGACGAGCGCAGCAGAGCGAGAGTAAAGGAACTCGGCCGCGGAGGGTCCCTGGATGATGGCGCTCGTGCTGCGTCGTGAGCCCCTCGCAGCACGCCCGAACGGGCGCAGCAAAAGCGCCCGGTAACCGGGGGCGCCGATCGGGGCGCGGCACGCGCATCGAAAGACTAGACCCCAGAATACGATTTGCGGGCGGCTCTGGCCGTTCGGTTCGGAGAATGACCGCGCTCCGCGCTTGTGTCACGCCCTGAAGCAGCATGGCTTAAGACACTGCCACGTCGTCCTAGGCCGATATGTGACGAGGATTGGCCGATATATGGCCGATTTCGCTTGAACTCCTCGCAGATGGCCGATATATTGGCCGATAAATGGCCGATAAATCCACTCTCCTGGGTGTCCTGAAGGCTGCACCCGATCGCTGGATGTCCGCTGCCGAGCTAAAGGGAGCGATCGGCGATGTCCCCGACCGCACGCTGCGCAACTGGCTCGCGGCTCTCGCCGGAAACGGCGACATCGAGACCCGCGGCGAGCGCAAGGGTCGTCGGTATCGATTGCGATCACCAAGCGCGCTCGCGGGGCACGCAGCGGCGGGAGCTGTGCCCAACAGCCGGATTCCGGCCGCGATCTTTTCCGCACAAAACGCGGCCCTGCTCAAGCGCATCGAGGCGCCGCTTTACACGCGATCGCCGGCGACTTACCGAGAGGAGTGGCTGGCAGCGTACGTGCCGAACGAAAGTGCGTATTTCTCGGTCTTGCAGCGTGAAGCATTGAAGACGCTCGGCAAACGCGATCCGATCTTCAGGCAGGCAGGCACTTACATTCGGAAGATCTACGATCGCCTGCTCATCGATTTCAGCTACAACTCTGCCCGACTTGAAGGCAACACCTACACGCTGGCAGACACCGAGCGGCTCTTGCTGCAAGGCACAGCGGCACCTGGAAAGCCCGATGCCGAGCGCATCATGATCCTCAATCACAAGGAAGCAATCGCCTACCTCGTGCGTCACGTGGAGACGCTGGAACCAGACGAATCGGCGATTCGCACGATCCATTACCTCCTTGCTGACAGTCTGGTGTCGCCAGGAGCGGCCGGGCAGATCCGCAATGAGAGTGTCCGCGTCTCCGGCACGACTTATGCGCCGATCGAAGGTAGAGAGCGCCTCACGAGGCTCCTCAATGCACTGCTTGCGAAGGCGCGCGCGATAGTAGACCCCTTCGAGCAGAGCTTGTTTCTCCTCGTGCACCTCTCTTACCTGCAGGCCTTCGTGGACGTGAACAAGCGAACGGCACGACTTGCGTCGATCATTCCGTTGATCCGGGGAGACTTCGTGCCGCAGTCGTTTGTGGAAGTGAACCCCGACGCGTACCTGAAGGCAACGATCGTCCTGTACGAGCTTAATGAAGTCGGGCCGCTCGCAGATCTCTACGTCTGGTCGTACCGTCGTAGCTGCGACCGCTTTGATAATCAGGCAAAGGTCATCGGGTTCGACGAGATCTCGGCGCTATACCGACCATTGCGCCGCGCGATGGTGGCGGAATTGGTGCGGCAAGCCGTACCACCGGCAAAAGTGGCGCAGTGGATCACGGCGCATGTTCCAAGCAACATCGAGCCGCAGCATAGAGAAAAGTTTTTCTCGGACGTGCAAGCGGAGCTCGACAATCTCGACAGCTCGAGGATCGCCGGACTGGGAATTACGGTAGAAGATCTGGCGCGCTGGAAACAGCAATCATAAGGGGGAATTGGCACCCCCGACGGAGCCGAGCGACTCCGTCGGCAGGTCAGCGCCTCGAGCAGGCGAACTGGCGTCACCCGTGTTACCGCCGAGAGAGGACCCGTCCGGATGCATTCTTCGTGCGCCGGGCCCAGGCTGCCGCCCCTGCCGGACCAGGCGCGCAAGCCTGCACGCACCTGGCACGCCGGACACGCGCCGGATGGCCGAGCAGAGATTCGCCTTGGACCAGGAGTAAGGATGGTGGAGCCAGACGGGATCGAACCGTCGACCTCTTGCATGCCATGCAAGCGCTCTCCCAGCTGAGCTATGGCCCCACGCGGAGTGGGCCGCGAAGGTACGGAAGCTGCGTCGCTCTGTCAAGGGGATTCACCCTGGAGCGCGCGCAGCGTCCCGCACCGCCAAGGTGAGGATTCAGTCCCCGACGGGCATGCTCAAAGCCGCCTCGATACGGGCCAGGGTTCGCTCGCGCCCGAGCAGCGC
>JAJZLX010000044.1 GCA_021850555.1 Pseudomonadota bacterium | reverse complement strand
CATCGGTCTGTTGGGCCGCGACGGCGGCGCGCTCGCGCCGCTGTGCGAGGTGCCCATCGTCGTGCCGAGTGCCGTCACGGCCCGCATCCAGGAGGCGCACAGCTTCATCGGCCACACTCTGTGCGGCCTCATCGAAGCGGCGCTCGGGCTGCCCTGATGCAAATCCCCGCCGTCGATCTGAAAGCGCGCTTGCGGGCGGCCCGCGTGCTCGTCGTGGGCGATGCCATGCTTGACCGCTACCTGTTCGGTGACGTGGAGCGCATCTCGCCCGAGGCGCCCGTGCCCGTGGTGCGCGTCAGGCGCGAGGAGGAGCGTCTCGGCGGGGCCGCCAATGTGGCGCTCAACGTGAAGGCGCTGGGACCGGCGGTGACGCTGATCACCGCGGTGGGCAACGACGAGCCGGCGCGCAGGCTCGAATCGCTGCTTCAGGCCCACGCCGTGGAGAGCCTCCTCGGCCGCGACCCGAAGCTCTACACCTGCGTGAAGCTGCGCGTCATCGGCCGCTCGCAGCAGCTGGTGCGGGTGGACTTCGAGAACCAGCCCGATCACGAGGTGCTCTCGGGGCTGCTCTCGGACTTCACCCGCATCGTGCCCCGGTGCGACGCGGTGTTGTTTTCCGATTACGGCAAGGGCGGGCTCACCCACATCCCGAAGATGATCGAGATCGCGCGCGGCGCGGGCAAGCCCATGCTGGTCGACCCGAAGGGCGGGGATTACAGCCGCTACGCCGGCGCCACCGTGATCACGCCCAACCGCTCCGAGCTTGCGCAGGTGATCGGCGCCTGGCAGTGCGAGGAGCAACTGCTCGAGCGCGTCGAGCGCATGCGCCGGGAACAGCGGCTGTCGGCGCTGCTGCTGACGCGCAGCGAAGAAGGCATGTCGCTCTTCGATGACCAGGGGCATGTGCGCGTCGATGCGCAGGCGCGCGAGGTATTCGATGTGACCGGCGCGGGCGATACGGTCATCGGCACTCTGGCGGCGCTGCTCGCCGCGGGCCTCACCCTGCGCGAGGCCATGCCGATCGCCAACCGCGCCGGCGGCATCGTGGTCGGCAAGTTCGGCACGGCCACCGTGAGCTACGAGGAGCTGTTCGCTTGAAAGTGGTCGTCACGGGCGCCGCCGGCATGATCGGCAGCAATCTGGTGCACGGGCTCAACGGCGCCGGCATCGATGAGATCATCGCGGTCGATGACCTCACGGAGGGCATGAAATACCGCAACCTCCTCGGGGCAAGGATCGCCGATTACTTCGACCGCGGCGAGTTCTACGAGCGCTTCGAGCGCGGGCAGCTCGGGCGCATCGAGGCCGTCTTTCACGAGGGCGCCTGCTCGGACACCATGGAGCACGACGGCCGCTACATGCTCGAGAACAACTACCGCTGCACGAAGCGCCTGCTCGATGCCTGCCAGGGGCAGGGCACGCGGCTGCTCTATGCCTCCTCGGCCGCGACCTATGGCGGCGGCACGGCATTCCGCGAGTCGCCCGAGTGCGAGCGGCCGCTCAATGTCTACGGCTACTCGAAGCTCCTCTTCGACAACGTCGTGCGGCGCATGCTGCCCACGGCGCGATACCAGGTCGCGGGCTTCCGCTACTTCAACGTCTACGGGCCGCGCGAGCAGCACAAGGGCCGCATGGCCTCGGTGGCGTTCCATCACTTCGGCCAGATCCGCGAGCGCGGCAAGGTCAGGCTCTTCGGCGAGTACGGCGGCTTCGGCCCCGGAGAGCAGACACGCGACTTCGTGTACGTGGACGATGTGGTGGCCGTGAACCTGTGGTTCCTGCGCCATCCCGAGCGCAACGGCATCTTCAATGTGGGCACGGGCCGCTCGCAGCCGTTCAACGACGTGGCCCGCTCGACGATCAACGCTGCCAGGGCGCTGCGCGGGGAGCCGCCGCTGTCCCTCGAGCAACAGGTCAAAGAGGGTCTGATCGAGTACGTCCCTTTCCCCGAGGCGCTGATCGGCAAGTACCAGTGCCACACCCAGGCCGACCTCACCCGCCTGCGCCAAAGCGGCTGCGACGTGCCCTTCGTGGATGTCGCCACCGGCATCGAGCGCTATGCCGGGTGGCTCGCGGGACAGGGCGACTGAGGCATCAGCCGATGGCGGATCTTCCTCTGTCCCTGAGCCGGAAAATCGTCGCGACCGCCGAGATCGCCTCCTACCCATGGCCGAGGCCGCTGGTCTTCACCAACGGTGTATTCGATGTGTTGCACCGGGGTCACGTGGAGTACCTCGCGGCCGCGCGCGTCATGGGCGCGGCGCTCCTGGTGGCGGTCAACAGCGACACCTCGGTCCGCCAGCTCGGCAAGGGGCCGGACCGGCCGCTCAACGGGGAGCGAGACCGCCTGATCGTCGTGGCGGGGCTGGAGAGCGTTTCCTTCGTCACGCTGTTCATCGAGAAGACCCCCTGCGAGCTGCTCGCTCGCTGCCGGCCGGACATCTACGTCAAGGGCGGGGATTACGACATGGGACTTCTGGAGGAGACCCGCCTGATGCGCTCCTGGGGCGGACGCTCGCTCGCCATTCCTTTCGTCGAGGGCCATTCGACCAGCGCGCTGGTGCGGCGCATCCGCGGTAAATGAGCCGTCCTGCTGCCTTCATCGATCGCGACGGGGTGCTCAACGAGGAGCGCGCCTTCGTGCACCGGCCGGAGGATTTCGCGTTCGTGCCGGGCGCCATCGAGGCGCTGCGGCTGTTGCAGGCGGCCGGCTACCGCCTGGTGGTGGTGACCAATCAATCGGGTATCGCGCGCGGCCTGTACCGGGAGGCCGACTATCTCGCCCTGACCGCGCACATGCGCTCGAGTCTCGAGGCCTGCGGCGTGCGCCTGGACGACGTGGAGTATTGCCCGCACCTGCCGGATGCTCCCCTCGCCCGGTACCGGGTGGACTGCGACTGCCGCAAGCCCAGGCCCGGGATGCTGCTCAAGGCGATCGAGGCGCTCGACATCGAGCCGCGCGCGTCTTTCCTGGTGGGGGACCGTCTATCCGATGTCGAGGCCGGACGAGCCGCCGGCGTCGGCCGATGCTTCCTGGTGCGGACCGGTTACGAGCTGTCCGAGGAGGCGATGGCCCGGGCCGATGGCGTCTATGAGGATCTGCTCGCGTGCGTGCGGGCTGTGCTGAATGCATTGCGGCCCGGAGCCAACCCGGGTCCGCCGGATCGCTCGTGACGCGGGAGTCCGTCTTCTGGCAAGCTAGCGCGATTGCATCGGGCCGAGGAGCCACCCCTTGAAAGGCATCGTTCTGGCCGGCGGCGCGGGCACGCGGCTGCACCCGGTGACGCTCAGCATCAGCAAGCAGCTGCTGCCGGTCTACGACAAGC
>JAJZLX010000207.1 GCA_021850555.1 Pseudomonadota bacterium | reverse complement strand
CGAATAATTCCCGAGCCGCACCGGCGCGGCGTTCGGGCCGATCACCGCCAGGGTCTTCAGGCGATTGACATGCAACGGCAGCGTGCCGTCGTTCTTCAACAGAACGATCGCCTCCTGCGCCGCCCGCAGCGCGAGGGCCCGTGCCTGGGCGTCGTCGGTGATCTTGTCGGCATAGGCAACGCTGGCGAAGGGATGATCGAAGATTCCCGAGAGGAACTTCAGGCGCAGTACCCCGGCTACCGCCGCGTTGATCTGACGCATCGTGACCTTGCCCTCGGCGAGCGCCTGCGGCAAGTGCTTGAACGCATGTCCGTTGGGAAAGTCGACGTCGACCCCGGCGTTGAGCGCGCGGGCGGCGGCGTCGGTGAGATTCGGCGCGACGTGATACAGCGTCATCAGCTGCTCGATCCCGGAGTAGTCGCTGACCACGATGCCCTTGAAGCCCCAGTCCTTGCGCAGCACCGTCTGGAACAGCCAGGGATTGGCCGTGCATGGGATGCCGCCGATCGCATTGTAGGCGGCCATCACGGCCTGGGCGTGCGCTTGCGTGATCGCGGCATGGAAAGCCGGCAGATACATCTCGAGCAGCTTTCGATGCGTCAGTTCCACGGGGCCGACGTTGGTGCCGGCCTGCGGCACGCCGTAACCGGCAAAGTGCTTGAGCACGGCGAGCACGTGACCGGGACCGAGCGGGAGCGATTTGCCCTGCAGGCCGCGCACCTCCGCGACACCCATGCGCGAGACCAGATACGGGTCCTCGCCGAAGGTCTCCTGGATCCGTCCCCAGCGCGGGTCGCGGCCGAGGTTGATTACCGGTGTGAGCAGCATGCCGATGCCCTGGGCGCGCGCTTCGCGGGCCACTACGCGGAACACCCGCGTGATGAGCGCCGGGTCCCAGGTGCTCGCCAGAGCGATCGCCTGCGGGAAGCTGGTCGTGCCGCGTGCCACGTAGCCGTGCAGGCCCTCGGAATGAAACAGCGTCGGAATGCCGAGCGGCGTGTGCTCGAGCTGGAAGTGTTGCACGGCATTGACGAAGCGGATGGTCTGCGCGGTGGTGCGCAGGGCGTACTGGTTCTTCGGCGTGTAATCGTCGGGACGGGCGAGATTGCCGATACCGTAGGGAAAGTTGCGCGCCGCCTTGGCCGGATCGAAATTTCCCGCAGCGTTCTCGATCTCGGACTTGTTGGTCCAGAGCGAGGTGATCTGCGCGAGCTTCTCGGGGAGCGTCATGCGCGCGAGCAGATCCTGCACGCGTGCGCTGATCGGCGCATGGGGATTCTTGTAGAGCGGCTCGGGGGTCCGGGCTGCCGCAACACACGACCAGAATGCCGTTACCGCCAGCATCGCGGACAGGGCGCTGCGAACACGCGCCGGTATGAACTGACTGCTCACTTTGCCGAACCCCCCACGCCAGCCTGGTATCGCTATCATAACCGACGGCAGGTCGGAAGGTAAAGGCGCAAAACGGCCGGGCGAGCGCTGGCCAACGCCGCGCCGTGCGTGGTTGCGGCGCCAATATGGGAGCGATACCATGCGCGACTGTTCACCAGCATCCGCGGGGGGTCGCAGAGCGTGGCGTCCGAGTCAGAGATGGCGCGCGAGTCCGGCGGCGGCCGCTATCGTTGGCGTATCTGCGCGCTGCTGTTCTGGGCGACCACCGTCAACTATATCGACCGGATGGTGCTCGGGGTGCTGGCCCCCTCGCTCGGGCACGCGCTCGGCTGGACGCAGGAAGACTACGGTTACATCGTCGCGGCGTTCCAGGGCGCCTATGCCATCGGCCTGCTGTGCTCGGGCCGGCTGATCGACAAGCTCGGCACGCGCATCGGCTATGCGATCTCGATCGCGGTGTGGAGCGTGGCGGCCATGAGCACCGCCTTGGCGCGCACGGTGCTCGAATTCGCCGCCGCGCGCTTCGTGCTCGGGCTCGGGGAGTCGGCGAATTTCCCGGCGGCGGTGAAGACCGTCGCCGAGTGGTTCCCGCGGCGCGAGCGCGCCTTTGCCACGGGGCTGTTCAACGCCGGCTCGAACATCGGGGCGATCGTCGCGCCGCTCGCCGTGCCGGTGGTGGCGGCCCTGTGGGGTCTGCGTTCAGCGTTCTTGTTCCCCGGGGCACTGGATCTCGCCTGGCTGATCGTGTGGCTCATCGTCTATCATCCGCCGCAAGAGCATCCGCGCGTCTCGGCACGCGAGCTGGCGTACATTCGCCGCGACGATGCCGGCGGGCCGGCCCGAGCCCCGGTGCGGGTGCGCTGGCGCAAATTGCTGCGTCACCGCCAGACCTGGGCGTTCGTGGCGGGCAAGTTCCTCACCGACCCGGTGTGGTGGTTTCTGCTGTTCTGGCTGCCAAAGTATCTTCACCATCGGTTCGGCCTGGATCTGATGGCGCTCGGCCCGCCCCTTGTGGTCGTGTACGTGATGGCGGACGGCGGCAGTGTTGCCGGCGGATGGCTCGCCGGCTGGATGATGCGTCGGGGTTGGAGCCCCAACGCCGCGCGCAAGGGCGCGATGCTCGTCTGCGCCCTCGCGGTGACGCCCGTCGTGCTCACCCCGCTCGTGCATCACTTGTGGCCGGCGGTGGGGCTGATCGGGCTCGCGGCGGCTGCGCACCAGGGTTGGTCGGCGAACTTGTTTACGATGACGTCCGACCTTTATCCGAGCGCGGCGGTGGGTTCCGTGGTCGGGCTCGGCGGGTTCGCCGGCGCGGTTTCGGGGGCGTTCGTGTCGACGGCCGTGGGTTTCCTGCTGCAGACGACAGGCAGCTACGCGCTGTTGTTCACGCTGGCCGGCGGGATGTATCTCACGGCGCTGGCGATCATCCAGCTGCTGGTGCCGCGGCTGACGCCGGTGGACCTTGCGGCCGACTCGGCGGTGCCGATATGACGCCTGGGGTTTTCGGGATCACTCAACAGATGCGCCCGGTCCGCGTGTGGCGCGGCGGCGCGTGCCTACGGGAGTCGTGAGTCATGATCAATTCCGAGATGGCGCCACAGGGGTCGGCTCGCGAGCGGCGGATCGTCGCGGCGCGTGTGATCGTCACCTGCCCGGGCCGAAATTTCGTGACGCTCAAGATCGAAACCGGCTCGGGCGTCTTCGGTCTCGGGGATGCCACCCTCAATGGCCGCGAACTCGCGGTGGCCGCCTACCTCGAGCACCATGTGGTGCCGAACCTCATCGGCCGCGACGCGGGCCGCATCGAGGACCTCTGGCAGTTCCTGTACAAGGGGGCGTATTGGCGGCGCGGGCCGGTCACGATGACGGCGATCGCGGCGGTGGACGTCGCATTGTGGGACATTCTGGGCAAGATGGCCGGACTGCCTCTGTATCAGTTG
>JAJZLX010000453.1:19793-20666 GCA_021850555.1 Pseudomonadota bacterium | reverse complement strand
CCCCAGGTGTCACCCGAGACGCTGCTCGAGGCCCTGCGCGCCGAGCCGTGCCGGCGGGTCGCGATCGTCGGCCACCAGCCGGGGCTCGGCCGTCTCATGGCCCACTGCCTCTCGGGCACCGCGCGGCACGATGCGTTCCAGCTCAAGAAGCCGGGGGTCGCCCTGCTGGCGTTCACCGGCGCCGTGCGAGCGGGCGGCGCGACACTGTGCTGGCTGCTGCCACCCGGTGTCCTGCGCGCGCTGCGCTGAGCGTTGCGCCGGGCTGAGGTGCTCAGCTTCGCGCCAGCGTGTATCACTATTCCCGGAACGGTAAGGAGCCGATCTTCGAGCGCCTGGGCGCGATGACTATGGTGGTGCAATACGTTCAGGCGCATGCGCCTGGATCCGAGCCGTTGTTGCGCGATTGCCACGGGTGACTTAGATTCATGTTTCGCTCCAAAACCAGTGATTGACGGCGCTGGCCCGCAAGTATATCGTTTAACAAGCTGAGACCAGGCGCTTCCATTTGGGGCTGGGCGCTTTCTAGATCCAACACAATCGCCGCAAAAGAAGGGAGCGGCCTCGGGGGAAGCTTGAGTGAAATCCGCAACAGCACAAAAAAATGCAGTAAGTGCTTCAGGAAACACGGCGCCTCGAGGATCAGTATGTACTCGTTCGTGCCTCAATCAGAGTCTCTCATGGCGGCCGCGCTCCAGTCCGCGGCGGCAACCGCCGAGTGCCCTGGTTGACGCGCCGAAATCTGGCGATCGGTTTGGCACGGCCGGCCGACCAGCTTGGCTTTTGTCTCGATAAACGGCCGTATGTTGTCCAGCTGAGGAGAGTTCTAATGTCGTTTGAGATCCGTAAGGTGGTACGACAGATCATCACTCCGAT
>JAJZLX010000453.1:0-19783 GCA_021850555.1 Pseudomonadota bacterium | reverse complement strand
TCCGATGACGGTCTTTCTCCCATGCATTGCCCTGATGGCGATCGAGCCGGCGGTCGCCGCGTCCCGGAGCGCAGACCAGAGCGGTACGGCGACGGAGACCACTCTGAAGACCATTAAGATCGAAGCGCCGGAACAGGCGGTTGCGACCATCAGCAGTTCAAAAGTCGCGCACGTCAGTCCGGGTGAGAGCCTATTGAGCTTGGCCAAGAACGTGCCCGGCTTCAACGTGATAGCGACGGGTCCGGCAAACCTGAGCGCGAGCAGCTACGTCTTCACGCTGGACGGCTTTAACAGCAATCAGGTGGGCACCACGTTCGACGGCGTGCCCATTATCAATGTCTTTCTCGGTGGCATCTACGGTAAGGGGGATAATCATGCCGTGACTCCCCTGACCGCCGGGCAGATCACCAGCGTGCAGGTGTACAGTGGCGCCAATACCGCGGCGCAGACTTCGATCGACTCGCTGGGCGGCACGATCAACTTCGCTCCAAAAATGCCCGCCAAGAAGTTCGGGGTGCAGGTCAGCGGGAGCCTGGGAAGCTATGCCGGACATGGTTCGCTGGCGACCGAAGGCTTTCAGGTCAATTCAGGCTCGGTGGCGTCGCTCGGCGGTTTTCGAGTGCTCGCCTCATATCAGCACACGCATATCGATGGTTACACGGACTATGTCTTCGGGCACGTCAATTCCTATTACTTGGCTGCGGTCCAGCCGACCCGGTCCGGCCATGTAAGCTTGGTCTTTCTGCAGAATGACGAAACGGCACGCACGCAGGGAACCGTTCCGTTGCCGATTCTGCAGGGAAAGGGTCCGTATTGGGACTATCCCACGAACGTCTCTCACAGCTTCGTGAGATCAAAGGCCACGACCGCGGTCCTGACCCTGAAGTCGTTGTTGAATCCCATCACCATCGGTGAGGTGAAGTTTTTCTACAACGGGACGGCCAACGATCGAACGGGATACGGCAACGTGCTGTACAGCAACGGTTACCTGGGCTATCGGATGCCCACGATGCCGCAGAGCTGTTCGGCGCTCAATGGGTTCCTGCCGACCGGAACCCCCGCCGGGTTCATGCCGCAGACCTACAACTGCCAGGTCGCGACTCAGCTGTTCGGGTCGGCCGAGGCGGGATCGCAGTATCAGCGGTATATCAACAATTACTACAACACTGGAGCGTTGGCGCACATCGATCTGCTGTTGCCCCATAACGTGGTGACGGTCGGCGCCGGCGTCATGACAGGCTGGGAGATATCCGAGGAGGCGTGGTACGGCAGCCAACCTGTGCCGGTCACCGATGGTTACAATATGGCGTGGCTCGACCACGATCACCGCGACCAGTACTACGCCTTCATTCAGGACAACATCTCGCTGCTTGGGGGCAGACTGCATATCTATCCCGCCGACAAGTACAATAGTGTCTTCATGTTCTCCAACGACGATCAAGGCTACTACTACCAGTACTCGGGAGAGGTGCACGACACCTATGTGTTCAATGAGCCCTCGCTCGGCATCTCCTACGATTTCGTAAAGCATTACAACGCGTACGTCAACTTTGGACGGACCTACAAGGCGCCCGCAATCAGCGCGCTCTACGCGGGGATCGGGCCGACCCAGATTCCGGCACCTTCCACCGTGCGGCCGGAATACGTCGACAGTATCGATGCCGGAGTGCGTTACAAGGGCCGATATGGAAGCTTTTCCGCGGCGGTGTTCGACAGGCAGTTCCAGAACATCTTCAGCTTTTACTACAACGACATAACGGGAATCACAAAGGAGTACAATTCCGGCGCCGCCCAGTACAAGGGTTTTACGCTTGGCGGTGACGTTCCGTTGCCTTATCACCTCACGCTGGACGCGAACTACGGCTACACGGACGCGAGGTACACGACGAGCTTCAGCGGTCCGAACGGCACGGCGACTGCGGGGCAGTGGCGGCCTGATGTGCCGGAGGATACGGGTAACATCGGCATGGAATACGAGCACGGCCCGTGGTACGGCAGTCTCCGGGCCCATCTGGTCGGCCCGCAGTACATCGCTTATGATACGGGCTCGACCAGTACCACGCGCCTTCCGGCATATACGACCTTGGATGCCAATGTCGCGTATCGATGGAATGTGCACATGAGCGCGGTGAAGGACATCAAGGCGGATCTGCATGCCGACAATGTCCTGGACAGCCAGCATATTCTCTACGGCTATGTTCAGACCGGCTCGCCCAACTATACGCTCGCACAGTACCAGCCGCCGTTCTTCGTGGGCCTGACGGTCACGGCGAACTTCGCACCGTAACGCCTAGTCGGTAAGGGTGGCTCGGTGGCCCGGAATCGGGTTCAGTGGCACAGGAGTGGTCCCCGCCGCGCGGACTCGCGCGGAAGCGCGGTGGGGCCGGGGCACGACAGGCGGCCGGCGTGAGCGGCCGTCTGGTGCATCCGGTTGTGTTTGTTCTTGGATCTGCGTCTGGCCGGTGCAGCTTTCGCTGGCGACGCTCTGTCTGACTGAGCCATGTCAAGCGCAATCACCGCAGAACAGCACAGTATCGATTTCATACCGCTGAGCGAACGCTACGGCACGCCTGGCAGGCTGTTCACCCTCTGGTTCAGCGTCAATCTTGGTATCCTCGGGGCGGCTATAGGCGCCCTGAGTATCGTCGCCGGACTGGATCTGCCCGAGGCGGCCGCCGCTCTGGCGATCGGCAACGCCATCGGAACCGTAATCATGGCCGCGCACTCCGCGCAAGGGCCGAGACTCGGTGTGCCGCAGATGATTCAGAGCCGCGCGCAGTTCGGCGTTTTCGGCGCCGCGCTGCCGCTGGTCGCCGTGATGGTGACCTACGTGCTCTACACGGCCGCGAACCTGCTGGTCATCCAGGGGATCACGGAATCATTGTTCTCGCTCAGCAGCGACGGTTCGCTGCTGCTGATAGCCCTTGCTACACTGGTCATCGCCTACATTGGGTACGAACTCATCCATCGCATCGGCAAGGTGCTGACGATTCTGTCGTGCGCGTTGCTGCTTGCCGCCACCGTGCTGCTGTACGCCAGACATCAGGGTCCAGACATCGCCGCTCATCCGGTGACCACACACTTTGTCGGGATGGTCTTTTCACTGACAATCACGCAGGCCGCGGCCTGGAGTTTCAGCTACGGACCGTATGTGGCCGACTACTCGCGCTATCTTCCGCCCGATGTGGCGTCCGCCAAGACCTTCTGGAGCACGGCGCTCGGGTGCTTTCTGGGGTCGACCCTGACCATGATTTTCGGGGCGTATCTGGCGTGCAAGATGCCTGCGCTCGCGTCCAATCCGGCGGCGGCCGTCAGCGATCTTTTCGGATCTGCGCGTCCCGTTGCCCAGGCTCTGCTGATCCTGGGCATCTTGTACGGCACGGTGATGAACGTCTACAGCGCCTACATGTCGAGCTGCACCATCTTCTCCGGATTCAACCGCATGAGCCGCGTGGGAAACGCGTTCAAATTTGCCGTGATGGCAGTGATCACGGTCGTCGCCATCGTGGTGTCGGTGTACTCGCAGGGCGACTTCCAGGAGTATTTCGCCAACATTCTCAGCGCGATGATTTACATGCTGGTGCCGTGGAGCGCCATCAATCTCGCGGACTATTATCTGGTCCGCAGGGGCGTTTATGACGTCCCGGCGCTGTTCGACGTCCACGGCTGTTATGGTGCGTATCGCTGGCGGACTATCGTGGTTTTCCTGCTCGGCATCGCGGTGCAGGGGCCCTTCATGAGCTTAAGCTTCTACCAGGGCTGGGTGGCTCGGCGCATCGGCGGGGATATCGCCTGGCTGCCAGGGTTTCTGGTCCCGGCGGTGCTCTATGTGCTCGTCGAGCGCGGCACGTCGCTGCAGTCCTGTCTCGTGCCGCCGGAGTAAGCGGGAGGCGACCGCGACGAGCGTCTCGCGTCAGTCGGTGCGTGTCCGTGTCCCCCGGTATTCCGCAGCCACGAATTTGAGGACGGCTTCCTCCATCACGCCCGGCCAATTGCCGAGCGCAAGCGGAGCCATGAGGTCAGTGCCGAGAAACGCCGATAGCGTGAACCGGTTGGATACGTAGAAATACCCGAGGCCGCAGATTGCGATGTAAAGGTCGTGCACAGCCACGCCTGGCCGGAAAACCTTCTGCTGCACTCCCTGGGAGTAGATGTTCGAGAGGATGGAGAGCAGCGGGAACGAGAGCTCCTTGACCTTATTGGAGTGAGTCAAGTGGCGCCCCTGATATAGATTTTCGTTGTTCAGGAGGCTCAGCAGTTCGGGGTGTTCACAGTAGTAATTCCAGGTGAATCGGACGATCGCGCGTAAGCCGTCCTCGGGACTCACGCCCGCAAGATCGAGCGCCGCCTCCGCTTCGCCGAGTTCCTCGTAGATCGATTCGAGCACGGCTACAAAAAGACGTTCCTTGCTGCCGAAGTAGTAGTAGATCATCCGGTCCGTCGAGTGCGCGGCTTTCGAGATCTTCTCGACGCGGGCGCCGGCGAATCCGTGCTTTGCGAAAACCTCACGGGCGGCGCGCAGGATGTTCTCTCGGGTGGTGCCCCGGCCTATCGGCCGGCCGCGCGCGACCTTCGTTTTTTGGGTGTGGTCCGCCCCCGTCCCCTCGGTTGCAGACTTGCGACTTTGTAACATCCAAATGTCTCGTTGAAATGCTCGGCAGTGGACCCGGCCGTTTCATCGCGCGCCATTATGGCGGTAGGCCCGAATGGTCCGATTCCGGCGCCGTGGTGCCCCCGGCCGCTTCCTCGCGGCAGGCGTTGATCCAGCGGACTGTAAGCTTCTCCTGCAGGGAATTCTGACCGAGGCGCTGGCGCAGTACTCCGAAATCAACCCGGTCCATCTCCTGGTCCTGCTTCAGGCAGGTGAACACGATTGTCTCGACGCCGGAAATTGGATCGCGGTGCGTTTGCAGGCACTGTGCGCAGATCGCCTTCATCATACACTGCATCGGGGAGTTTATGCTCGCCAGCGCGACGTGCCCGCGCTTGAGGTGCCCCGCCAGCCGGGCCCGCCTGGCGGCGGCCACCGCCGCCATCATCGGCTCGGAGCCGATGGCCATGATGCGATCGACCTCCTCGATCGCGATGGGAGGCGTGCCCAGCCGGCCAGCGGCGTATGCGTCCAGGGCCTGCACGACATTTCCGACGAACTGCCTGTCCTGCGGTCTGCCAGGCAGCGGGGCCGGCGCCGAATCGGTGCACCACACGAGCGCATCGGCCGCATTCTCGAGGTCCTGTCGCTTGAAGACGTCCGCGCTCGAGCGGTAGCCGGCGAAATACAAAACCCGACAACCGGCGGCGCGCATGGCTCGCCCGATGGAAAACAGTACGGCGTTGCCCAGCCCGCCGCCGATGAGCGTGACGGTTTCGCAAGAAGGAATCTGCGTCGGCTCACCGGTCGGGCCCATCAACGCAACCGGCTCTCCGGGGCGAAGTGCGGCGCACAGACTCGATGAGCCGCCCATCTCGAGCGCGACGAGCCCGACGTGGCCCAGCGCCGGATCCACCCAGGCGCCAGTCAGAGCGATGCCCTCCATCGCAAGGCGCGTGCCGAGAGCCACCGGTGTCCCAGCCTCATAGTTCTGCAATCTGAAGAACTGGCCGGGGCGGAATGCTCTGGCCGCGAGAGGCGCCTCGACCACGACTTCGACGATGGTGGCGGTCAGCCGTTCTACCCTCACGACGCTCGCCGCGCCTTGCGAGCCAAGCCGGTGCAGCACTGCAGTCGGGTTGGCGGCGGGCGGCACGCGGCTGAGTAGACGCGAGATTATCGGATAGCCGTTCTTGGCGCTCGCCATGGCCTTTACCACGGTACCGGCATACGAGGGGTGAAGGTCGCCGAAAAAGCTGACCGCCCTCCCGTCCGCGGCGAGATGTGCGATCACGTGCGTGTGGGCCGGCTTGCCGCAGCGCTCCGGGCTGACCGGTGCGCCGGATTCATCGTATGCCTGGAAATACTTGCCATCGAGCTGCAGGACCGGCGCCTCGTCGGCCAGTACCGTATTGGGTACCGTGCCGGCGGCGATGAGGATGCTGTGCGCGGGCACCGTGGAGTTGGCGCCAGTGATCGTGTCTCGCACACGAAGGCCGCGGGCGTGGCCGAACCGGTCGACCTCCACGGCGAGGGGCGCCATGTTCTCGCCGTAGGCAATCCCTTCCTCGAGTGCCTTGGCGAGCTCCTCGTGATTCCTGTAGGCCGGGGATGCCGTCATCACGCGTCGGTACACGATGCGGGCGCCGCCCCATTCGCGCAGTAGACCGATGATTTCGGGCTCGCGGCCTTCGCGCTCGGCGGCCGCTCGTTCCGCGCGTAGTGCGCGCGCGTGGTCCAGGAATTCCTCGGCGATGGCGAGATCCTCGGCGGTCCAATTGCCGCGGACCTCCTCGGCGTCGTACCGGGCACAGAGACGCTCGTAACGTGTCAGAAAACGTTCGACCTGCACCGGATAGTACGCCAACGCCTCGGTACAGGTATCGACGGCGGTCAGCCCGCCGCCTACCACCACGATCGGCAGGCGTATCTGCAGGTTGGCCAGCGTGTCGGCCCGCCCCGCGCCGGTCAGCTGCAGCGCCATCAGGAAATCGGAAGCTTGCCGCACGCCACGGGCAAGGCCGTTTGGGATCTCGAGAACCGTGGGTCTGCCTGCGCCCATGCACAGCGCGACGTGATCGAACCCGAGCCCGAAGGCGTCTTCGATTCCGAGGGTGCCGCCGAAGCGTATGGAACCCAGAAGCGAAGACTCTGGGCGTCGCTCGAGCAGCAGCCGCAGGACCGTGAGGAAGTTCTTGTCCCAACGAACGGTGATCCCGTACTCCGCTACGCCGCCAAATCCCGCGCTGACTCGCTCGCCAAGCGGCTCGCGCAGTTGGGCTATCTCGCGAATCAGCTCGAATCGAGCGCGTCCCTCGGTGGTGAACCCGCACAACCCGGGTGGCATCGGCTCTATCTTCAGTCCGTCGATGACAGCGACCGCGTGACCATCGTTGAGCAGATGATGGGCGAGCGTATAGCCTGCCGGCCCAGCGCCAACGATCAGCACGGAGCGCCCGCTGGGAGGGAGGGGGAGCGGGCGGCGGAAGTTCAAGGGATTCCAGCGCGTGAGCAAGCTGTAGATCTCGAAGCCCCAGGGCAGCTCGAGTACGTCCTTCAGGATTCGGGTTTCGGTCTGCGGGATGTTGACCGGATCGCGGTTCTGTTTCTGGTACACGCAGCTGACCATGCAATCGTTGCAGATGCGATGACCCGTGCCGGCAAGCATCGGATTATCGACACAAGCGATCGCAAGCGCTGAAAGAACGTGCCCGTGTCGCTTCGCCTCGTGCATTTCCGAGATGCGTTCGCCGAGCGGGCAGCCGGTCTGAGCGACGCCGAGGGCGCTCTGCTGGAACGTTACCGAAGAGCTTCGTAGGCCGCTCGAGCAGGAATCCTTGTCCTGGTGGTGGCAGTAGATGCAGTAGTGGATCTCACCAAGTCCCTCCGGCAAGTCGCACCCCGCATCCGACAGCTCGAATCCCCACCGCTGCCGCCATGACTGATCGGCCGGCGCTTCGAGCCAGGCGATTGGGCCGTCCTGCGTGCCATGGGTAGGAACGCGTTTGAGCGGGTCGCGTTTCTGCGGGACCTGAAAGAGCGGATAACGGCCGAAGCGCCTGCGCCCCGCAGCGGTGAGCGTGGCCCAGGCCACGAATCGCTCCGCCGCGGCAAGCTCGGCGTGGCACAGGGATTCCCGCTCGAGCCATGAGACGACCGCACGAGCGAAACGTAGCTCGTCAAATGGGCCCCGCAGATGGGATTCGAGCATCGCGAGAGCCTCGGTGCCATCAATGCGCGTGGCATCCTCGGCGCTTGCTCTTTTGGCGACGTGGCGTTGCACGAACTTGCGGCGGACTTCGAAAATGATCTCAAGATCGCGTTGACGCTTGATCAGCGCGGCCACGGGTTCGTGAACGCCGAATACCTCGCAGAGAAATTCATCCAGGATCGGAGCAAGTTCGAACCAGAGCTCGCTCTCGTCCTGACGAGTCAACGTATTGCAGTCGGCCCTCGCGGCCGCGAACAGCCGCGTCATCGCCGGATCGCGCTCGCGCAGGAACTGCCCGAAGCGGGCGTCGAGCCTTTCGAGCCCGTCGCGCGAATAGAGATCGTCCGGCGTCGGTGGTGCGAACCGCGCAATGGAGGCACTCATCGGTTCAGATCCACACGCTCGATGGCTCTGCCGCGTCGGCTTTCAGCGTCGGGGCGGCTGAGCAATTCAGGGACTGGATATTTGCACGGTGATTTTGCTTCGAGCGCGAGCCTGTGCCGCAGGGCGGGAGGATGGTCCACGTCGGCGAAGGTCGTCCAGTTCGGCCGAGTGGGCAGTCGAGGAAACATTTGCACCAGTCGATGCAGTGTTCGTGATTTCATGCCAATATTTTAGGTGCGGCATCCGGTAAATCCTGCTGTTTGGAAGGTCTGTGGGCGCTTGCAATGTGCCACTATCCCAGCTAGGCTAGCGGCGCAAATTAATGAAGTAAAGACTTCATTCGAAAAATCCACCGGCGGCACCTGCCGGTGGTCCGGCACAGCGCGCGTGCAACGGCGGAGCACAGGCGGCATGAGTGAGCATTCGACCGAGCATACCCGCGTCGATCACGGCGCCGACAACCTCGACCCGACTACACCGCTGACGCCCGGGCCGACGGTGCTCGAGGCGGAGTCGGCGGCGCGCATGGACGCCAACAAGGTATTGTGCGAGGCCTGCCCGGTCCTGTGCCACATCAGCGCGGGCCGCACGGGAGCCTGTGACCGCTGGGGCAACGTGGACGGTGTGCTGACCCGGATCCAGTCCCTGGTCCTGATGCGGCACGGGGACGGTGACCCCGAGGTGCCACAAGGCGACTGCGAGGCCCCTGCCATCGGGCACGGGTTTGATTCCGGAGGCGTCCCGTCCACAGAGGCGGGCGCGTTCGTGACGGGAGTCGGTGCGGGAACCACCTACCCGGATTACAAGCCGGCGCCGTTCATCGTCGCAAGCCGCCACGAAGGCGTGGACATGGTGACGGTCGTCACTGAGGGGATCTTCAGCTACTGCAGTTTCAAAGTGAAGATCGATACCGATCGCTTTCTCGGACCGGAGCAGGCCAACATTCGCCATCAGCGCGAGGTCGTAGGGCATGTCACCACGGCCGAATATGGCTCGCAAATGCTCTCCATTGGCGGCGTGCATCACCTTACCGGGGGCAGCAGAAAGGAGGGCCGCGCCACCTGTGACGTGATGGCGGCTCTCGGCAACAAGGAGACAGTCGAGCTCATGATCGACGGCGGTGCGAGCATCGTCGTCCAGGCGGGACGGCCGCCGGTGGTCAACGGGGTGCCGGAGGACCGCATGCGCGTCGGGTGTGGCTCGGCGACCATCGGCATATTCGCCAAGCAATGGCTTGGAATCGTCGACGAGGTCGTAGTGGTGGACGACCACATAACCGGCGTCCTGACGGAGCACCAGGCCGGTCGTTGCCTCGGGATGCGCCCATCAGGCATCGAAATGAAGGGCCGGCGGTCCACGGCGGGACGCTACTTCAAAGTCGCCAATCCCGGTGCCGGTTGGGGAGGCACCGACCTTGCCGATCCACTGTCGATCATCGGCGGCTTCGATGGTGCCGTGAGTTGGCCAGGTCTGCGTCTGCTCATGGTCTCGACGACCGGGGAGCACGCGGCGTACTTCGTACTGGACGAGAGCCTGCGGCCCCAGGCGGCATCGATGCCACAGAGTGTCCAGCGCGTGGTGGAACGGATCGCCGAGAACTGCGAAGCCGCGCTGGCGACGGTGCTGTTCATGGGTGGCGCGGGTGGAAGCCTCCGCGCGGGTGTCACGGACAGTCCCGTGGAACTGACTCGCGCGATCAAGAGGGCACTGGTTAACGTGACGTGCGGCGGCGCGCCGGCCTACGTCTGGCCAGGAGGGGGCATCACCATCATGGTCGACGTGTCGCGGATGCCCGAAAAGTCCTTCGGTACGGTGCCGACCCCTGCCGTCGTTGCGCCAATCGAGTTCACGATGCGTCGCGCGGACTACACCGTTATCGGCGGTCATGTCTCAAGCATCAAGTCTTTGCGGGACGTGCTGATCCAACGCGAGACACACCTGATCGCGCCGAACGGGGCTAACCCGTGGCCGCTCGGTGGCCGTGCACTGCTCGGATGACCCGCATGAGCGCGCCGACATGCGGACCGGTTCGCACCCGTCTCGCTGGAGGGCGGTGGCAATTCCAACACGGGCCAATAACAGTCATTCTCGACGCGGTGGGTGACGCTGGCGCGTGCGAACAGGCCTACGCGCTGTGCTGGCGCCGGTTCGAAACGGTGCTCGCAGAGTTGGTGGGAGAGTTGCGGCAGTTGCGCCGGCCCGCGTCCGAGCTGCTGGAGCATGGAGCATCCGCGGTTTCGGGGCCAATTGCCGGCCGGATGGTCCGGGCATGCCTGCCGTTTGCGCCCCAGCGCTTCGTGACCCCGATGGCGGCGGTTGCCGGCGCGGTCGCCGAGGAAATGATCGAATTCTTCAGGCGGCCCGGAATTCGCCGAGCGTACGTCAACAACGGAGGGGACATTGCACTGCATCTCAATGCGGGCGAATCGTATCGCGTCGGCATATGGTCGAACCTCGACCGGCACCCTCGCGCGCAAGCGTCCGCTTACGAGCTCGATGGTGATTTCGCGGTCGGGGCCGCAATGCCCATCCGCGGCGTTGCCACCAGCGGCTGGCGCGGGCGGAGTCTCAGTCTGGGCATCGCGGACAGTGTGACGGTGCTAGCGGATGACGCGGCGGCTGCGGATGTGGCGGCTACGCTGGTGGCCAATGCGGTGAATTGTGAATTCGAGGGAATCATCCGCGTTCCCGCCGATCGACTCAAAGACGACACCGATCTTGGTGGGCTTCCCGTCACGGTCGTGGTTCCATCGCTGCCGCCCGACGTCGCCGCTGAAGCGCTGTGGGCGGGAAGGAAGGAAGCGGAATACTGGCGCGAACGAGGACTTCTGTACGCCGCGGTGCTTCTCCTGCAGGGACGCGCCGAGACCGTCGTGCCTCCCGAAGCGGATGTGGCTGTGCGCGCGTCGTTGGTGCTCCGCTCGCCCCGTCTGCTGGAGGTTGCATGATCCAGCTGAGGCGATTGCTGACGCACGTCGAGGACATCTTCCACGAATTCGGGCCGCGTTCTCCCAAGCCCCTGCGCCGCGCGGTGGCACTTGCCGTCGTCGGGAACCCGTTCGCAGGGAGGTATGAGTTCGACATTGCACCCTGCATGGAAGAGCTGAAGCCGCTCGGCGTCGATCTGGCGGACAGACTCCTGCGCGCGATCGGTGTGTGCGCGAACGACATCACGGGGTACGGGAAGGCTGCCATCGTCGGCGCCGCGGGAGAACTCGAGCACGGTGCCTTGTGGCATGCCCCTGGCGGGTATGCCATGCGCCAAGTGCTCGGTTGGCAAGGCGCGATGGGCGCGGGTTCTGAGAGCCCCCGACATGGCAACGCGCTGGCGATCGTGCCGTCTACCAAGAAAGTCGGTCCACCTGGAGTCTCGATCGACGTTCCGCTGACACACATCAATGCAAGCTACGTCCGCAGTCACCTCGATGCGATAGAGGTGCGGGTGGCGGGCCATCCTGCCGCCGATGAGATCGTATTCATACTCGCCATGAGCACCGGGCCGCGCATTCACGCTCGCCTAGGGGGGCTGCGCGAGGACCAGATCGAGCGTTGGGATGGCCAGCGCTGAAACAGGAGATGCCCACATGAGTGCCGTGATCCGCAAATTTGTCGTACAGCTCGAGGAAACGCGCCTCGAGATGGGTGTCCCGGTGCGTCCGCCGACACGGCGCGCGCTCGCTATGGCGGTGATCGCCAATCCCTGCGCCGGCCGCTATGTGGAAAACCTGGATGAGCTGGTGGCGGTCGGTGAAGAACTCGGGTCGCTGCTCGGGGAAAAGTGTGTCGAAGCCCTCGGTATCCGGCCGGAGCAGGCCGAGAGCTATGGCAAGGCGGCTATCGTCGGTGAGGAGGGTGAATTGGAGCATGCGGCCGCGATCCTGCATCCGAAGCTCGGTGCGCCATTGCGGCGGGCCGTCGGAAAGGGCGCGGCGCTGGTGCCCTCGGCGAAGAAAGTGGGCGGACTCGGCACGGCCATCGATGTCCCGCTCGGCCACAAGGACGCGGCGTTCGTTCGCAGCCACTTTGACGCCATCGAGGCGCGAGTCGCGGACGCCCCGCGTGCGGCCGAGATCGTAGTCGCAGTCGCCGTGACCGACAGCGGGCGGCCCCTTCCGCGCGTCGGCGGGTTGCAGAAGCACGAGATCAAAGGCGAGGACGGCTTGCGCTGACCGGGTTACGGGAGAACGAAACATGACAGTAGCCTCAAAGGCGCAAACCTCGGAGAAAGTCGTTATCCGCAACGTTGGCTTGATGCTCTCCGGACGGCTCGCCGCTCCAATACTCGATGCGGACACGGTCGTCATCGAGGGCGGGCGCATCGTCGCGGTCGGCCGGCAGCGCGACTGCGACCTGGAAAATGCGGACATCAAGATTGACGCGTGCGGCACGGCGCTCGCGCCCGGGCTCGTTGATTCTCACGTTCACCCGGTGGTCGGCGACTGGACACCGCGGCAGAGTCAGCTCAACTGGATCGACTCGACGTTGAACGGTGGCGTGACCACGCTGATCTCAGCGGGAGAAGTGCATTTTCCCGGACGCCCACGCGACGTCGTCGGCGTCAAAGCCCTGGCAATCGCCGCGCAGCGCAGTTTCGCGGCGTTTAGGCCGGCGGGCGTCAAAGTGCGGGCGGGCGCGCCAGTTCTCGAGCAGGGAATGGTCGAGGCGGACTTCGCCGAGCTCGCGGCGGCCGGGGTGACGCTCCTCGGAGAAGTCGGGCTCGGGTCCGTCAAGGGCGGCGCGGAAGCTCGGCAGATGGTCGCCTGGGCGCGCAAGCACGGCCTGCAGAGCACTATCCACACCGGCGGACCATCCATTCCAGGCTCCGGCCTGATCGACAAGGATGTGGTGTTGGAGGCGGACGCCGACGTGATCGGGCATATCAACGGCGGACATACCGCGTTGCCATATTCGCATGTCTGCGAACTCTGTGAGCGCTCTACGCGAGCGATTGAGATCGTTCACAATGGCAATGAGCGGATCGGACTGCTCGCCGCGCGGCATGCGCGTGAGCTCGGTTGCGCCGACCGGATCATACTGGGAACGGACGGCCCGGCGGGCTCGGGTGTGCAGCCGCTCGGGATACTGCGTCTGATCGCGCTGCTCTCGAGCATGGCCGAGATTCCCGCGGAGGAAGTGTTCTGTTACGCAACGGGCAATACGGCACGGCAGCGCGGCCTCGATTGCGGCGAAATCGCCGTCGGGCGCGCGGCCGACCTCGTGTTTCTCGATCGCGCCCAGCACACCGCGGGCCGCGATCTGCTCGAGAGCGTGCGGCTCGGTGATATTCCGGGAGTGGGCATGGTGCTGATCGATGGGGTCCCGCGCTGCGGGCGCAGCCGCAACACTCCGCCGGCCACGCAGATACCAGTCGTGGAGGACGGGGCGCGATGAGCCTCGGACTCGCCCAGACGGGAATTCAGGCGATTGAACTCGAATGAGCAGCCGGCCCTCGAGCCGGAAATCACCGCCACTCCCGCACCTGCGGACAGGGCGACCGCGCTGGCGCACGTGCGAGTGCTGGACTTGACTCGAGTCCTGGCCGGTCCCTGGGCGACCCAGACGCTGGGCGACCTCGGCGCGGAGGTCATCAAGATCGAGCGTCCCGGCACCGGGGACGACACGCGGAGTTGGGGCCCGCCGTACCTTTCCGGCACGGCGCTTTCCGCCTACTTTCTGTGCGCCAACCGCAACAAGAGGTCGGTCGCGATCGACTTCGCGCAGCCGGACGGCGCGGAGCTTCTCCGGCGGCTGGCGCTCGAGTCGGATGTGCTCGTGGAGAACTTCAAGGTCGGAGGCTTGAGGCAGTACGGACTCGACTACGAAACGCTGAAAACCCGCCATCCTGGTCTCATTTTCTGCTCGATCACGGGCTTCGGCCAGACCGGTCCCGAGGCAAATCGTCCCGGATATGACGCGATGATCCAAGCGATGGGCGGGCTGATGAGCGTCACGGGGCGGGCGAACGGCGAGCCGGGAGACGGACCACAGAAAGTCGGGGTCGCGATCGCCGACATCATGACGGGCCTGTACGCGACGATCGCGATTCTCGCGGCGCTCGAGCATCGCGCCCGTACCGGCGAGGGGCAGTATATCGACATTTCTCTGTTCGACGTGCAGGTTGCATGTCTCGCCAACCAGGCATTGAATTTCCTCACGACGGAGGAGTCTCCTGGCCGTCTGGGCAATGCGCATCCGAGCATTGTGCCTTATCAGGACTTTCCTACGGCCGACGGTCATCTGATGATCGCCGTCGGAAACGACGCTCAGTTCGTCCGCTTCTGTGAGGCCGTCGACCGGTCGGAATGGGTCCGCGATGCTCGTTTCGACAGCAATCAGGCGCGAGTCGCGCACCGTGACACGCTGGTTCCGCTGATCACCGCCGTGATCAAACGGCACCCGACTCGATGGTGGCTGCGCTGCCTCGAGGCGGCGGGTGTCCCCTGCGGACCGGTGAATTCCATTGCGGATGTCTTTGCCAGCGCCCAGGCATGCGCGCGCGGGCTGGCTATCGAGATGCGCAGCGAGTCGCATCGCGTTCCGCTGGTCGCAAGTCCTTTGCGTCTATCACGGACCGCGGTCAGTTATCGGCACACTCCGCCGCGCCTCGGCGCCGACACACATGCCGTCCTGCAGTCACTGTTGCGGCTCACCGAGCCCGAACTGGCGGCGCTGGCGCGTCGCGGTATCGTGCAGGGGGATTTCAGCCAATGCGCGGATCAGCAGAGCCCGTCCCGATCAAGTTGAGGGTCAACGGCGTCGAGCACGTCGTGCGTGTCGACCCCCAGGTGCCTCTGCTCTACGTATTGCGGAACGATCTGGCGCTCAATGGACCAAAGTACGGCTGCGGCCTGGGACAGTGCGGAGCCTGCACCGTGCTGCTCGGGGAGACGGCCGTGAGATCTTGCCTCGTCAAGACCGGATCTGTCGGCAACCGGAGCGTGGTCACGCTGGAGGGTCTGGGCACTCGGGCGAATCTGCACGCGCTGCAGGCCGCCTTCATCGCCGAGCAGGCGGGCCAGTGCGGCTACTGCATCAACGGCATGATCATGACGGCGCTGCCGTTGCTGCTGCGAAATCCGGGGGTCGATGCGGCGGGCATCGCCTCGGCCTTGCGCCACAATCTGTGTCGTTGCGGAGCGCATGTGGAGATCGTGCGCGCCATCGCGCGCGCGGCCGCAGGCGCGGCGAACTGGCGTCATGCCTGAGCCCGGCCAACTCGACGGCGCGCAGCTCATGGCGCTGCCGGACTCGCTGCTGGTGTATCGCCCCGCATCCGCCGGGGCGGCGGAGATTGAGCCCTTTGTCTTGATCGACGAGTCCGGGCGGGTATACGGTTTCAATGGCCACGTGGATCTCGGCACCGGTGTCCGGACCGCGCTGGCGCAGATCGTGGCCGAAGAGCTCGACGTGACGCTGGATCGGGTCACGATGATCCTTGGCGATACGGCGCGCACGCCCGATCAGGGGCCGACGATCGCGAGTGAAACCATCCAGATATCGGCCGTTCCTTTGCGCGCGGCGGCGGCCCAGGCCCGAAGGCGCCTGCTCGAGATCGCTGCACCGCGACTCGGGGTCGGTTCCGATTCCGGGCGGTTGACCGTCAAGAATGGCGTGATCTCCTCGGAGGGCGATGGCCGGCGCCTCGCGTACGGTGAGCTCGTGCGGGGCCGCCGTGAGCGTCTGATCGTGGATGTTGCGGCGCCCGTGAAGGCGCCTGCCAGCTATCAACTCGTCGGGACATCCGTTCCACGCGTCGATCTGCCCGCCAAAGTGACGGGCGAATTGATTTACGTGCACGATGTGCGCTTGCCCGGGATGCTGCATGGCCGGGTCGTGCGGCCGCCTTACGCCGGGATAGACGCCGGCGAGTTCGTCGGCAACAGTCTGATTCGGGTCGATCGAGACTCCGTGGCCCACCTGAGCAGCATCGTGCAGGTCGTCTCGATCGGGGACTTCGTCGGCGTTGTTGCCGAGCGCGAGGAGGACGCGGTTGCCGCCATGAGCGCCCTGCGCGTCGAATGGAAGGCCGTGCCGTCCCTCGGGAGTCTGGATGATCTGGCGAAGGCGCTTCGCGCCAACCCATCGCAGCCGCGGCGGCTGCAGGATAAGGGGGATGTCGAGCGGGCGTTCGCTACCGCACCGACCAAGATGGCGCGCACATACGTGTGGCCGTATCAGATGCACGCGTCGATCGGTCCCTCGTGCGCCGTCGCCGAGTGGAGCGATTCGGCCGTGCGTATCTGGTCGGGCACCCAGAATCCCCATCTGTTGCGCAGCGATCTGGCTCTGTTGCTCGGCATCCCGCCGGAGCGCGTCGAAGTCATCCGGATGGAAGCTTCGGGATGCTACGGCCGCAATTGCGCCGACGATGTCGCGGCGGATGCCGCTCTGCTTTCGCGGGCCGTCGGCCAGCCGGTGCGCGTGCAGCTCACCCGCGAGCAGGAGCACCTCTGGGAGCCGAAGGGCGCCGCGCAGCTGATGGAGGTGAAGGGCGCCCTCGATGAGCGCGGTGGCGCGGTCTCCTACGACCTTCATACGCGGTATCCGTCCAACGGCGCCCGTACTCTTGCGCTTTTGCTCACGGGCACGGTGAAAGCGACGCCCGACGTGTGGCAGATGGGAGATCGCACGTCTGTCTCGCCATACGATCTGCCGAACATGCGCGTCACCGTACACGACATGCAGCCGATCGTGCGGGCGTCGTGGCTGCGCGGCGTATCGGCGTTGCCCAACACGTTTGCGCACGAGAGTTGGATCGATGAGGCTGCCGCGATGGCGGGGGTGGACCCTATCGAATATCGGCTACGCTACCTCACCGACCCGCGTGGTGTGGCCGTCATCGAGGCGACGGCGGAGCGAGCCGGTTGGCAACCGCATGCTGCGCCCGGTTCGCTCGGCGGCGAGGGGGACGTGCGCCGAGGTAAGGGTCTTGCCTATGCGCTTTACGTTCATAGCAAGTTCCCGGGATCCGGTGCGGCGTGGGCGGCGTGGGTAGCGGACGTGGCGGTCAACGTCCGTACGGGAGCCGTCAGCGTACAGAAGGTGACTGTGGGACACGACGCGGGGCTGATGATCAACCCCGACGGCGTCAAGCACCAGATTCACGGCAATGTCATCCAATCGACCTCGCGCGTGCTCAAGGAGCAGGTGCGATTCGAGTCGACGGGGGTCGCCGTGACCGAATGGGGTGGTTACCCGATCCTGGGCTTTCCGGAGGTGCCGGAGATCGAGGTCGTGATGGTGGCGCGACCGGACGAGCCGCCGAGGGGCGTGGGGGAGTCGGCATCGGTCCCGAGCGCGGCGGCCATTGCCAATGCGATCTACGACGCGACGGGCGTGCGCTTCCGCGAGCCTCCTTTTACGCCGGAGAAAATACTGGCGGGACTACAGGCGGCCGGCGGTGGTGCCGGCGCTGCGCTCCCGGCCCGAGGTCAGGCGTACAAGAGCTTCTGGGCTTGGCTGCTGGCGCTTGGTGCCGGTGCGGCCGCGCTGTTTCTCGCGATCCGGCCCTGGCGCTCGGCGATCCCCCCCATTCCGCGTCCGCATCCCTCGGTCTATTCGGCGACCACCATTGAGCGGGGCAGAACACTTGCGGCGCTCGGCGATTGCGCGGTCTGTCACACAGCGCCGGGCGGCCAACGCAATGCTGGCGGCAGGCGCTTCGAGACGCCGTTCGGTGTCATCTACAGTACCAATATCACGCCTGATGTGCAGACCGGTATCGGCGGGTGGTCCTATCCCGCCTTCGCGCGCGCCATGCGCGAGGGGGTCGGTCGCGGCGGCCGATACCTTTATCCCGTCTTTCCCTATACGGATTTCAGCAAGGCGAGCGATGCGGACTTGCAGGCGCTGTACGCCTATCTGATGAGCACCCCGCCGGCACGCGCACCGCCGCGGCCGAATCAGCTCGTATTTCCATTCTCGCTGCGTCCCATGCTGGCTGTCTGGAATCTGCTGTTCCATCGCCCGGGCGAGTTCCACGATGATCCACGCCGTTCCAGGGAATGGAATCGCGGGGCCTATCTCGTTGCGAGCCTCGGCCATTGCGCGGCCTGCCACAGCCCGCGCAATTTGCTCGGGGCCGAGGAATCCGGCTCGCACTATCTTGCCGGGGGCCGCGTCGACGGTTGGGACGCGCCGGCCCTCAACGGGACCGGTCCGGGTCCTCTCCCCTGGACGGTGCAGGATTTCTATGACTACCTGCGGGAGGGCCGTTCGCTTCGGCACGGAGCGGCAGGCGGGCCCATGGCGGCGGTCGTGCGGGAGTTGCGTCTGGTGCCTGACTCCGACATTCGAGCAATGGCGGTATATCTGGCGTCGTTTGCTACATCGGCGCAACCCCAAGAACGCGAGACCCAGCCCGCCGATCAAGCCGCAGCGCAGGGACTCCCGGCAAGCGCTGGGGCGCGACTGTTCGACGGGGCCTGCGCGGTCTGTCACGACGCGCCGGCTGAATCGGATCGCGCTCGTGCCGTGCCGCTTGCATTGTCGAGCACGGTGCATGCCGCGCGCCCCGATAACTTCATGCTGACCGTGCTCGACGGGTTCGAGCACGACCGCACCGACAGCGAGGTCATGCCTGCGTTCCGATCGAGACTGACCAACGTTCAGCTCGCTGCGCTCGCTGCCTACATCCGCGCCCGGTTCGCCCCGGAAGCTGCGCCATGGAAGAATCTCAAGGACGCGGCGGCGAGGTTGCGGCAGGCCCCCTCGGGCGAGCGGACGGCGCGGTGAGCACGGCATCAATGCGGCTTGCCGACGTGGCCCTCCGGTGTTCATTCGCGTGGTTCAGTGCGTTCGATGCAGCGCGGCCTGCGCCGTGACCACCCATTTTACGTGTTGGTCGCGGGCGGCTCGAATGATGTGAGTGGTAATTCCATGAGGGCCTCCTGCAACGGTCCCAGCCACGGCTCGAAGCGGCGCCATTGGTCGAGCCCGGCCCGGTTGAGCGGCTGACGGACCTGTTCGGCGCTGGGTGTGTATACAGCGCGCTCCGTTTTGTGAAATTCGAAACACGCGGGCTCATGTGATAGGTCGCAGAATTCGAGGATGCGATGCACGGTGGCCGGGAAATCCGTGACTAATTCCTCGTGCTGGATGCGCAATATCTTGCCGGGTAGCACGGCGTCCCAATGACGCATGAGCTCGAGATACAGGTGATAGCGTTCTGCGATATCCTTGAAGCTGTATGCGAATTCCGGTCCGGATCCGGAAGGGAAAAGTTGTTTGAAAATGCCGAAGCAGCAGGCCATCGGATCGCGGCGTGCGTCGATGATCCGGGCGTTGGGCAGGATGAGGTGAATGAAGCCCAGGTCCTGAAAGTTTTCCGGCCACTTGTCGATGAAGAATGGCTTTCCATGACGGTACACGCGCGTATCGCGGATATACTGTTTGCCGAATCCGAAGCAGTCGTCCTGGGTTAGTTCCGCGAGCACGCCGGGATAACGCGGATTGTCGGGCGGGCGGGCAGGGTCGTGCAGATCGAACACGAGATGCGCGATGTTCGGTAGCTCCATTGTCCCATCGACCTGCGAGTGGGACGCAAGAATCTGCTCGATCAGCGTCGACCCGGCACGGGGCAGGCCCACGATGAAAAT
>JAJZLX010000094.1 GCA_021850555.1 Pseudomonadota bacterium | reverse complement strand
GCAGCCGCTCGGTATTACCCTCGACCCGGCACTCGCGGCTCTGCCAACTGTCCCGCGGCACCGCCGCGGCCAGCGCCGCGACGTGGAAGTAGTCCTCCACGTCCACCGTGAAGGCGTTGACGAGGCTGGCGGGCGAGGCTCCTGGGCCGGGCGTGTGCAGTTCTACGACCATCGAGTCACCCTAGCGGAATTGGCGCCGGATTGCTGTGCGGCGCAACCCGAAAAACGAGAACGGCCCCGAAGGGGCCGTTCTCGCGACACCGAAGCTGTCTGTGCGTGTGGCTGCCATCAGCTCCGGTGTGCCGCGTTCCAGCGCTTGCGCGACAGGGCGATGCCTAGCGCACCCAGACCAGCCGCGAACAGCGCGAGGGCACCCGGTTCCGGGACGGTCGATCCACAGCCGGAAGTGCACTCGCCCGTCGAGGTCTGTGTGCCGTACTCGGTGCCGAAGCGGAATAGGACCGAGGACACCGTGTCACCCGCGCTCAGACCCATGATGTCGAGGTTAAAGGTCGCGGTTTGGTTGATGAAGGGATTGTGCGCGCTGTTGCCTGCGATGCTGCCCCCCGCGTCGGTGTAATTGCCATCACTGGCAGGTGGGCCAATGATCAGGCCCGCCGGGGCGAACGCGCCCTTGCCCGAGTTGCAGATATCGCACAGATCGAACCCGGACTGCAGCACCCAACCGGTGGTGGTGCCGAGGGAGCCGTACGTCGGCACGCCGAAACTGGAGACGATTACTTGCTGGCCGGAACTGCTGTTCAACGTGCCCGAGGTGAATCCATTGATCGAAAAACTCAGGCCACTGAGCAGCTGGCCGACATTATTAGGATTGACTAAGAGGTCGGCCAGGGTGATTTGAAGGGTATTGGCGCTGAGCGCGAAGGACGCTGAAGCAGAAACCGGACCGCCCGAGGTCGTGGCGCCCGACGCCGTCTGAAAGACGATGGGCGAGGCATTCGAGGTGCCGGCAGCCAGCATGCTGGCCAAGCTTAGCAATCCTGCAGCCGCAATTGAGGTGGTTTTACGCATGTTGGGTGCCTTGTCTGTAGAGCGAGGCTGACGTTCCTGTCCGCTCCGCGAATTCTGTAACGGTCAAAAAGATCGTTTCCGATCTCCGCCACTGAGGAGAATGCAAAAGGTATGCCGCCGTGACGGAATTTCGGTAAATGACGTTAAATCAATGAGTTACAACGTGGATTCCTCGCGCTGCCATCGAATATCAGGACATCTGTCAAAAAACTCGACAAGCTTGGCTGCGAGATAAAAATGAAGATGCCGCCTTGCGGCGGCATCTTCAGGGTCACAGTGTGGAACGAACTGGCTTACTGGCGCGACCGGCGGCGGCGAACCATTGCCATCCAGCCAAGACCGAACAGGCCAGCTGCCATCAGCGCAAGCGTGCCCGGCTCCGGAACGGTGGTCGCCGACATCAGCACGATGTTGTCGCTGTTGTTGGTCGTGGTGGTCGTGCCGCCGGCCGTGCAGGTCGAATTCGGCGCGCACGGCACGTCAACGATGTAAGCGCCATACGGAGTAGCATTCAGGCCGGTCAGCGTGACCGTTGTGCCGGTCATCGAGCCAACGCCCGAATCGAGGCTGGTGCAGCCCGAATACGAACCGCCCATCATCGAGCAGCCCAGTACCTGCCACGACTCGCCGCTCTGTACCGAGCCGATTTCCACGCCCGAGATGTACTCGCCCGGGGTCGCCAACGTGAGGGCGATACCGTACGGGCTGTAGATCTCGTTGTTCGAGTTTGGCGTCAGGCCGAGTCCCGTCTCGCTGAAATCGCCGGCCGTGTACTTGTAGAAAAGGCACGGGCTGCTAGAGGTGCTGGCGCAATTGGTGTTATTGACCCAGCTGGGGCTGCCCCACACCGCATTGGCGGTCAGCGTAACGCCGCCCTGGGTGACCGTGTAGCTCGACCCCAGATTGGTGTTCTGCTGCGACGTAGTCGGGGTGAAGTTAATGACGCCCGCCAGCGCCGCTCCGCCCATGGCAACCGACAGCACTGTCCCGAGGGCCAGTGAACGGATGTAATGCTTGTTCATCGAAGTGTTCCTCACAAGGTGGTTCTGGCAGTTCCCACCGAGGAGAAGCAATCTGCGTGCCACTCAGAATCACAATCTTTTAAATCAGCTACTTGGAGCGAAATCCGGTGGCAGCGATCACGCCGCCATAAAGCTTTTGTAAAGTTATCCGACATGCCCGTATCGGCTGTCAATTGATCGTGAACAGCGTCCCGTTGCCGTACTGACCGCCGATCGTGGTCACGCCGTACAGCGTCCCGTTACTCGCCTGCAAGAGGCTGCCGTAAGGCTCGCCGCCGTCGGTCGTGGTATCGGCGAAGGAGTATAGGACCGACTCGCTGCTCGGCATGCTGAACTCGAAGACGGTGCCTTGGCTGTGGGTGCCGCCGAGTTCGGTCATGCCGTAGAAATTCCCGTCGTTCGCCTGGATCAGGCTGCCGTACGGACTGGAGCCGTCGCCCGCGGCACCGAAAGAGTAGAGGAGTGTCTCGGCGTTGGTCGTGGCGTTGATCTCGAAAATGGTGCCCAAGCTATGGACGCCGCCGCCCGAGGTCAGGCCATAGAAATTCCCGTCGCTCGCCTGGATCAGGCTGCCGTAGGGATTGGCGCCGTCGGTGCCGTCGAAGGGAAATACCGGCGTTTCGGCATTCGTCGTCGGATCGAAGGTGAACACCGTGCCAAGGCTGCTTGCGCCGCCGCCTGCCGTCATACCGTAGAGCGTCCCGTTGCTCGCCTGGATCAGCCCGCCGTACGGATTGGCGCCGTCATTGGGCTGGCTGCCGAAGGAGTACAGATTCGAATAGCTGTCCGTCGACAGCTTGATGGCAAAGATGATCCCGTTTGCGTAGGTGCCACCGACACTGGTCATTCCATACAGATTGCCGTTGCTCGCCTCGAGCAGGGGGCCATTGGGGGTGGAGCCGTCGCTCGAGCCCCCGGCGAACGAATGCAGCACCGTCTCGGTGTCCGTCGTCGGATTGAACTCAAAGACGGTCCCCAGACCGGCTGTGCCGCCGGCCGTCGTCGTGCCGTAGAAATTGCCGTCACTCGCCTGAATCAGGCTGCCCTTGGGCTGCAGGCCGTCGCCGGCGGTGCTGCCGAAGGAGTAGCGCACCGTCTCGACGTTCGTTGCCGGATCAAACTCGAAAATCGCACCCTCATTGTTTGCGCCGCCACTCTCGCTCAGGCCGTAGAGATTCCCGTCAGTCGCCTCAATCAGCGTTCCGTAGGGTTTGGCCGCATCCGCGGACGCTCCGAAGGAGTATGCGACCGACTCGGTGCCGGGGGTGCAACTCACCGCGACATTCGTGACGTTCGCCGCGGGCATGGTACCGCTGCCGCCGCTCGAGACGCTGCAGCTGAGGTTCGGCGGGCTGCTCTGGACCGCGACAGAGTAGGGCGCGCCGTACGGCACCGCCGTGCTCATCGTGAACGTTGTCGCATTCGCCAGAATCGTGGTGGCGTCCGTCCCTTCGTTCGTGAGAACCAGACCGCTCGCGGAGCCGAGTCCCGTGATGGTTCCGCCCAGCGTGAAGGTCTGGTCGGAGCAGGTCACCGCGACATTGGTGACATTGCTCGCCGGCATGGTGCCCGCGCCATTGCTCACCGTGCAGTTGAGGTTGGTGGGCTGGGTGGTCACGCTGATGTTGTATGTGGCGCCGTACGGCATGCTCTTGGGCATGGTGAACGCGGTCGCATTGCTGGTGAAGGTATACGTGTCTCCGTTACCGGAGTTCGTCAGCACCATTCCGGCGTCGCTCAGGCTCACGCCCGAGGGCGCAATGATCGTCACCGAGCCACTGATGGAGTACGAGAGGTACGAACAGGTGACCGTCACGCTAACGTTGCCCGCGGGCATGGTGCCGGAGGGATTGTTGATCGCGCAGGTGAGGCCCGAGGGCTGTGTTGCCACTGTCAACGAGTAGGCAGCGCCGTACGGCACGCTCTTCGGCATCGTGAACGAGGTGGAATTCGACGCGAACGTGTACGAATCCCCGTTGCTCGTATTGTCGATGACCATGCCCTGGTCGCTCAGCGTCACGCCCGGAGGCTGGTTGATGGTGACCGTTCCGCCGAGCTGGTAGGGTTGGTCGCTGCAGGTCACGACGATATTTGTGACAGCGCTCGCCGGCATGGTGCTCGGGGCCGAGGGGCTCACCGAGCAGCTCATGCCGCTCGGCTGGGTCTTCACGGTCACCTGGTAGCTGCTGCCGTAGGCGACCGGTGTCGGCATGGTGAACGAGCTCGCCCCGGTGGGCACGTTGAGCGTGTCGCTGCCGTTGGCCAGCACCAGCCCTGTGACGGTGGCCCCGGTCGAGCCTGCCGCCAGGGCGATCGAGCCCCCGACGGTGTACGCATTGGTCGAACAGGTGACCACGACGTTGCTGACGTTCGCATTCAGGGTGCCGCTGCCTCCGGCAACCGTGCAGGTCATTCCGTTGGGGGCGGACTCCACGGTCACGGTATAGGTCGAGCCGGCGGCCAGGGCATTGGGGAACGTGAAGCTCGTCGCACCCGCCGGGACCGTGAGGGTGGTGCTCCCGTTGGCGAGCACCAGGCCGCTGTTGCTGCCGAGGCCTGCGACCGTGCCGCCGAGCGTGAACGTCGAGGAACCGGCGCCTCCGCTGCTAGTACCGCCGCCACCACCGCCACCGCCGCAGGCTGTCAGGGCAAGCACCGTTGCGAGCAGCGCACCTCGAACCGAGAGCCGCGCGCAGCGGCGGAGGATCTGTACCCGTGATCGAGTGGCCATCGGTGCTACCTTCATATTAGGTCAATCCAGGGCCGTCCTGGCCGCGCAGGGCGCAGTATTGCCGACGGCGTGAGAATTCGTGCGCAGACCCCAGCGTCGCATCAGCGCTCAGTAAGGGGGCGTTCTGCGGGCAATGGCGCGTGGTCCGGTCCGCCTTTCAAGGATAGGGCCATCTTCGCTACCGCCCGCTCCATGCTAAGGGGTGCTTCCGTGCCGCTCAAGGGTATCCGTGAGACGGCCGTCACACGTCGCCGCGACGCGGCCTCGGTCTGCTGCGCCCGTTGGAGCATGCCGAGCCCGGCCGCTCGGGCGGCGGGTGCACTGGGGCCGATGCGGCCCAATTCCCGGCATTCTCGCGACCCATCAAGTACGATTCGGCCGTGATCGGATACGTCCTCTGCGCCGCGGCCTACGCTGTGCTGCTCGCCGCTTGCCTGACGCTGTGGCGGCGGCGGCTGACCGGCTCGGCCATCACCTCCGCCGTTCTCGCCGAACTCGGCTGGTCGCTCGTCTTTTCGGTGCGAGAGCGGCTCGGACCCAATGGGCCGGGTCTGGTCATCGCCGCGGAGTACCTGCGCGATCTCGCCTGGGTGCTGGTGTTGGTGCGGTGCCTGGGCGGAGCGAGCTCCGGCGGCGCCGCCCGCGCGCTTCAGCGTACCCTGACGGGGCTCGTGGCCTTGGTGGCGTTGTGGGCCATGGGCTTGTTTCTGCCGGGTGAGCCCGGCCTGCTGGTGCACGAAGTGGCCCGTTACTGGCTGTGGGGCGGACTCGTGCTCGCCATCTCCGGGCTCGTGCTCGTCGAGCAGGTCGCACGCAATACCCGCTCGACCCAGCGCTGGGCGCTGAAATACGTGTGGCTTGCGATCGGGGCGCTCTTTGCCTGGGACCTGTGCCTGTATTCGGTCGCGATGCTGCACGGCAGTCTCGCCGCCGTGTTCTGGATGGACCGCGGCTTCGTCAATGCCGCACTCGCGGGGATGCTCGCCGTGGGCTTGAGCCGCGTCCCCGAGTGGGAGTCGGCCGCCTTTCTCTCCCCGCGCATCGTCTTCTTCAGCGCCACGCTCCTCGGGACCGCCCTTTATGTCCTCGTGATGGCGGTGGGAAGCTTCCTCATCCGTCACTTTGGCGGCTCCTGGGGCGCGGCCGGCCAGCTGCTGTTCCTCGCCGCCGGCGCGCTGGTGCTGGCGGTGGCGGCGCTTTCGGAGCAGTTCCGCGCCTGGTCGCGGGTGACGATCGCCAAGTACCTCTTCCCATACCGCTACGACTACCGCAGCGAGTGGCAGAAGCTCACCCGCGCCCTTTCGGAAGGCGGCGAGGCGCCGCTGCATGAGCGCATCGCGCGCGTCATGGCCGGCTTCTTGAGTGCCACGAGCGGCGGGCTATGGCTGCGCGACGGGGAGGGCATCTACGGGCCCGCCGGCGGGGATCTCGCGCCGCCCGATGCGCCCCGTGAGAGCGGACATGCCGAGTTCTTCGAATATCTGCTCTCGCACGAGTGGATCTGCGACCTCGACGAGCTGCGCGCCCTGCGCCGACCGCCGTCGAAGTCCCACCCGCGGCTCGATCCGCCGCAGTGGATGCGGGAGAACCCGCGCTTCTGGGTGGTGGTGCCGCTGATCTGCGGTGATGCGTTGATCGGTTTCGTCGTCATCGGCCGGCCGCTCGCCGCGGTGCGCCTGTCCTGGGAAGAGCTCGATCTCCTGCGCGCCGCGGGTCGTCAGGTCGCAAGCTTCCTCGCCGTCGAGCAGGCCGCCGAGCGCCTGGCCGAGGCGCATCAGTTCGAAGCGCTGAACCGCCTCTCGGCGGTGCTGATGCATGACCTGCGCCACCTCATCGCCCAGCAGGCCCTGGTGGTGCAGAACGCCGCGCGCCACCGCGGTAACCCCGAGTTCTTCGACGATGCGATCCTCACGATCGACAATTCGGTCAAGCGCATGACGCGCCTGATGGATGAGCTGAGGAGCGGGGTGCTCACCGAGCAGAGCCACCGCGTGGAGCTCGCCGACCTCTGCGCCGAGGCCATCCGCCGCTGCTGCGGCCGCGCGCCGCAGCCTGCCCTCGAGGTGCGCTCACGCGCCGAGGCGGTGCTCAATCGCGAGCGGCTCATGCAGGTGCTCGAGCACCTGATACGTAATGCCCAGGAGGCGACACCCGAGAGCGGATCGGTTACCGTATCGGTGCACCGGGCAGGCCACCAGGGGAGCATCGAAGTGGCCGACACCGGCTGCGGGATGGATGCGACGTTCATTCGGGAACGGCTGTTCCGGCCCTTTGAGACCACCAAGGGCGAGCGGGGCTTCGGCATCGGCGCTTTCCAGGCGCGCGAGTTCGTGCGCAAGTGCGGCGGTTCGATCGAGGTCGAGAGCGCTCCGGGACGCGGGACCCGTTTCATCCTCCGGCTGCCGCTCGCCCCGATGCTTGCGGCACCAGAAGGAAGCGCTCTGCATGGGCTCAAAAGAGAAAACTAGACTGCTCATCGTCGAGGACGATCCGGGACTGCAGCGCCAGCTGAAGTGGGCGCTGGATGACTTTGAGGTCGAGTGCGCGGGCACGCGCGAGGAGGCGCTCGCTGCCGCACGGCGGCTCGAGCCGCCCATCGTGCTGCAGGATCTCGGCCTGCCCCCGGATCCGGACGGGGTGGAGGAGGGTTTCGCGACCATCACCGAGCTGCTGCGCTTCTCGCCCACCATCAAGATCATCGTGGTCACGGGCCGCGAAGGGCAGGAGCACGCGCGGCGCGCGATCCGGCTCGGCGCCTATGATTTCTGCCAAAAGCCGGTCGACATGCAGGTACTCGCGCTCATCATCGACCGGGCGCGGCGCATCCACGAGCTCGAGGCCGAGAACCGCCGCCTCGCCGAGAGCCGCCCGGCGAGCGCGCTCGATGGGGTCATCGCGGCGAGTGAGTCGATGCTCAAGGTCTGCCGTCTGGTGCAGAAGCTTGCGCCCACCCGGGCCACGGTGTTGCTGCTCGGGGAGAGCGGCACGGGCAAGGAGCGCCTCGCGCAGGCGCTGCATGGCTTGAGCGCCCGCCACGGCGCGCCCATGGTGGCCATCAACTGCGCGGCGATCCCGGAGAATCTGCTCGAGAGCGAGCTGTTCGGCTACGAGCGGGGCGCCTTCACCGGCGCGGTCAAACAGACCTGCGGCAAGATCGAGACCGCCGACGGCGGCACACTATTTCTCGATGAGATCGGCGACATGCCGCTCGCCCTGCAGGCGAAACTGCTGCGCTTCCTGCAGGAGCGGAGCATCGAGCGGGTCGGCGGCCGGGAGCTGATCCAGGTGGACGTGCGCATCATCGCCGCCACCCACCGCGATCTGAAGGCGGCGATCGCGGAGAAGAGCTTCCGCGAGGACCTCTTCTACCGCATCAGCGAGGTGACGGTTAACATCCCGCCGCTGCGCGAGCGCGGCTCGGATTCGGTGCTGATCGCGAACTACCTGCTGCAGGAAGCGTGCAGGCGCCACGGCAAGGCGCAGCTGAAACTCTCCCCCGATGCGATCGCCGCGATCGAGCACTATCCCTGGCCCGGCAACGTGCGCGAGCTCGAGAATCGCGTGAACGCCGCGGCGATCATGGCCGAGGGCAAGAGGGTGACGGCCGAGGATCTCACCCTCGAGCAGCCCGAAGACGGCGGGGAGATCCTCCCGCTGCGCGAAGTGCGCCAGCGCGCCGAGGGTGCCGCGGTGCAGCGGGCGCTTGCCATCACGCACGGGAACATCTCCAAGGCCGCCGAGCTCCTCGGCGTCACCCGCCCGACGCTCTATGACCTGATCGAGCGGACGTCGATCGCGCTGACGAAGTAAGGTTGAGCCGCGCGGAGTCAGGATCCCTTGGGCCTGCGAGGGACGAGCGGCACGACTGGAATTATGGCAAATGTGACGACATGAAGAGTCTGTCGTAAATCATTGAATTGGCTGAACATAATGCGCGTCGTCCGGTGCGTGATGGCATCCTGCCGGGTGCCAGTCGAAACATTTTGTGTGTGATCAAGGTCCGTCCGGTGATTTCTGCGTAGCCGCTTTATGTCGCCAAGGCGCATGTTATGTTGGATGTTGGAATCGAGCTGCGGACGAGGCGTGGGAAACTGACAATTCGCGTCACCTGCTGACACCGTTTGATGCCAGTGGTGGGGTGGAGCGCGTTTGACTGACAATTCAGGATGTTGCATCGGGCACCGCGCGTAAGAGGCGAGAGAGTCGTCTGTGGCAACCGACACGCTGCAGGATGTGTCGCGGGATCAGTCGCGCGAAGAAGAATTATCCTATTGATTCAGAACGGAAAATATATATGGCACGCTTATTGCTTAAGCATTCTCCGCGGCTCTCGCACCGTGCCCACGGGCTTCGGTTCGCCGGCCGCGTGATGAAAAGTCCGTGGGAAGGTCCGCGGATGCGGAGCCGATATGCGTACGTGGGTGTCAGTGAGGTTCATCGTCTGCGGGCTCGCCGCGCTTGGTGCCCTTGCCGGTTGCGGCGGAAGTGGCAGCAGCCCGAGCGGTTCCGTGCTCGCTTCGGCCATAAATACCAAGAGAGTGGCGCTTTCGGTCTCCGGAACCCCCGCCACGACGGTAGTCGCCGGTCAGACCTACAGTTTCACACCCACGGTGAGCGGCGGCGCAACGGTGACCTACTCGATTCAGAATGCCCCCGCCTGGGCGAGCTTCAACACCCGTACCGGGCAGCTCTCCGGCACGCCGCAGGCGGCGAATGCGGGCACCTACTCGAACATCGTCGTCAGCGCGTCCGCCAACGGTTCCTCGGCCTCGCTGCCGCCGTTCGCCATCACGGTGGCCGAGGCCAATTCCACCACCGGCACCGCAGATGTGTCCTGGACTCCGCCTACCACCAATACCGACGGCTCGACGCTCTTGGATCTTGCCGGCTACAATATCTATTACGGGACCAGCCCCACCGCGCTCACTCAGATGGTGGAGGTCTCGAACGTCGGGGTCACCAATGAGGTCATCAGCGGGCTGACGAGCGGCACGTGGTACTTCGCGGTGACCGCCTACACCAGCAATGGCGCCGAGAGCGCCCTGTCGAACGTCGCCAGCAAGAGCATCACCTGATTCCCTCCCAAGAGGAAGTTGCGGTCGAGGAGCGCGCCTTAGGGGGCGTGGGCGATCCGCGGATGCTCATTCAATCCGCCTGCGGGTGGAAATTGCGATCCAGTTCCTGAACCGCTCCGGCGCGCCTGCGCTTTAATGCCGGGCCGGCACCGCGGTGCCTCGGGCAGCCGCGGGTAGCTGCCGGTCGCATCATCAATAAATTCAGGATGTTTCAGTCGGAAGATTGCGTCGCTTGCGAGCAGACCGGTATCCTTCGTTGCCGGGTTGCGGCTGGGCGCCCTGCGCGGTTCGCGTGCGGGACCTGCCGACGTTGCAGCAGCATAATGTCCCACTGAGCGGGTGGAGAGCGAACCATGAGGAACAGACTCGGCCTGAACGCGGCTCGAGCTGGAGGGATCTGCGTCGCGCTGGCTGCGCTCGGCCTGGCGGGCTGCGGTGCGCTGCTGTCGAATCACTACCGCATCGAGCGCGCGAAGCGCGAAATGAAGGCGGGGGAATGGCAGGGAGCGGCCTTCGACCTGCGCACCGTGGTGCACAAGGACCCGCGCAATGCCCAGGCGTGGCTGCTCCTGGCGCGTCTCTCGCTCGACGCTGCCGATGCGAATGGAGCGCAGTCCTCGCTTTCACATGCGGTTACTGCCGGCGCCAAAGGTCCGCAGGTCGAAGACCTGCAGGCCCGTACCTGGCTCGCCAATGGTCAGGCGAAGAAGCTGCTCGATGCGCTGGCAAAGCACAGCATCGCGCTGCCGGAGCCGGATCGCAGCGTCCTGTATGTCCGGGCACTGCTCGGCACCGGGCAGCTCGAGCAGGCGATCGCGGCGCTGCGGCCGCTGGTGGTGGCCCATCCGAATCTCACCGAGGCGCGCGATCTGCTCGCCGAATCGCTGGCGAGCCAGGGGCACTTCCCGGCGGCGCTGGCGCAGCTGACCCTCGCCGCACAGCGTGATCCGAAATCGCCGGAACCCCACCTGATCGCCGGACGGATCGATGCCGCTCTCGGCCAGTTCTCGGCCGCCGAGCACGCCATGCTCGCGGCGCTGCAGCGGATGCCCGGCTCAGAGCCCATCCTACATCGGCTGACGGCGCTGGTGACGCTGGCCGAATCGCGCCTCGCGCTCGGTGAACTCAAGCCGGCGGCCGAGAGCGTGGCGGCGCTCACCAAGCTTGAGCCGCAATCGCCTTTGACCATGCTGTTGCAGGCGCGCGTGAAGCTCGCGCGCGGCGCATTGCTCGCCGGCACGAATGAGCTCGAGCACTTGGTGCTCAACGCGCCACAGTTCGTGCAGGCGCGCGTGACGCTTGGTGCCGCGCTGATCGCGCGCGGCGACCTTGAGGAGGCCGAGCAGCAGCTGCAGCAGGCACTCTCTGAGGCGCCGGAGAATATCCAGGCGCGCAAGCTGCTCGCGCAAGTGCAGTTGAAGCTCGGCGACCCGGGCGCTGCGATCCGCGCGCTCACACCAGCGCTGAGCGCGCCGAGACTCGATCCGCAGCTCCTCTCGCTGCTGGGCTCGGCGGCCGAGCGCACTGGCGACCGCGAGGTGCTCATCCGCTCCCTCAAGCGCAGCGCGCAGGCCCACCCGCACGATGCGACGATCCTGATCAATCTCGCCGCGGTCTACTTGAGCGTGGGTCAGCCGCAACGCGCCCTGGCGCTCCTGGAGAAGACGACCGACCGGGACGGGGTGCGGCGTGATCAGTTGGTGGTGAGCGCGCTGCTCGCGACGCGCGGTCCCGGTGCCGCGGGCATGGCGGTTCAGCAGCTGCTTGCGGCCCACCCGCGCAGTCCGCGCGTGCTCGAGCTCGGCGCCGGCTACTTCGCCAGCCAGAATGAGCTGGCGCAGGCCCGCGCGTTGCTGCGCAAGGTGCTCACCATCCGCCCGGATGATCTCGGCGTAGTGGTCGCGCTCGCGCAGATCGACGAGCGGGCGGGCGATGTGTCCGCAGCCGAAGGCCGTCTGAAGGGAGCGCTTGCGGCTCACCCGGCGGTGCTGCCGGTTCGCATCGCGCTGGCGGGGGTCCTTGCCGGTGCCCGGCAGTTCGCGCTGGCGCGCACCGTCCTTGCGGCGGCCCAGCATGCGCGCAAGCAACCGGAGGTCCAGTTCGCACTCGCGCGTCTGGCGCTCCTTCAGGGCAACCTTCCCGACGCCAATGCGGCCCTGGATCGGGCCGTTGCCGCGCAACCGGGCAGCGCGATCCTGATGGAGCAGGCAGGCCTGATGCTGCTCGGCGCGAATCAGTACGACGCGGCGCTCGCGCGCTTGGCGCGCGCGGCGGCACGCGAGCCCGGCAATGCGACCTACTGGCTCAACGTCGCGCGGGCCCAGCTCGATCTGAACCGACCGCTGGCCGCTTATGCCTCGCTGCAGAAGGCGAGCCGGCTGCAGCCGCACTGGCTGCCTGCCGCGCGCCTGCTGGCGCTCATCGATCTGCACCAAGGCAAGAGCCAGGCGGCGCTGGATCGCGCCAACACCTTTCTCGCCGAGGCCCCCCACGATCCGGGGGCGCTCGTGTTCGAGGGGGACGTTGAGGGTGCGGTCGGACAGTTGACGAAGGCCGTGGCGGCGTACCGCGAAGCGCAGCGCTGGCGCCCGAGTGCGGCGGTGGCCGTCAAGCTCTATCAGGCGCAGCTCGCCGCGCACCTGCCGCATCCCGCGCGGCCGCTCAAGCAGTGGTTGCAGCGCTGGCCGCAGGACTGGGGGGTGCGCACCGTGCTCGGGGACTATTATCTGACCATCGCGCGCAATCCCGTGCAGGCGGCGCAGCAATTCAGCCTCGTGGTCAAGCAGAACGCGGACGATGCCGTCGCGCTCAACAACTTGGCGTGGGCCATGAGCCGCATTCACGATCCGCGCGCTGAGGCCATGGCGGAGCGCGCGTATCAGGTAGCGCCCCGCTCACCCCAGATCAATGACACGCTGGGCTGGATCCTGGTGCGCGAAGGTCAGGGCACCCGTGCGCTCGGATACCTCGAGCGGGCCGCCCAACTCGATCCCCAGGACACACAGCTGCAGTACCACTACGCCTACGCCTTGGCTAAGACGGGCCGGGCCGCGCAGGCCCGGAAGATTTTGCTGAAGATTCTCTCCAGCCCGCGGCCATTCGATGGCCGGGCCGCCGCGCAGCGGTTACTCGCGACTCTGAAGGTTTGAGCAGGTGTGAGACGATGACCACAGATCACCGGTCCCCATTCGGTTATTGTGAAAATATGATGCGATCAATATCCCGCTCTGCGGTTGTGCTCGTCCTGGTGCTCGCGCTGGCGAGCGGCCTGACCGCCGCAGCCGCGCAGGCGGCTGCCCCGGCGGCCTCCGGCAGGTCCTCCTCGGCCGCTACCGCCCAGAATTACCGCATTGGTCCGGGCGACGTCCTGGACATCTTCGTCTGGCAAAACCCGGATCTGTCTCAGAAGCAGGTTCCGGTCCGCCCCGACGGGCGGATCTCCACCCCGCTCATTGCCAATATGGTCGCGGCCGGCAAGACGCCGGTGCAGCTGGCGCACGATATGGACAAGGCGCTCAGCGAGTACATCCGCTCCCCGCGCGTCACCATCATCGTCAGCAGGGCGGTCGGTGTCTTGAGTCAGGTGCAGGTGATCGGCCAGGTCATGCACCCTGAGTCCATGCCGTATTTCGAGGGCATGACGGTGCTCGATGCGGTGCTGGCGGCCGGCGGGCTGACGCCCTATGCGGCCGGCAACAGCGCCAAGATCGAGCGCAAGGTCGATGGCAAGGTGCAGACCGTGCACATCGAGCTCTCCAGTCTGATCAACAACGGCGACTTGTCGCAGAACCTGGCGCTGAAGCCCGGTGATGTGATCGTGGTCCCCGAGTCGATTTTCTAGGCAAAGGGTACGGCATGGCAAGCGGTTCCCTCTTCTCCGACGTCGCGGTCATCGAGGATCAGCTCCGTGGCATGTGGCGCTTCAGATGGCCGGCGCTGATTGCGGCATGGTCCGTGGCGCTCGTGTTCTGGGCCGTCATTTTCCTGATCCCGAACAAGTATCAGGCAAGCGCCAAGATCTTCGTCGATGCGGGCACGACGCTCAGTCAGGCGACCAAGGGCATCAGCCTGAATAACAACGCCCAGGATCAGCTCGATCGCATGACCGCCGAACTGCTCGGTACTCCACAGCTGCGCAAGGTCGCCAACGAGACCAATCTCATGGCCGGCGCGATCACCGGCCAGCAGCAGATGGGAGTGATCGACGGGCTGCGGCAGAGCATTTCCGTCGTCGCCGACGCGAAGCAGACCCGCAATGCGCCGACTCTGTACACCATTACTTACACCGATCCGGACCGGGCGCGCAGCGTGCAGGTCGTGGACGATCTGCTCAACGAGTTCGTCGAGGGCTCGCTGACGAACAACAGTGAGGGTTCGCACCAGGCCGAACAGTTTCTGGCGCAGCAGATCGGGCACTATGGGCGGGTGCTGTCTGCCACCGAGCAGCGGCTCGCGAATTTCAAGAAGCGAAATCTCGGCCTGTTGCCGAACGAGCAAGGCGATTATTTCTCGCACCTGCAGGCCGCCGATAGCGCCCTGCGGCAACTGCAGCAGAATCTCTATGTCGCCCGGCGTGAGCGCGACGCGCTCGCGCAGGAGCTGAAGTCCGGCCAGCAGTTCACCAGCACGACGCCTGCGGCTCCGGTGAGCGCAGCGGGCGCCGAAGTCCTCGACACCGAGCAGCAGATCGGGCAGCTCGAGCAGCGGCTCAGTCAGATGCTGCTCAAGTACACCGAGAAATATCCGGGCGTGATCGAGCTGCGGCAGACGCTCAAGCAGCTCAAGGCCCGCCGGCAGCGCGAAATGGCGGCCGCCAAGACCGGCGACGTGGGTGCCGCCACGGCGCTCGGGCTCACCGCCAATCCCGTCTATCAGAGGGTCGAGGAGCAGTACAACGCACAGCAGGTGCAGATCGCCTCGATCGAGCAGGAGATTGCCGACCGGCGCCAGGAGATCGTCCAGCTCAAGAAAGAGCTCGGCGCCGCGCCGGAAGTGCAGGCCGAATACGCACAGCTGAACCGTAATTACGAGGTCACCAAGAAGCAGTACGACGTGCTGCTCTCCCGGCTCGACAGCACGCGGCTCGGCCAGCAGGCCGCCTCCACGGGGCTCGTGAAGTTTCAGATCATCGACCCGCCGTCGGCGGGCTTCAAACCGGTGTCCCCGAATCGTCCGCTGCTCATCATCGGCGCGCTGCTCGCGGCGCTCGCCGCCGGAGGCGGCGTGGCCTACTTGCTGCACTTGCTGCGGCCGGTGTTCGTCAGCGCGCGCCAGCTCGGTGCGGTGACGGGCCTGACGGTGCTTGGGGCGGTCAGCATGGCCTGGGCCGACAAGCACCGTCTCGAGCAGCGCCTGGGTACCGTGCGCTATGCGCTCTTCAGCGCGAGCTTGGTGGTCGTGGGCCTGGCCGTCCTGGTGCTGCATCGGCACATTTCGCATATTCTCGGGGAGCTGCGGGCATGAGCGTGGTGGAAAAGGCAATCCGCAAGCTGCAGGAGTCGCAGGCTGCGCCCGGCGAGGCGCCCACCCCGGCAAGTTCGCAGGCCGCGGGCGCAGCTCAGGCGCCGGCGCAGACAGCCCAGCAGACCGTGACGGCGCCGGTGCCGGGCGCAGCCCCCGCACGCCGTCCGGCGATTGTTATCGAGCGCGGCACCCTGCGCGCGGCCGGTCTGTTGCCGCCCGAGCAGGATATGGCGCAGCTCTCGCGCCAATACCGCAAGATCAAGCACCCGCTGATGGCGCAAGCCGTTGGGCGCGGCGTGCCGCGCGCGCCCAAGGGCTATCTGATCATGATCGCGAGCGCCATGTCAGGTGAGGGCAAGAGCTTCACGGCGATGAATCTGGCGCTCAGTCTCTCGCTGGAGAAGGACGTCAGGGTCCTGTTGGTGGATGCCGATGTCGCCAAGCCGCAACTGAGCCAGGTGTTCGGGCTCGCGAAGACCCCCGGACTCCTCGATGCGCTGCGGGACGTCACGGTGGATGTCGAATCGCTCATCGTGCCGACGGACGTCGCGACACTGAGCTTTCTGCCGGCGGGCGTGGGAGCGGAGGAGGCGACCGAGCTGCTCTCGAGCAACCGCATGGAGCGGCTGACGACGCTTCTCGGTCAGCGTGACAGCTCCCGCATCGTCGTGTTCGATTCCCCGCCGCTGCTGCAGACCACCGAATCGACGGCGCTGGTGCGGGTGGCCGGACAGATCGTCTTGGTCGTGCGCGCCGAGACGACACCCCAGCCGGTGGTGCTCGATGCATTGAAGATGCTGGAAGGCCATCCCGGGGTTTCCCTCGTGCTCAATCAGAGCACCCGGGCGGTCGCCCAATCGTATTATAACTACAGCTACGGCGGCGACCGCGGGGGGCGCGCCGAGTCTGGTACGACATAGGCGCCCGCGAGCGATCGCGGGACGGGCTCCACCCGGGCCGCGACCGAGGGCGGTCCGGCCGATAAGAACGATACATCATGAAAAAGATGAAGATCTCCGCCCGCTCTCTGTGTGCCTGCCTGCTGGCGCTCGCATTCCAGGTGAGCGCCCGCGCGCAGGATCTGCCGCAGGCGCCGGCGGGTGTGACCGGGTCGCAAGGCCATGTGGGCTATGTCGACCTCCTTGCGGGCCTGGGCTACACCGACAATGCGTTCCTGAGCGCCACCACGCCCAAATCGGATGGGGTGGCCACCGCGGGCTTCGCGACCGATTATGCCCGCAAGGGCATGCTGAGCATCAAGCTGCTCGGCAACATCGAGCGCGTCGAGTACCTGAATCATTCGTTCCCGGGCAGCTTCTACGGGCAGTTCTCCGGTTCGGCGCTCTGGGGCCGGCAGTCCGATCCGCTGCAGTGGCAGCTGAGCGACAGCTTCGGGGAGGTGATGAGCGATCCTCTGGCTGCGCCGACACCGCAGGAGCTGCAGACGATCAACGACGTCTCGACCGGACCGAACCTGAACCTGCATTTCGGGCCGGCCACCCGCTTCACCGTGGCCGGCCGCTATTCCCGCACCTCCTACCAGCGCTCCCCGTTCGATTCACAGAGCTTCACCGGCAGTGCGGAGCTGTCGCATGCGCTCACGGGGGCGTCCTTCGTCGCCGTCGAAGGCAGCTGGGCACGCACCGTGTACGTTCAGCGGACGCTGCTGCAGACCTACTATGGGCAGTCGGCGCCGAATTTCGATATCCGCCAGGCGTCGCTCGTTTACCATGCCCGATATGTGCGCACCCGGGTGTTGCTGCGCGCCGGCTACAACATACTCGTTTTCGGCACGGGCGCCCAGCGCGGAGCGCCGCTGTACGAGGTGAAGCTCAGCCGAAAAATCTCCCCGTTCTCGAGGGTGTTTCTCAACGCCGAGCAGCACTATTCCACCAATGGCTCCTCGCTGGGCTCGACCGGGGCGCAGATTTCCCTTCAGACGGGTGGCGCGCTCAATCCCGCGTACGCCGTGGCGCAGCCGTACAACGAGCGCTCCGGCAGCCTGGGTTGGTCGTTCCAGCGCGCGCGCACGAATTTCTCGATCACAGGCACGATCGACGAGACGATGTTCGCAGAGACCGGCCTCGGTAACATCGGCAACAATATCGACGAGGGGGTGTCACTGGCTCTCGGCCGTCAGCTGCGTCCCACGCTTTCGGTGCAGCTGCAGGCTCAGGGGATGATTGACCGGTACACACAGCTGCACGCGCGCACGCGTCTGGAAACGATTGGCCTGAGTGTTTCGAAGCGCTTCTTCCGGCTCGCCGTCTCGTTCTATGCCGAGCGCGTTCACCAGAGCGGTCAGCCCGGACGATCGGGCTACTTGGTCGGTTCGTATAACGATGACGTCGTCGGCCTGTATTTCACGTACACGCTGTTCGGCGCGCAGGGAACGGGTGCCTCGGGCGGTGGCGTTCCCGGAATGGGGAGCTTCATGGGCGGCTATTAGGCCGCGGCCAATCGATTTGATGTCTCGGTCGGCCTGGGATTCCTCAACGCAGCGTCGGCTGCAACCTAAGTGACGCCGCGGCAAGACGCGCCCGGGCCGCCCTGCAGTTCGCCTCGCAATCCGTGCGCAGCGCGGTCAGCGAGGACAACGGCGGGTCGATCAGCGCGACGAGCCCATACCACAGCTGCGACAGGCGCGGATCGACGAACACGCGCCGGCCGATCCGATAGCGCGACCAGATGATCGAGCGCAGGCCGGCGGAGTCGATGACATGCGTTTCGCGCCAGAGCCCGGTTGGGGAATGGACGATACGCTGCCCCAGGGAGCGCATGTCGCCCGCCGTGCCGAGCAGCGAGTTCCAGTAGCCGAGAAGTTTCCCGCGCTGCGTCTGCCGGCGGTACGCCACCTCGAAGACCTGGACGCTTTCGCCGGAATCACTCGTGTACTGCCGCAGCGCCTCGGCGCTGGCGTGGACGAAATGCGGCTTCCACTCGCTGGCATAGGCATGTGTCGGTCCTTCCCAGCCCTGAGGCGCGGCCGGCCACGCAATGGCGAGGGGCGGCTGTGCGCCTGACTGGGACCAGTCCATCGCATACGCCGTGACCGGCAGCAGCGCCGTGGCAACGAACGTCACGAGGATCGGCGCAAGGCTGCTGACCGGGCCGGATGCGCCCTCCAGCCGCGGGCCCGTCTGGCCGGGCTGTGCAGGGCGCGCCGTTACGCGGTGGCGCCACATCCACCAGAGCAGCGCGGACAAGGCGATGACCGACAACGACCAGCCGACCCAGTAGTGCTGGTTCGCGAGCGAGCTGCGGACCCACAGCCAGAAGACGAGGAGGAAGACCGCCCCGGCGGTGAGGGTCAGGGCTCGGTACCCCATTGGGGCTCTGCGTCTCGGGGGGGCAGCCGCGGCAGGTGCGGCGGGGGCCGGCCGATCCTCCGGGGTCGGCAGGGGCTTGCGTCCCATCCACCACAGATAGCCCGCGAACACGATCGCGAACAGCCACCACCCGAGCCAGTAGTGATTGCGCACCAGCGAGCTGTGCATGTCGGTGGTGTAGGCGGCGAGCACCACGACGAAAATGCGGATCCAGTTGACCACGAGGGACAGGATGCCCATCAATCCGATGGCGCGCATGCGCTCGCCCAGGGGAAGCTCGACCAGCTTGCAATACAGCGCGGCGAGCGCCAGGCCGACGATGAATTCATGCAATCCGCTGCAGTCCCGGGCGATCTCAACGGTCCCGCCGGCGAGGTGTATCTGGTTGCCCTGCATGTAGCCGGAAATACCGGCAAGCCACATCAGTGCCCCGATCGCCTTGGAGCTCAGGGTCTGTACGATGGAGTTGGCGCCGCTCCAGAAGGGTAGAGCGAAGTACAAGTAGCCGACCGGGAACACCAGGACGCGGGCCGCGCGCCAGCCGAGCGCCGCGGCGATGGCGCTCAGGAGGATCAGCGGCAGGAGCATCATGTGCAACTCCTGAATCGCGGCCCGCCAGGCCCAGAGCCACAGGCCGCTCAACGCCAGGAGCAACCCCAGGGCCCAAGGCGTCATGCCTGGGGCCGGCATAGCGGCGAGCGGCTTGCGTGCGCGCGCAGTGAGCCACAGGCAGATCAGGAGAATCAGGTAGCCGTGCGTGTACGCTTCTTCCTGCGCGGGGCTGGTCCACAGCGCATTCAGCGCCCGGGAGGTCGGCCAATACACCGCCGCGCACGCTGCCCATAAGCCGAACACCACGGCGAGGCGGCGCGTCGAGTGCGCCTGCGCCGCGCTGACGAGGCGTTGCATAATCGACCGAGAGGCCGCGGGCGGGCCGGCGTTCCTTGACGTGGTGGCATCGGACATCGCGGCGAGTCCCTCAGCGTGACAGATTCAGATCCGACGCCATTGTGATGCAACGTCGCAGAGGCATATTTTGTACCATAGCGGCGTCCAGCGGCCAAGGCGCGGGCAATGGGTGAAATTGTGCGGTGCGCACGGGGAATACGTTCCAGTGTCATTGACGCAACTTGACTCCGCTCACCGCGCGCAGAGCGATCACTGGGTGAGGCCCTCGGTGCCACAGGATGCGCCGGCGATCATCGCGCTGATGCGCGGCGCGGGACTGCAGCCACACGTCGCACCCGAACATTTGCACTGGAAATATTGGCGCGAGCGGACCGACTGGCCGAAACCTCGCTCGTTCGTCCTCACGGACGGCCGGGAGCTGCTGGCGCACGTTGCCGTGGTGCCGGGAACGCTGCACTCGGACGGCGCCACGGCGGGCCTGATGCATCCGATCGATTGGGCCGCGCGCCGCGAGGCCGTCGGCGCTGGAATCCGTGTGATGAGGCACCTGGCCGGGCTGGCGGATTTCCTGCTCTGCGTCGGCGGCAGCAGCGATACGCTCAGGATCATGCCGCTCATGGGCTATCGGCCGTTGAGTGAGGTGACCGGTTACGTCAGGACGATGGCGCCGCTGGGGATCTTGCGCCGCCCGGGCGGTCCCGCTTGGAAGCGCCCGCCACGGATCGCGCGCAGCCTGATCTGGTCGGCCTCGGCTCCGCGAAGCGCTTTGAACGGCTGGCAGGTGCGGCGGATGGATGCGGATGCGCTAATGCAGAGGGTTTTTAGTGGAGCGTTGCCGCGGAAGGAGTCAGGTGTGTGAGTCTGGTCCGGCCGGCGACGATCGCGTCGGCATCTCCTTCACGTACGACCTGTTCGGTGAGCGATCCATGCAGCCGTCCCTGCAGAGGATGCCGGGGATGGGAGGGCTCATGGGCGGGTTTCAGGCGCTGTGCTCAAGGCTTCGCGCACGGCGGCGCACTAACGTCGAGACGGGTATGACCCCGCGGGGGGCTGCCAGTCGCTCAGCGCGACGACGGACCCGTCCACGGCCATCTGCTTGGCATAGCGGGT
>JAJZLX010000516.1 GCA_021850555.1 Pseudomonadota bacterium | reverse complement strand
AAAGGGCGAGCAGGATCGCCTGCTCGCCCGTGAGCGTCCCGAGATGGCCGAGCTCGCGCAAGAGTGCGCGCATGAACACGAAGACGATCGCTCCCAGCGCGAGGATCATCCCGGCGTAAAGCGGCGCAAGGAGCCACCGCGCTGCGAACAGCAACCGCTCGAAACGAATCTCCAGCCCTTGTGTCCTTCTGCCCGGCAAGCCACCCTCCGCGTTCGACGGCGTCAGGCACGCTCAGCTGCGCACCAGGTAAAACCCGTGCGGCGCCGAACCGCGCGGAGCCGGCCGCGCGCCTCAGCCGGGCGGGAAGCGCGCCAGCACCGCATCGACGGCCTCGCGAATGGGTTCGGCCGAATGCTCCATGTCCTCCCGGCTGAGCGGCTTCTTGGCCCAACCATGCCAGACCGGTCGATGCGTCTTGCCATCGAACACATCGATGCCGAGAATGCCTTCCCGGTATCGATAGACATCGACGCCCGTCCCCCAGTAGGGATACCCCCACCAGCGCGGACCGTACCAGCCCCACGGTCCCGCATACGGCCTCGGGTATGTACGCACATCGACACGCTCGCGCGAGCCGATGGTGAAATCGACTGCGAAGTCCGCCTGGTCCAACTCGCTGACGTACCGGTAGCCCTTCTGCTCGAGCGCGACTTCGATGGCATCACGCGTGCGTTGGACGACCAACGGGTCGGCGACGCCATAGTTCTCGCGCGGAAGCCAGGTGAAAGTATGGTAGCTCGAGAACGGTGCCGCCCGGTCGTAGTCGCTGCCGACCTGAAGCGTCTCACACCCGCTCAACACCAGCACCACCGGCAGCAGAAGCGCGGCAGCGCACACCATCCAGTTGCGCCAGCGCGCTGCCCGGCATCCGTTTGCACCGAAATTCTCGCTCATGGCGCACTCTCCAGGTTGCTTGACGAAGCCTAGCGCGCGCAGCGTGCGCCGCCCGGGCTGCTGCGTCCATCCGTAGGTCTACCAACGGCAAGGGAAAGTCCCTACTTGCTGCGATCAGACGCCCCGGGCAAATCGATGCGGCCGGCCGGATATGTCCATCCGTGTGCCCGAGATGGGCACGGCGGCCGGGATGAACGGGCTCCGGAGCCTCCAATCCGCTCAGCCCTCGCTAGCGGCTTTCCGAGCACCCATGCCCACCTCTTCCATGCCGGGGACGATCGTCACTACGGTGGAACAAAAGTGAATCGGACCGGACGGGCCACGAGGATATCCCGCTTCGTGCTCGCAACGACCCTCTCCGCGATACTTCCCAAAAGAGCATGAGCGACGCCGCCGCGCCCATGGGTTCCAAGCACCAGCAGATCGGCGTGAATGCGGGCCGCTTCGGCCAGAATTGCCTGCCGGGGATCCCCACGACGAAGCGCACACTTCATTGCGGCCGGATCGAGCCCGATCGAGACCAGCAGCTTCCTGACCGACGCTTCGGCGGACTTGCGGGACTGGTGAAAATACCAGCGCGAGCTGGCATCACCCGCCACCAGGTGGTATTCCTCGAACGGCACCTGGTAGGCGTGTACCAGACGGACCCGCCCTTCAGCGCCATGCACCACGCGCCGCGTGAGCTCGATGAGACTGCGCACGGATGGATCTGTCTCGATCGCGATGAGCGGTCTGCGATACGGCGCGCGCGGACGCCGCCCGACCACCAGCGTCGCTACATCACTCATGCGCACGACCCGTGCGCTCGTCGTGCCCAGCATGCTGCGCACGAGGCCGCCCGGTCTGCCGCGGCCCATCACCACGATTTCTGCGTTGATCTCACGTGCTCGGCGAATGATCTCTACGTGCGGCTCTCCAGTCCTGATGCCCGCAGAGAGCCGCACCACCGGTGCACCCGCCTTCCCGCCGAATTCGCGCGCGAGCAAGACCGCGCGCTCGAGGTTCCGACGGGCCTTCTGACGCTCCGCAGACTGCAGGCGAGCCCTCCCGACGTGCAACAAGTCGATGTTGCCGTGCCCGCTCCCAGCGATGAGAACGGCCCGCTCCAGGGCGCAATCGGATGACGGCGAGAAATCCGTCGGGACCAACACTCGCCGAATGGGCCGGAGGCTGCCAGCGACATCGTTACCCGCCGTGCGTCTTTTCATCGCGCCATTGCGCCCGCCGAGGCATGACAAAGCAGGGGAATCGACGGCCGGACGCTCATCTGGCGCTGACCCTGCATACCGATCCTTGCCTGTCTTGACGCTCTCAATCAGGCTGAAAGGGCCTCTCGGCCCGGACTTCTCGCGAACCGCGGCAAATGAAACTTTGCGTATCCAGAGTGCGCCACCCCACTTGTTCCGCCCATCCGTAGATGCAGCCGGTTTGAGGGAAAGTGCCTACTTGCCCTTGCCGACCCCGGCGCGCAGATTGACGGAACGGACAGGATAGTCTGCCGTGACTTTGCCGCCACGGCCGCGGCAGTCGGGATGGCTACCCTTTCAGGAGCCGCTTCCGCGCCGCTGCGCAGCTTCCTCGAGGACAACGGGCATTGAAACACGCCACTCGGCAGCCGTCTCCTTCCGAAGCCCTCTCATCCGCCTCAGTCCGGACCTCGGCGAAAGACCAGCGTCGCCCTTCGCCCTCAAGCTTCTCCGGTGACGCGACGGCGTGGCATCAACAAAGCATTGAGCAGGTGACCGCCGCGCTCGCCAGCGGACCGGAAGGCTTGAGCGCCGAGGCGGTCGCGACCCGCCGCCATAAATACGGCGCCAACGTACTCGCCGAGCCCAAGCGCCGTTCGGCCGCAATGGTATTCGCAGCCCAGTTCGCCGACGTCACCATCCTGGTACTCGTTGGCGCAGCCGTCGTGTCCGGCGTGATCGGTGAACCCTCAGACGCCATCGTGATCCTGGCCGTCGTACTGCTCAATGCTGCGCTCGGAGCGTTTCAGGAACTTCGGGCCGAACGGGCCATGGCAGCGTTGAAGCAGATGGCGGCGCCCACCAGCAAGGTGCTGCGGGTGGGGGAGCCGCAGCTCGTGCCTGCGGCGGACCTGGTGCCGGGCGACGCCGTCGTAGTCGAGGCCGGAGACATTGCACCGGCGGACCTGCGGCTGCTCGAGGTCGCCGCCCTGCGCGTGAACGAGTCCGCGCTCACCGGCGAGTCCGTTCCGGTCGACAAGACGGTGGCAGCGATCCCCGCAGAGGTGCCGCTGGGCGATCGCACCAACATGATCTTCAAGGGCACGACGATCACGGGTGGTCGCGGCCTCGGACTCGCCGTTGCGACCGGCATGCGCACCGAGCTCGGCCGTATCGCCTCGCTGCTCGTCGAGCACCGGCGCCCCAAGACGCCCCTGCAGCGACGGCTCGAGTCGTTGGGTCGTCAGCTCGCAGCGCTGGTCGTTGTGATC
>JAJZLX010000339.1 GCA_021850555.1 Pseudomonadota bacterium | reverse complement strand
CGGCTCATCGAGGCCGGCGACTACGCGGCGGCGCTCGAGGTGGCGCGCCAGCAGGTGGCGAGCGGCGCGCAGGTGATCGACATCAACATGGACGAGGGCATGCTCGACTCCGAAGCGGCGATGGTGCGCTTCCTGCACCTCGTGGCCGCCGAGCCCGACATCGCGCGCGTGCCGGTGATGCTCGATTCCTCGAAGTGGGCGGTGCTCGAGGCGGGGCTGAAATGCCTGCAGGGCAAGGGCATCGTCAACTCGATCAGTCTCAAGGAGGGGGAGGCGGTGTTCCTGGAGCATGCCCGCAAGGTGCGCCGCTACGGGGCGGCCGCGGTGGTCATGGCGTTCGACGAGCAGGGTCAGGCCGATACCGTGCAGCGCCGGGTGGCGATCTGCGAGCGCGCCTACCGCATCCTCACCGAGCAGGTGGGCTTCCTGCCCGAAGACATCATCTTCGATCCCAACATTTTCGCCGTTGCCACGGGCATCGAGGAGCACAACGGTTACGCGCGCGCCTTCATCGAAGCCACCCGGCTCATCAAGGAGCGCCTGCCGCAGGTGCTGGTGAGCGGCGGAGTCAGCAATGTGAGCTTCTCGTTCCGCGGCAATGACCGGGTGCGCGAGGCCATGCATTCCGTGTTCCTCTACCACGCCATCGGCGCCGGGATGGACATGGGCATCGTCAATGCCGGGCAGCTGGCGATCTACGAGGAGATCGCCCCGGAGCTGCGCGAAGCCGTCGAGGACGTCATCCTCGACAGGCGTGCCGACGCCACCGAGCGGCTGCTCGTGCTCGCCGGACGTTACAAGGGCGAGGGTGGCGCTGGCAGGCGCAAGGACGATCTGGAGTGGCGCTCGCTGCCCATCGCCAAGCGCCTGGAGCACGCGCTGGTCAAGGGGATCGATGATTTCATCATCGAGGACACCGAACAGGCGCGCCAGTCGTTCGAGCACCCGCTGCAGGTGATCGAGGGGCCGCTGATGGACGGCATGAACATCGTCGGTGACCTGTTCGGCGCCGGCAAGATGTTTCTGCCGCAGGTCGTCAAGAGCGCCCGGGTCATGAAGCGTGCGGTGGCGCACCTGGTGCCGTACATCGAGCAGAGCAAGCAGGCTGGAGCGCGTCGCACCAACGGCCGCATCGTCATGGCCACTGTCAAAGGCGATGTGCACGACATCGGCAAGAACATCGTCGGGGTGGTGCTGCAGTGCAACAATTTCGAGGTCATCGACCTCGGCGTCATGGTGCCGTGCGAGAAGATCCTGGAGACCGCCCGGCGGGAGGAAGCCGATTTCATCGGGCTGTCGGGCCTGATCACGCCGTCGCTCGATGAGATGGTGCATGTCGCCGAGGAGATGCAGCGCCAAGGCTTCACGCTGCCGCTGCTGATCGGCGGCGCCACGACTTCGCCGGCGCATACCGCAGTCAGGATCGCCCCCCGGTACGGCTCGGGAGTGATCTACGTGAAGGACGCCTCACGCTCGGTGAGCGTCTGCCAGACGCTCGCCAATCCCCAGACGCGCGGCGGATTCATCGAGAAGGTCAACGAGGAGCATGAGCGCAAGCGTGAGCAGCATGCGGGCCGCAAGGTCAAGGCGCCGGCGCTGAGCCTCGCCCAGGCGAGGGCCAACCGCCGGCGCATCGACTGGGCCACGTACACCGCGCCGGTGCCGCGCTCGCCGGGCGTGCAGTGCTTCGCGGATTATCCCCTGACGGAGCTGCTCAGCTACATCGACTGGATGCCGTTTTTCAACGCATGGGAGTTTGCCGGCAAGTTTCCCGACCTCCTCACCGACCCGCTGGTGGGCGAGGCGGCGAGCAACCTGTACGCCGACGCGCGCCGCATGCTGGATCGGATCGTGGCCGAGCGCTGGCTGAAAGCGCAGGCCGTCATCGGGCTGTTCCCCGCCCACTCGTCGGCGGACGACGTCGAGGTGTACGCCGACGAGAAGCGCAGCGCCCCGGTACTCACCCTGAGCTTCCTGCGCCAGCAGAAGGACAAGCCCCAGGGTCAGCCGCACGAGTGCCTGGCCGACTACATCGCGCCCCGGTCGAGCGGGGTGCGCGACTACATCGGGGCGTTCGCGGTGACCGCCGGTCTCGGTATCGAGGAGCACGTGGCGCGCTTCGAGCGCGCGCACGATGATTACTCCGCGATCATCCTCAAGGCACTCGCCGATCGGCTCGCGGAGGCGGCCGCCGAACATTTCCACGAACGGGTGCGGCGTGAGCTGTGGGGCTACGCGGACGGGGAGGAGTTGACCAGCGAACAGCTGATCCGCGAAGCCTACCGCGGCATCCGCCCGGCGCCGGGCTACCCGGCCTGCCCGGATCACACCGAGAAGGCGAAGCTCTGGCAATTGCTCGATGTCGATCGGCGCACCGGCATCCGCCTGACCGACAGTTATGCGATGTATCCCACCGCCGCGGTGAGCGGCTGGTACTTTGCGCATCCGGAGTCGCATTATTTCGCGGTAGGCCGGATCGCCCGCGACCAGGTGGAGGATTACGCGCGGCGCAAGGGGATGACGGTTGCGGAGGCCCAGAAATGGCTGGCGCCGAATCTGGCCTAGCCGTGTGCACCGGTCAGGCCGGGCGCGGCCGGTTTGCCTTGCGGATCTCGAGGTCGGCGAACACCGTGAGCGTGATGGCGGTGTAGAACGTCAGGCCGACGGCTCCGACGGCCAGCACTGCGGTGGTGGCCACGGCCCGCTCGAGCGCCATGGCGCTGCCGGCGTCGGGCAGCACCATCGCGGCCGCAATCGCGACGAGCAGGTAGAACACGGTGATGATCGACAGGCCGACAGCGTACATGGCGGCGGCCCGCCACCAGTTGCCGCGAATGAGATCCAGGCTGTACACGAGGCTCTGCAGGACGCCCTTGTGAGCCAGTATCCGCGCGGGCAGGGAAAACGACAGCGCCACGAACAGGTACGCCGCCGGCACCAGCATCACCGCGATGCCGACCGTCCGGTAGGGCTCCGCCAGGGCGAGCAGCGGCAGGATGAGCACCGCCACCGCGGCCCCGGTGAGCAGCGAAATGGCGGCGATCGCCGGGGCATTCCTGAGCACATCGAGCAGATCCGCGTGACTGGCTGGCCGTCCCGCGGCGACCAGGGACTGACGGAGCAGCGTTGCCATCCAAAGAATGACGGCGAGCAAGGCGCCCGCACTGTACAGTGTGACCCAGACCGGGTCGTTGACGTCGAGCGCAGTGGGCAGATGTCCGCGCGCCAGCTCGTAGAAGGTGGCGAGCTGACCGGCGAGAATCGCCAGCGTCGCATAGGGCAGGCATTTCAGCAGCGAGACCCGGAAGATCTGGACGCTGGTTTCGAGCAGTTCCGCCAGGGTGCGGGGCCGTGTGG
>JAJZLX010000316.1 GCA_021850555.1 Pseudomonadota bacterium | reverse complement strand
CCTGCCGCCGCGCGGTTACCGCACTGACGGCCAAGCTCTTTCGCGCCTCGAGGGACGGCTGGCTCGTCCACCTGCTGGAGCATGAGCGCCTTAGCGGGGCACAGATCGCCCGATTGCGCGCTGCTCAACAAACATCAGTGGGGCGCCCGGTGATCGGCGTCGCGTTCTACGTGCTCGTGATCGGCGTGTTCGTGAGCGTCGGCGGCTGGCTCACCGAGCGCATCAGGGCTCGCCGAGCAGGCGAGCTCCCTCCTCCGGTGCCGTCACCGGGATCCGTAACGCTCGCGCAAGGCGCGCTTGTCGATCTTACCGACACCCGTCTTTTGCAGCGACTGCACCAGCAAGATCCGATTCGGTACCGCATATTTCGACAATGCCCCACTTGCAACGTGCTGCTCGACGAGCCCTTGCAGCTCGGCGACCAAGTCGGCGCGCTCTGCGCCGCGAGGCACGATCAGCGCGATCGGACGCTCTCCCCACTGGACGTCCGGCACTCCGAGCACGGCCGCCTCGAGCACGTCCGGATGGCTTGCGAACAGCGCTTCCAATTCCAGCGACGACACCCACTCGCCACCCGACTTGATCACATCCTTGATTCGGTCCGTGATCCGCAATCGTCCCTGTCGATCAATCGTGCCGATATCCTGGGTGTGCAGGTATCCTCCCTGCCACAGACGCGCCGAAGCCTGCGGGTCCCCGAGATACCCGCCCGTCGCCCAGGGCGCGCGCACCACGATCTCCCCCGCCTCGGGGCTGCCGGCGGCTACCGCCCGACCCTCGCCGTCCACGATCCGAAGATCCACCAGGGGCAGAGGCACACCCGCGCAGCAGCGCGCCTCGATTTCCGACCGCGGCGACAGCCGGCTCGAGGGTTCCGGCAGACGCGAGATCGTCAGGCTCGGTCCGGTCTCCGACATGCCGTAGCCGCAAAAGATGTCAATGCCGGCTCGCAGAGCTTCCCCGGCCATCGCCGGCGGCAGCATCGCCCCCCCGATGATGATTTTCCACCCCTTGAGATCCTCGCTCCGCCGTGCGGCTTTCAGCAACATCTGAAGAATAGTCGGCACGCAATGCGAAAACGTGACCCGCTCGCGCAGGCGCAGGGCGATGAGTTCCTCCGGGATGTACCGCCCCGGGTACACCTGCTTCAATCCCATGAGCGTAGCCACGTAAGGGACCGCCCACGCGTGCACGTGGAACATGGGGGTCATGGGCATGTAGATGTCGTCGTGGCGAAGGGCCTGACCGTGGGCGCAGCCGCCGAGTGCGGCCGCCCCCGACAGCGCAAGCAGAACGATCTGCCTGTGACTGAAGCACACGGGCTTGGGACGGCCCGACGTCCCGGTCGTATGAAATACCGTGGCCAGCGCACGCTCGTCAAAATCCTCGAAAGCGTGACCGCCGCTCGCGGCCGCCATCAGGGACTCGTACTCCCCGCGCACCCAGTGCGGTAATGGCTCGCCGCTCGGCTCGTCCTCGAGCAAGACAACCGCCTTCATTCCCTCCAGCTGCGCGAAGATTCCGGCGAGCAACGGTACGAAGTCACGATGAACGAGGATCACCTCGGCGCGCGTATCGCAAAGACTGAGAAGAACCTGCCGCGGTGGCAGCCGCACATTCACCGTCTGCAACACCGCTCCCATCATCGGCACGGCAAAATAACATTCCAGGTAGCGATGGCTATCCCAGTCCATTACCGCCACCACCGTTCCGCTCCCCGCCCCCAACGACTCCAGCACGTTGGCGAGCCGACCGAGTCGACCGTGAAACGTCCCGTACGAGTATCGCGAACGATCCCGGTAGACGATTTCCTGCTCCGATGCCGTTGCAATCGAAGTATGCAAAAGCTGCTTGATCAAAAGCGGATACGGGTACGCTTCGCGCGTCGAATCCGCCAAGCGAATCGCCATGACTTTCCACCCTTCCGATTTCCCCTCGCGGGCACGTCTGCTCTCCCGGTGCCGCCGCCGGCCGCCGACGACCCCGTCGGGCCGTCACGGCCAGCCGCGAACCGGACCTCGCCGATCGGCCGCCCTCCTCGCAGTTGCGGCGGGCCGATCCGCTCGCCGCGGTCAGAACATGTACGCCAGGCCGACCGCCACGCTCTTTCCGAAGGAGTTTCTCGTCAGCGGGCTGTCCTTCGCCTGACTTCCGACGAGGTCGCTCAATCCGACGCGCCCCACGAGACCCCAATGCACGCCAAACTGATAGACCGCGCTGAACACCAGTTGGGCGCTCGCCAGCCCCGATCGCGGCACATACACCGGCAGCGGATTGCCGGCGCGAGCAGCATCGAGCGAAGCCTGCGGGCTGATCCCGAAAAACAGCCGCTGGTAGGCGGCATCGGCCCAGCCCACGCTCACTGTTGCCGTCAAGTGAAGCTTCGGAGTCGGCGCCGCCGCCGCACCGAACGCAATCTGCGCGCTCGTGGCCGGCTCGGACCCGAGCCTGCGCGCGACCGTCGCCTCGATCGCGAACCGATTGAAGGTGTACGCGACAAATCCCTTCACCTGGGCCGTTTGACCTATGTCCGGCAAGCCTCTCAGGTACAGGTCTTTGCTGCTCTTTCGCGATGATGATTTGTTGATTCCGATGCCGACACGGAACGGCTGCTTATCCAGAAGATAGAAGCCAATGCCGTTCAAGTCCGAGAGATACATTCTCCCGCCCAGAAGCCCTTGCACGTCGACATAAGGATACGGAGACACCTTCATTTGATCCGACCCGGGATATCGCGGATGGTATAGAGCCCCGATTCCGACAATCGCCGCAAAGTGCCTGTTGAGCGGTCCCGCATCCGGCGTACCGGAAATGTTCATCGACTGGACGGCCAGGGCGGTCTGCCGCTCGCGCTCGACCGTGATTTCAGGAAGAACGAGACTCCCGGACGCATGCCCTTCCTTGCGCGCTGCAGCGGCCGGTGCCGGACCGCTCGACCTCGACGAGGCCGAGGAATTCGCGGCATCCTTCGTTCCAGCGGGAATGCCCTCTGCCGCCCGAGCGACAGCACCCGCGAGAAAAGACGCGGCCAGCGCGCACGCGAACATTGACCACAGTGCGTGCGTCGATAGCAATGCGCCCGCTCTTCCAACCTTTCCATCCACCGATTTACCACTCACGACACTGTTACTCCGATTGATCACAATTGCCCCTCTGCTCAAAAGCCGTTCAGACATCGAATCGATACAAACACTCATCTTCATGCACGAAGCCGGCCGATTTCCGCGCTCAAGATGCGCACGCTCGGCTCCACCCCGGCTTACGCCGCGACGCGCCGACAAAAGCAGGCCCGTCACCGCCACGCTCCGATACGAGCATGGCGGATCACTCAAATGACTGACTGATTGATCGCGGCCGT
>JAJZLX010000275.1 GCA_021850555.1 Pseudomonadota bacterium | reverse complement strand
AAATTCGAGTTCATCAGTTGGATGCGCGAGAGGTCCGTCTTCGGGAAGTCCGGGTGATGAATGAGATCGGACATGATCGTGACGAAGCACGGATACGTCGCGGTCACCCGCTCGCTTTCCAGCATGCGCAGCGCCGCCCCGGCCTCGAAGTGCGTCATCGTCGCGTAGACTCCGCCCACGTCGAAAATAGCACACAGCGGCAGGATTGCCGCGATGTGGAATATCGGCAGGGGTGACCAGAATACATCTTCGTGCTTGAGGGCGTAGCGGTGCCGGCCGAGCGCGATCGAATTGCGTACTATGGCCTCGTGCGTGAGCAGGCAGCCCTTTGGGTTTGAGGTGGTTCCGGAGGTGTAGAGCATGATCGCCACATCACGCAGCCGCACGCGCAGACGCGATTCGTGTACGCGGTCTTCGCTCGATTCTTCGCCGAGCGCCTCGAACTCCTCCTGACCGAGAAACCCGGCGGGGCGCGAATTGCCGAGCAGCACGAGATTGCGCAGATGCGGCGCGGCACCGAGCCTCAGCCGGCGCGGGTTCCCGGCGGTACGCAATTCGGGCAGCGCGGTGGTCAGCCGCTCGACGAAATTGACCTGCTCGGCGATGCTGTCGGTCGTGAACACCGTGACCAGATCGCCGTTCTCGATCACATAGGCGAGCTCGTTGTGGCGGTAGCGCGCATTCAGCGGTACCGCCACGGCGCCGCACAGCGCGATCGCGAACAGTATCTCGACGAATTCAAAGCAGGTCGGCAACAGCAGTCCGACGTGATCATGGGGCTTGATGCCGAGCGCCTGGAGGCACCGGGCGCGGCGCAGCGCATTTTCGGCGAGCTGCCCGTACGTCATGCGCTCGCCGGGCAGGATGAGGGCGGGTGAGTCGGGGTGGCGATCGGCGGCGGCAAGCAACAGGTCGCCGAGGGTGGTGACCTGAATCCGTACCGAGCGCAGCGCCTCGCTACACCTGGATTTGTCGGGAGAGTTCATTTGGGCGATCTACAGCGGATCGAAGAATTCCCGAACCCATGTGCCCTCTACACATGAGGCGATCTGCGGCCCAGTCTGCGCGAGCATCGCCGAGCTCATGTGCCGGCTCTCGGCCGCCTCGTCGCGAAAGGACTCGAGCACGGCAAATCGGTTCGGCTCGCGCAAGCGGAAGAACTGGTAGATGAGAGTGTCCGGCTCGCTCGCGCGCACATATTCCTCGAGCTTACGGCAGCACGAGAGAAATTCCTGTTCGCGGTCGGGCTTTACGGTCATCCTGGCAATGAATGTGACTGTCGCCATTGCGCCCCCTCTGGTTTGGACCGATTCTAGCTCACCCGATCTTAAAAAGAAACAAGCGTGCCTGTTTTTTTATGGCGGCTGCGGTACAGTAGCTGCCCGCGACCGAGGAGCCTGCATGAATCTGGCTGCGACCGTGACCACTGCGCAATTCCACCCGGTCATCACACTCGATGAGCTTCCCGAGGGGCAGATGCGGTGCGTCGTGGTTGCCGGACGCGAGCTGCTCATTTGCCGCACGCGTGATGGCGTGTTTGCACTCGATAACATCTGCACGCACGCGTTCGCCCGGATGCACGAGGGCCGCCTGCGTGGCGCGCGGCTCATCTGCCCGCTGCACGGCGCATCCTTCGACGTCCGCGACGGTCGCGTGCTCGGCGCGCCGGCGACGCAGCCGCTGATGCGGCACCTGACCCGCGTCACCGGCGGAATGATCGAGGTGGCGCTCGCGCCGACCTGCGTCGAGCAGGCGGCCCGGCCTCAGCGGCGCTGATCGAAGCGCCGTCCTATCATGGCCGAAGCGATATTGACCTTCTGGATGTCGATCGCCCCTCCTGCGATGCCCCAGCCCCACGCGTCCCGCAGCCGCCGCTCCATCGGGAACTCCTTCGAGTAGCCGTAACCTCCCATCAATTGCACCGCATGTCCACAAACCTCCCGTGCCGTCTCGTTAGCGAAGCACTTGGCGACGGACGAGTTGAGCACATCGGGCAGCCCATCCTTGCCGCTCGTGGCCGCGCGCCAGATGAGCAATCGGGCGGCCTCGACCTTCATCTGCATCTCCGCGAGTTTCAGCTGCACGGCCTGGAAGTCGACGAGCGGCTTGCCGAATTGCTTTCGTTCCTGCACATATGCGAGTACGTCCTCGAGCGCGCCGCTCGCCTGCGACAGCGCCATGGTCGCGTTTCCGCACCGCTCAAGATCGAATGTCTCCATGAGCTTCCTGAAGCCGCCCGCCGGCACGATCATGTTCTCGATGGGCACTTCGCAATCATCGAAATACAAGTCACTGCTTGGTACGCCGCGAAATCCCATCAGGCTCTCGCGGTTTCCGAACGACAAGCCGGCGGCGCCTTTTTCGACCAGGACCGCGCCGATGCCTTTGGCGCCCGGCTCGGGGCCCATGCGGCAGTACACCACATAGGCATCCGCATGGCCCCCTCCCGAGCACCAGCGCTTGGACCCGTTCAGCACCACGCGGTCCGCGCGTATTTCCGCACGGGTGGTCAGGTCGCTCAACGCGGAGCCGGCCTGAGGCTCGGACATCGAAACGGCCACGATCATGTCGCCGCTGCACACTCGGGGCACGACGCGCCGGCGCAGCGCCTCGCCACCGAAGTGCTCGATCGACCGAACGGGGCCGACGCACGACTCGAACACAGGAAAGGCGAGCGCGGAGGAGCACTTGCCGAACTCTTCCAGAACGATCAGCGCCTCGAGATTGCCGAGGCCGAGACCACCGTACTCGGGACTCACGTTCAGGCCGAGGAAACCCATCTTGGCGTACTCGTGCACCAGCGACCTCGGCGGCGCCGTGTCCTCGCGATCGATCTGCGCGGCGAGCGGCAGCAGTCGCTCACGCACGTACTTGCGGGCAGCCGCCTGCAGAGAGATTTGCTCGTCGGTCAATCGGAAATCCATGGGAGCTCCTGTACGCAATGATGCTACTGAAGAACATTCGAGTGCTGGATTTTGGGCGCTACGTCGCCGGACCATATTGTGCGACGCTGCTCGGCTATCTCGGTGCGGACGTGATTCGCATCGAGCGGCGCGGCGGCGGCGAGGATCGGTTCATCGCGCCGATCACCGCCTCGGGCGAGGGTGCGGTGCTGTTTCAGACCGCATGCAACAAGCGCTCCTTGACGCTCGATCTCGGCAAGTCCGCTGCCGGGGAAATCGTCTCCCGCCTCGTCGCCACTGCCGATGTGGTGGTCGCCAATCTGCCGGCGGCTGCGCGCGCGAAGATGGGTCTTGACTACGCATCGTTGCGCAAGATCCGACCGGACATCATTCTCGTATCGCAGAGCGCCTTCGGCGACATCGGCCCCTACCGCAGCCGCGGCGGCTTCGACGGTATCGGGCAGGCGATGTCCGGAGCAATGTACATGACCGGCACACCCGGGGCGCCCGCCAAGGCTGCGGCACCGTACGTGGATTACGCGACCGCCGTTCTGTCGGCCTTCGGAACGCTCGCGGCCCTGATGCACCGCACGCAGACAGGAGAGGGACAGGAGGTGCAGGCGACGCTGCTCGGCACTGCCCTTGCCGTGTTCGGCTCGCATCTCGTCGAGCAAGGCGCGACTCACATTGGGCGCATCGGAACGGGAAATCGTGTGCAGACATCCGCGCCATCGGACGTGTTCGAGACTCGTGACGGACACATTCTGACCCACGTGGTCGGCAACGGCCTATTTCGCCGCTGGGCCCGGCTCATGGGTGAGGAGGATCGCTGGATCCGGGACCCGCGTTTTTGCAGCGACGCATCGCGCGGAGACAACAGCGGCCCCATCCTCGCGCGCATGCGTGAGTGGTGCCGCGAGCGCGCCACGGCCGAGGCGCTCGAAGCGCTGCAAGGCGCGGGCATCCCCGCCGGGCCGGTGTTGACGCCGCAGGAGGTCCTCGAAGATGCGCAGGTGGCCGCGATGAGCTTGCTGCACCCCGTGGTCGGCTACCCGGGTCTGTCGCGCACGGCGCCCGTGCCGGACCTGCCTATCACGCTCAGCCGCTGTGGCGGCGGCATCAGGCGGCCGCCGCCACAAGCCGGTGAGCATACCGATGAGATTCTGCACAGTCTCGGTTATCGCGACGAGGAGATCGTCGCCTTGCGAGCCGCCGAGGTGATCTAGCTCGCCCGCCCTCACCTGTTGATGAACTTATAGCCCACCTGGACCCCGAGGTAGCGCGGCTCTCCATAAAAGCCCCACACCCACAGCGGATCGACGTTTTGCGCGTTCTCCAGGTAAATCTTGTCCGTCAGATTCCGGCCGATGAACCGTACGAAGATTCGATGGTCGGGCGTGGTATAGGTGACCGAGGCGTCGAGGAGCGCCCGCGCCTGCTGGTATGTCTGGGTGAACGGAGCGTAAGGCAGGGCCAGTGAGTACGTATCGAGGTTCTTCGATACATAGTTCTCCGAGACATCCACGTCGAGGCCACCGAGCGAGTGGCGCATCGGGACGCTGTAGTTCAGGTCCAGAGTCCCGGTCCATTCCGGGCAGCGTGTCACGGGAAGCATCGACAGGTTAACGCCGCTGCTCTCGAACCTGTTGTAATAACAGCGCTGAAAGCTCAGGGGCAGGTTCAGCAGTAGATTGTCTGTCAGGCGCGCAGTCAGCTCGCTCTCGATGCCGTACGCGGTCTCCTTCGCGGCGTTACGGAACAGGGTTTCCTCGCCGACGGCACCGTTGATGTTCGTTACCGGAACGACCACCTGGCGTATCACATTCTTGTATTGCACATAGAAGAGCGCCTCGTTCAGTCGCACGCGTTGCTGGTCGAGCTCGCTCTTCAAGCCGAGCTCGAACGAGTTGGCCTTCTCCGGCGCGGTGGGCTGTGCCTCTGCCGGGCTGATCGGAGTGCCGGTGGTGCCGATTTGGTCATTGTATGCGCCGGCTTCGAACGCGTGGGAGAACGTGCCGTAAACAAATATGTTCTTGGAGAATTTATGGGACAGGGTGATATTGTACGTCGGTTGTGTCCAGGTGTGCTGGTTGGTCACGACCCCGTAGGGATATTTGGAGAAGTTGCCCGCGTTCATGAGGCTGCCGAGCTGTTGCCAGGTGAAGCTCGGCACGATCGCACCCGTCGGTGAGGGCAGCTGCTGCACGAATACCTGCTGACGCCCGATCCAGTTGTCATGTTGCGTGGTGATGCGGGCGCCCATAGTCAGGGTGGTCTTGTCCGTCAGTTTCCAGTTTGCCTGGCCGTATGCGGCCGCCTGTCGGGACCGCTGGGCGCTGCACAAGACCTGGGGATTGGTGTTGTATCCGCCCGGTTGCAGTCCTGGTGGCGCCGGAACTCCCAGCAGGTTGTAGATTCCGAGCAGCTGCGACACGCAAAAGGCGTCGTAGTCATGGTAGTAGAAGAGGCCGGCGACGTAATTGAATGGTCCGATTTGATTTGACGTGAAGCGGACTTCTTCCTGCCAGGTGCTGCGTCGGTCGGATCGGTTGGCGTCAAAGACGGAAATCGGGCCGACCACGCCGGTGTAGTTCGATGCCAGGGAGTCGCTCTGTCCCCAGTACCCTTGTATCCAGGTGATGGTGCCGAAGTTCAGATGAATGCGCGTGTTCAGCTGATAGCCCTGCGCCTTCACGTGCTGGCCTTGCTCCATGTTGATGAGATAGCCGTCCCCGGGGTTGTTGGTGCCGGCACGGTTGAGCGGATTGCCCGTGGTGCTGCCGAGGAGGCCGAGGTCGGCGAAAACGAAGTAGGGTGTGTTGGATCCGGGAGTTTTGGCGTCCGGGGTCAGATTGGTCGCGGCTGGTGTCTGGGAGTTGTCGTCGACCTGCGTATAGATGAACTCTGAGCGCAGCGCGGCGGTCGGTTGCCACAACAGCTCTCCCTGCATCGTGCTCACGTCGGTTCCACCCACGCGCTGCCCGGTGCCATGGTAGCGGACTCCGTTGATGGTATCGCTCGCGCCGTCGCGCATCCAGCCTTGCTGCTTGTGGCTGCTGGCGACGAGCCGCAAGGCGAGGCGGTGTCTGATGAGAGGGACGTTGAGCGCTCCCTGCAGAATCGTCGTGTTGTAACTGCCGGTCTGACCCTGGAAGTCGAACTCCGTTTCATCCAGAGACGGCGATTTGGTCTTCACGTCGACGACGCCGCCGATGGTGTTGGCGCCGAACAGGGTTCCCTGTGGGCCGCGCAGCACCTGGACGGATTGGAGGTTGAATGGGTCAAGCAACTCCGTGTAGACGCTCGGCATGACAAAGTTGTCGAGCAGTACTCCGATCGGCGGGGAGTTGTAGACGATGCTGGAAGTCTTGCCTACGCCGCGCATGGCGAATGAGGCGGCGTTGAATCCCGTGACGCTGTTCACCGAGAAGTTCGGCACCATGCGCGCCAGGTTGGCGAGTGTCACGGGAGCCATCTGCTGAATTTCCCGGGCATTGATGGCGGTGACCGCAATGGGGGTCGTCTGCAGATTGGTTCGACGCAGTTCGGCGGTCACGATGACCGGTTGCAGCTGCATCTGCGGCGCCATGGAAGCGGTGGCAGAGGCCGGTTGGGCTGAAGGCTGTGCCGGCTCGGCCGGCTTCGCGCGGCCGAGCCCCGGCATAAGTGCCGAGATCACGGCCATGGTCACGAGATAAGGAATGGTGTCGTTCTTGCGGTTGCGCCGCCCGTTCTGCCTGATCGTGCTCATACGCTTCGAACCCCCGATTGGAACGTTGTGCACTGTTCGCGTCTTGCCGTGCGTGCCGCAGCGGCTCAGAGACGCGACCATAACGGTGCCACTGAGAAAAAACAAGCAGGACGGTTTTTTTTATTTGGAAAAAGCGTTGCCGACGGGGCAGGCCGGGTAGGCTCAAGGGGCCGCCCGAGGAGAAATCAGCGCTGGAATGGTATCAAAAAAAACAAGCACGCTTGTTTCTTTTGGAGGCCTGCCTATAATCAGGCATCAGGCGCTCAATGGCCCAGGCGCGAGCCATGGGGGATTCCGTGGATACGGCAACGGTGCAGAGATTTCTGGACGGCATGAAGTACGAGGCGGCGCGCACTGCACCGCCGGAGGATTTTCCTCGCCTGCCCGATATTCCGGCGGGGCGCTACGTCGACCCGGCTTTTCTCGCTCTGGAGCGGCAGAACTTGTGGCGGCGCAGCTGGCTTTACGCGTGCCATCTTGATGAGATTCCCGAACCGGGTTCGTTCTTCCTGTTCCGCAAGACCGGTGTCCCGATCGTCATCGTGCGCGGCAAAGACGGCGCCGTGCGCGCCTTCTACAATACCTGCCGGCATCGCGGCGCGCCTCTCGTGAAGGACGACAAGGGGCGCGTCCAGGGCTTTGTCTGCAGCTATCACGGCTGGACGTACTCCCTCGACGGTGCGCTGATCAATCTGCGCGACAAGCGCGACTTCGTCGGACTCGACATGTGCTCGCACGGACTGAAGCCGGTGCGTTGCGAGCGTTTCTATAACTGGATTTTCCTCAACGAAGACCCGGACGCGGAACCGATCGAGCGGCATTTCGAGCCGTTTGTCGAGCATTTCAGGCAATTTCAGCCGCTTGAGTGGCGTTTCGTGTCGCAAGAGAGCATGGACGTTCGCTGCAATGTCAAGGTGCTGCTCGATGCGTTCCTGGAAGTCTATCACCTGAAGTCCATCCATCAGAGCACGGTCGACCGGTTTCTGGACCATCGTGGCACCACCATCGCGCTGTATCGGCGCGGACACTCGCTCATGGTCACTCCGAACCGCCGGCCCGACTGGGTCGATCCGGGCACGCGCGGCATGCGCCGCATCGACACCGCGACGGCGATTTCCTCGCACAACAACCCGTCGTTCAATTTCTTCCCGAACCTGGTGGTTCCGGTCGATCCGACGGGTTGTCCATTCCTGCTGTTCTGGCCGACTTCGGATACCACCATGAGGGTCGAGTGTCATTGGTTTGCGCCCGATTGGGGCGGAGGCCCGCCTGCGGATCTGTGGCGGGTCCGCATTGCGAACTTCAACCGGATTCTGGATGAAGACCTGCAGTTCGCGGCGGCCATCCAGGAGTCGGTGATGTCGCCGGCCTTCACCGGCATGCCGCTCAATTACCAGGAGCGCCGTATCTATCATTGGCACACGGAGCTCGACCGGCGAATCGGGATGGATCGAGTGCCCGAGCGGCTGCGGGTACCGCCGCTGCTCGACCCGTTCCTCGAGAATTGACCGGTCGATGAACGACTTGGCGAGCATCGTGTCCTGCGGCATCTACGTGCCGAGCTTGCGGCTCGAGCGGGCACACATCGCGCAGGCGCTGCAATGGCTTGGGCCTCCCGCCGGCGGACCGATCTCCGGCACGCGCGCGGTATGCAACTGGGACGAGGACCCGCTGACCATGGCGGTGGAAGCGGGGCGCAGATGTCTTGCCGAAGATGCCGCAGCCGAGTGCGTTCCGGCCGCGCTGGATCTGGCCTCAACGACCCTGCCGTTCGCCGACCGCAGCAATGCGACTCTGGTTGCGAGCGCGCTTGATCTGTCCGAGTCGACCCGCGCTCGCGACAGTTGCGGCAGTCTGCGCGCCGGCACGACAGCGCTCGCCGAAGCCGCCGCGCGCCACGAGACCGCGGCGACTCTCATCATCGCGAGCGATGCGCGGCTCGCCCAGCCCGGCAGTGCGCAGGAGCTGCAGTTTGGTGCCGGCGCCGCCGCGCTGTTGGTGACGAGCGATCCGCAGCGCGCGGGTCCGGCGCCTCGCGCGAACATCCGTGCCGCCGCGCATCTGTCGGCGGATTTCGTCGACCATTACCGCATGGGGGCGGACCGCTTCGATTACACGTTCGAAGAGCGGTGGGTCCGCGACGAGGGCTTCATGAAACTCGTCACGGTCGCGATCGCGAGAGCTCTCGCAGCGGCGCAGACCGAAGCCGAAGCCGTACAATATCTGGTGATGCCCGGGCCGGCGGTGACGGTCAAGCGCGTCGCGCAGGCCTCCGGCCTCGCCAATGTGCGGGTGCAGGACAGCCTGCGCGAGGATTGCGGGGATGCCGGCACCGCACATCCGTTGCTGTTGCTGGCGGGGGTGCTGGAGACGGCCACGTGCGGTGAGCGCATTCTGCTGGTGGGCTTCGGCCAGGGCGTCGATGCGCTGGTTCTGGTCGCCGCCCAGGGCGCGGGAAAACCCGCGCGGCTGCCGATCGCGCAGGCGCTTGGCCGGCGAAAACTCGAGCAATACTACACGCGTTACCTCGCGCACAATGGTCTGCTCGAGCCGTACTTCGGAATGCGCGCCGAGCGTGACAACCGAACCGCACAGAGCGTCGCGTGGCGCAAACACCGGCAGACCACGGCCTTCGTCGGCGGGCGCTGCGCTGCGTGCGGCACCGTGCAATTTCCAAAAGCTCGTGTCTGTGTGAATCCCGACTGCCGCCGCGCCGACACCCAGGTCGATCACCGGCTCGCCGGCACCACCGGCCGGGTGAAGTCGTTCACCGAGGATTGGCAGGCCTATTCGCCCCGTCCACCCTACATCTACGGCAACGTCGACCTCGAGTCAGGGGGCAACCTGCTCATGGAATTCACCGACGTCGAGCCGGGCGAGCTGCAAGTCGACGACCGCGTGAAATTCGTGTTTCGCGTCAAGGACATCGACCGTCTGCGCTCCTACAAGCGCTATTTCTGGAAGGCCACAAAGATCTGAGCCCCGTCTATGGCGAACGGCATCTGCGACAAAGTGGCGATTCTCGGCATGGGGTGCTCGAAATTCGGCGAGCGCTGGGATTGTGGGCCGGACGACTTGATGCTGGAGGCGGTTGGTGAGGCCCTAACGGATGCCGGCATCGAGCGTGACCATATCGAGGCCGCGTGGCTCGGCATCTTTTTCGATGAGCAGAGCACCGGAAAGTCCTCGCTCCCGCTCGCCATGGGGCTGCGGCTGCCGAACATACCGGTCACGCGCGTGGAGAATCTGTGCGCCACAGGTACGGAGGCGCTGCGTGGCGCCGCCTACGCCGTCGCCTCGGGGGCATGCGATATCGCGCTCGCCATGGGCGTGGAGAAGCTCAAAGACACCGGCTATGCGGGTCTGCCCGAGCGCACCAAAGGGACCTTCGAGGACCTGTACCTGCCCTCGAGCACCGCGCCGGGCGCTTTTGCACAGCTCGCGAGCGCCTACTGCGCCCGTCACGGCTGTTCCATGCAGGATCTGCGGCGTGCGATGGCGCAGATCTCCTGCAAGAGTCACGACAACGGCGCCCGTAATCCGAAGGCTCATCTGCGCAACCGGGTGACGGTCGAGCAAGTGCTGGCCGCGCCGATGGTCGCATACCCGCTGGGTGTCCTCGATTGCTGCGGTGTGAGCGACGGCGCCGCGTGCGCGATCGTGGCCTCTCCCGAGTTCGCCCGGAGTGTCGGCAAAAAGGACCTGGTTACCATCAAGGCGCTGCAGCTCGCGACGAGCAACGGCGTGGAAATGGGGCACAATTCCTGGGACGGGAGCTACACGCTTACGACGCGCCTTGCTGCCCGAAGTGCCTACCGCGAAGCGGGTATCAGCCGGCCGCGTGAGCAGATCGATCTGATCGAGGTGCATGACTGCTTCTCGATCACCGAGCTCGTATTGATGGAGGATTTGGGATTCTCGGACGAGGGGCGGGCGCCGCATGATGTTCTCGATGGACGCTACGATCGCGACGGAGCGATTCCGTGCCAGATCGACGGGGGACTGAAGTGCTTCGGGCATCCGATCGGAGCAACCGGCCTGCGCATGGCCTACGAGGTCTATCTGCAGCTCCTCGGCCGGGCCGGCGAGCGGCAATTGAGCGCGCCGACGACCGGCCTGACGCACAATCTCGGCGGCATCCCCAATCGCAATGTGGCGAGCATCGCCATTTTCGGCCTTGCAACATGAGACCAGCGGGTACAGGCGTAGAGCGAAAGGATCAAATGTCATCACCACATGCAGTCGAACCTTCCCGGGAGCCGTGGGGTCTGTCCGATGAGGTGCTAGCGACACGCCCGCTCGTATATCGAGACGACGTGCTCGAAGGCAGGACTTTCCTCGTTTCCGGAGGCGGCAGCGGCGTCGGACGTGCGATCGCCTACGTGTGCGCCAGACTTGGCGCGAACGTCGTGATCTGCGGCCGGCGCAAACAGAAACTCGATGAAACGATCGATGGAATCCGCCGTCACGTGGGGCGGGAGGTGGTCGGCGTTTCGATGACGATTCGCGATCCGGATGCGGTGAGCCGGCTGATGGATGAGACCTTCACGCGCTTCGGTCGGCTGGACACGCTGGTAAATAACGGCGGCGGGCAGTTTCCTCAGGCCGCTATCGATTTCAGCGTCAAGGGCTGGATGGCCGTGATCGATACGAACCTGAATGGCACGTGGTTCATGATGCAGGCCGCTGCGCGGCAATGGTCGGCAAGGCAGACGCCTGGGAACGTCGTAAATATCGTCGCCAACGTATGGCGCGGGATGCCGCAGGTGGCGCACACGTGCGCGGCACGGGCGGGTGTCATATATTTGTCGAAGACCTTGGCGACAGAATGGGCGCCGCTCGGCATCCGAGTCAACTGCGTGTCGCCCGGATCGATCAATACCGAGGGCCTGAACGTCTATGAGCGACGCGACGCGGAGATGTTCCGTTACTCCAATCCGCTGCACGAGTTGGGTGATCCCGTCGACGTCGCGCAGGCTGTCGTTTATCTCTCGACTCCGGCGGCGAAGTTCATTACCGGGGAAGTGATGGTGGTCGACGGAGGAAATAATCAGACCGGGGACGTCTGGCCCGCCGGCATGCCCGAGTACTTCAAGGTGCCGCAGCCGCGGTGACCGACTGTCCTGAGGAGTGCGAACGATGGCTGTGAACTACAAAGTCGAGTGGCCGATGAACCTCGGGGCGCCTGCAGAGTCTCTCGAGGCAAAGCAACCTCCTGTCGATGACGGGTTGGACGTTCCGGATCCCGGGCGTTACTACTCGCGAGAGTTCATGGATCTCGAATGGCAACGGCTGTGGCCGCGCGTCTGGCTGCTCGCGGGCGTTACCAGCGACGTGCCGCAGGAAGGTGATTATTTCGTCTTCGAGATCGGCACCGAGGAATTCATCATCGCGCGCCAGGCCGAAGGCGGGGTGAGAGCTTTCTATAATGTGTGCCCGCATCGCGGCAACCGCATCTGCCAGAATGAGCGCGGCAGCGTGTCGCGCTTCACGTGCGCATTCCATGGATGGCAGTTCGGCTGCAATGGCCGTCTTGAGCGCATCACGGATGAGGAGACCTTCAATCCGCGGCTGATCGCGCACCGCCCGGGGCTGACCGAAGTGCGTTGCGAGACGCACGCGGGCCTGATCTTCATCAATATGGACGGCAAGGCGCCGCCGTTGAAAGAATATCTCGGGTTGCCGACAGGCTACATAGAGAACTACGAGATCGATAGGATGCACGTAGTGCATCACGTACGCAGCGCGTGGCACGCGAACTGGAAGACGGGTGTGGACGCGTTCTACGAGACATATCATCTGCCCTGGGTTCATCCGCAGACGCAATCGGTGATGGAGGACTTCAGTCAGTACGATCTGTATCCGAACGGCTCGAGCCGCATGATCGTGCCGATCTGCGTCAAGTCGCACCGGGTCAGCGACCAGGGTACCGTCGATCCGTACCTGCAGTTCATGCTGAAGGAAGGCGGCATTGATCCGGCGACGTTCGGCGGCAACGCCAGCGGGGTTCGCGGTGCGATTCAACGAGCCAAGCGGGAGCGTGCGCGGCGCTTCGGTCTGAAACATTACGATCGCTTTACGGATGGCCAGCTGACCGATAGTTGGGCCACCGGCCTGTTTCCAAACGTTCAGATGGGCATGCACCCGGAGGGAGTGTTCATCATGCGGTTTCTGCCACATCGGACGGATCCGGAGAAGTTCTACTACGACACCATGGTCCTGTACCGGTACGTCGACGATCCGGACTACACCGTGCCGGGCTGGATGGGTCTGCCGGAGGGGATCGATGTCACCGGTGCGACGCGCCCGAACATCGTGCACGTGCCGCTCGGGATGAAGCCGAATCTGGGCGAGGTGCTCGATCAGGACTCCGAGCTGTTGCCGGTGCAGCAACGCGGCATTCGCTCGCGCGGGTTCCGTGGCCCTCTTTGGGGGGAGCAGGAGCAGCGTGTGCGGCATTTCCACCGCGAGCTGGACCGCTATATCTGCGGCGAGAAATAGTACGGCAGGGGGCGCATCCCGAGTGGCAGGCGCACGGATCGAGGTTTATTTGGTGGTCGGGGGTCGCTACCACGATTTTGACTTTGCCCGGCTGGAGATCCTGAGACTCCTGAACGAGCACGAGCGCATCCGCGTCCGGGTGGCGGAAAGCTACGATGACGTGGAGGCGATCGGCGCGGCGGACGCGCTGGTGTCATACACCTGCGATGTGCGCCCAGAAGAGCGGCAGCAGCAGGCGCTCGCCGACTTCGTCGCCTGCGGAGGACGCTGGCTGGCGCTGCACGGAACCAATTCGATTCTGCAGTGGACGCAGGAGGGCAAGGTCGATGCTCCCGACATCATGCCGGTGCTCTCGCGAGTGCTCGGCAGCCAGTTCGTCGCGCACCCGCCGCTCGGGGAATTCGAGGTGAAGGTGAGCGATCCTTCCCATCCGTTGGTGCGCGGAATCGAGGATTTCAAGGTCACGGACGAGCTGTATTTGTCGGATCTGTACGGACCGAACAAGGTGCTGCTCGAGACTCGGTACAACGGCAAGGCCCGCGGTGAGTTCGTGCGCCGTCAATGGTTCTCGGACGAGCCGCGCCCGGTGCTTTATCTGCACGATCATGGCGAGGGAACGGTCCTGTATCTGACGCTCGGACATTGTCGTGGCAGGTACGACATGCAGCCGTTGATGGAGGAATACCCGCAGATCGAGCGGTGCAGCTGGGAGTCTCCCGTCTACTATGAGCTGCTCAGGCGTGGAATTCGCTGGGCAACCCGCCTGGAGCAGGGCGATGGCGCACGGCGAGGTGGCGAATGATGCGGCGCCGGCTTGGCCCGGTGATGCAAAATGCGTTCGTGGTGCGCGACCTCGAGCGTGCAATCGAGCATTGGACGCGGGTCCTCGGTGTGGGCCCGTTTTTCCTGTTCGAGCACATCGGGTTCCGGAATCTGATGTTTCGGGGTCAGGCGTCGCCGCCGCTGGACCTGACTGTGGCGATTGCGTACTGGGGTGAGCTGCAGATCGAGCTCATCCGGCAGCACGACGCCACCCCGTCGGTCTACACCGAGTTCGGAGCGCTGTCCGGCTCCGGAATGCATCATATGGGCGTAATGAGCCAGGCGCTGGATGTCGATCTCGCCGATCTGGCGCGAAAGGGCGTGCAGCCGGTGCAGCAGGGCGTGGCGGCGGGTATGCGCTTTGCGTACGTGGCCACCGATCATCACCCTGGCGGCATGATCGAGTTGATCGAGGCGAGCGCGGGAGCGCGGACGTTCTTCGCGCGCATGCGCGAGGCGGCCGAGAACTGGGACGGACGGGAGCCTGTGCGCCGCCCCGTTTGATCAGACGGCCGGGCGCACGGGCTCGGGGGCGAACGGGCAATAATCCTCGCGGTCGACCACATCGAGCACGAACGACAGTTTGGCCATGCCGGAGATCACCGCCATCACGGTGCCCAGCTCGAGAATCTGAGCCTCGGTAAAGTGCCGTCGCAACGCGCCGAACAGATCTTGCGACAGCCGGCCGTCCATGTTCGACAGAGCGAGTTGATCGGCGTAAGCGATCACCGCGCGCTCGGCGGCGGAGAAGGGGGTGCTGTCGCCGCCGATCAGTGCATCGATCTGCTCCTGGGTGAAACCGGCTGACATCGCTCCCGGCACATTCTGCCGATTGCAGGTCCTGCAGCCGTGCACAATCGACAGTTCGAGGCGGGCGAGTTGCTTGTAACGCTGCGCAACCGTGCCGCCGAAGAACAGCCGGGCGTAGAATCTGTCCATCACGAATTCGAGCACGTCCGGCGCCTGTGCGAACACCTCGATGAAGGTCGCCGCGCCGGTCAGTTGGTTCAGCGTTTCCCATGCCTGCTGCCAGCGCGGTTCCAGCTGATCCCGCGGGATGCGGGTGAGCAACGTCTCGGACATGAATCGACCTCCGCAGGTTGTGGATCCGCCGACCGCGCCGATGATATCAGAAAAAACAGACAGTCCGGTTTGTTTTATGTGATGATAGGCGGTGCGTTCGATTCAGGTCATGGTCGGCGCGTGGCACGCGAGAGCCGGCGCCCCGGCGATGGCGCCGATCGCGAGCGAGGCGCCTGCGTGCCCGGGACAGGAGGTGACCGGATTGTCGCAGAACCGCGATCTTGCGCTCGCGCCGTCCGGGTATCCCGCGCAAGCGGGCGGTGCGCAGCGGTACACATGACGGCCAGCGCCGCGGCACCTCGGCGAACGTCCCGAAGCCCCTGCTTGCCGGGTCTGAGGTACCACGCCACGGAACGATGCGTGACAAGGGTGGCCGAGGGGAATGCCTTGCCGGGAGGAAACACCGATGACACAGACTGATACGATGGTGAGGCAGCGCGACGGCAGCGTCGTGCACCTGAGGCTGAATCGGCCGGCCGCGGGCAACTCTATAGACGTGCCCCTGGCCCGGGCGCTGATGGAGGCGTCCATCGAATGTGACGAGGACGACTCAGTCCGCTGCGTGCTGTTGACCGGGGAGGGGCGCCTCTTCTGTGCCGGTGGCGACATCCAGTCATTTATCGCGGCGGGCACATCGGCGCCGGCGCTTTTGAAGGAGCTCACCGGTTATCTGCACATGGCGCTGGCTCGTTTCGCGCGCATGGATAAGCCGCTCGTTTGCGCCGTCAATGGACCGGCGGCCGGGGCCGGCGTGGGGCTGGCGGTGCTCGCGGACATCGTGCTGGCCGCGCGCTCGGCGCATTTCACACTTGCCTACTCCAGTATCGGTCTTTCCCCGGACGGCGGCTGCACGTGGCTGTTGCCGCGATTGATAGGCTTGCGGCGCGCCCAGGAGCTTGTGCTCGCCAATCAGAGGATCAGTGCGCAGGACGCCGAGCGTCTCGGCTTGATCACGCGGGCGGTGGACGACGCACTGCTGGCGGAGGAGGCCAAGCGGTTGGCATGCCAATTGGCCGATTCGGCGACCCACGCGCTGGGGCATGCGCGCCGGCTGCTTCTCTCGAGCTTCGATACCAGCTTTGAGTCTCACCTGGAGGCGGAAGCGCGCTCGATCGCCGAGCTCGGCCGCAGCGAGCATTTCCGCGAAGGCATTGCGGCGTTCACCGGCAAGCGCAAGCCGAATTTCGCGCACGAGAGGGTAACGCCGAGCGGGCCTGCTGACGCGCAGAGTTGAGCCTTGTACGACTCCATTGTCATCGTCGGCGCCGGTCAGGCAGCCGTCCAGGCCATAGAGACGCTGCGCCGCGAAGGGTACACGGGCCGGCTCACGGTCATCGGAGAGGAATCGTCGCTACCGTACCAGCGACCGCCGCTATCGAAGAAATACCTGGCCGGGATGATGGAGCGCGAGCGCCTGCTGTTGCGGCCCGCCGAGTTCTACGCCGCCCACGCCGTGGAGGTTCGGTTGGGCCGACGTGTCGAGGAGATTTCTCGCCGGGAGCGGCGCTTGCGGCTCGATGACCGATCGAGCCTGCCATACGACGCGCTGTTGATCGCCACCGGCAGCCGGCCCCGGCCGCTGCAGGCCCCGGGGGCAGGGCTCGAGGGCGTGCACGTCCTGCGCAGCATCACGGATGCGGAACGGGTTCGCGCCGAGATGTTTCCCGGCGGGCGCCTGGTCGTGGTCGGCGGCGGATATATCGGACTTGAGGTGGCCGCCACGGCCGGTGAGCTCGGCGTGAAGGTGACCGTGCTGGAGATGGCCGATCGGGTGATGAGCCGGGTCGCCTGCCCACAGGTGTCTGCATTCTATGAGGCCGAACACGCGCGGCGGGGCGTACGAGTCGTCTGCGCCGCCAAGGTTCGTGAGCTGGTGGCGAAGCAAGGCACAAGGAAAGTGGGAGCCGTGGTGACGGAGGATGGCGAGCGATACCCAGCGGATCTGGTGATCATAGGGATCGGTGTGTCGCCGGCCGATGAGCTCGCTGCCGCGGCAGGGCTGGAATGCGCGCACGGCGTGAGGGTGGACGAGCGCTGCCGCACATCGGACCCGGCGATCTATGCCGCAGGAGACTGCACCAGTCATCCGAGCGTGCATTATGGGCGGAGACTGCGGCTTGAATCGGTCGACAACGCTTTCGAGCAGGGCGCGAGTGCGGCGCGCAATCTGCTTGGGCACGAGAGCGTGCACGACAAAGTCCCCTGGTTTTGGTCGGATCAATATGACCTGAAGCTGATCATCGTCGGGATCGCTGAAGGTGCTGACTCGATCATAGTCCGGGGCGAGCCTGCCTTGAGGGCATTCAGCGTCTGCTACCTGCGAAATGGGGAGTTGATCGCGATCGACACCATCAATCGCCCGCAGGAACAGCTGGCGGCGCGCAAGCTGATCGCCGCGCGGATACGGCCGGACCTGGACAAGCTGGGCGATCCGAATGTTCCGCTGAAGAATGTCTTCCAGGGACCTGCGTCGCATGACTGACTCTGAGGGGCGCCCGAATGGCCGGGCATCACCTCAGCGCATCCGGAGAGATCGATGTCGCACACTGAAGTTTTCGTCGTTTCCGCTGTTCGTACCGCCATCGGTAGCTTTGGCGGCGCGCTGAAGGACGTTCCCCTGTCCGAGCTCGCCACGGCCACGGTGCGCGCCGCACTCGAGCGCTCCGGCCTGGCGCCGGGCCAAGTGGGGCACATGGTGATGGGCAACGTCATGCCGACCGAGCCGCGCGATGCCTACCTTGGTCGAATCGCGGCGATGGACGCCGGCATTCCGAAGGAAACACCCGCTTTCAACGTCAACCGCCTGTGTGGGTCGGGCCTGCAGGCGATCGTTTCGGCTGCGCAGACCATTTTGCTGGGCGATGCGGAGATTGCCGTCGGCGCGGGAGCCGAATCAATGAGCCGCAGCCCCTATCTGGTGTCCGCCGCCCGCTGGGGCGCGCGCATGGGTGACAGCTCGATGCTGGATTTCATGATCGGCATCTTGCACGATCCGTTCCAGAACATCCACATGGGTATCACCGCGGAAAACGTCGCGGCGCGCTACGGCATCGGCCGACGGATGCAGGACGAGTTGTCGGTGGAAAGCCAGATGCGCGCCGCGCGCGCCATCGCCGAAGGTCGGTTCCAGAGTCAAATTGTGGCGGTGAGTGTTCCCGGCCGCAAAGGGCCCGCGCAGTTCGAGGTCGACGAACATGTGCGTCCCGATGCGACCATCGAGCAATTGACGAAAATGAAGCCGGCGTTCAAGAAGGACGGTACCGTTACTGCCGGCAACGCCTCGGGAATCAACGATGGCGCCGCCGCGGTCGTGCTCGCCTCCGGCCGGAAAGTGAAGGCCCTCGGGTTGAAGCCGCTCGCTCGCCTGGTGGCCTACGGTCACGCCGGTGTGGAACCATCCGAGATGGGGATGGGTCCGGTGCCGGCGACTCGCTTGGCGCTCGAGCGCGCGGGGCTGAGCGTACACGATCTGGACGTGATCGAGTCGAACGAAGCCTTCGCGGCGCAGGCATGCGCGGTGACGCGGGAGCTCGATCTCGACCCGGCCAAGGTGAACCCGAATGGCTCGGGCATCTCTCTCGGGCACCCGGTGGGCGCGACCGGTGCGGTCATTACCACCAAGGCGCTTTACGAGTTGCACCGCTCGGGCGGCCGCAATGCGCTCATCACCATGTGCATCGGCGGCGGGCAAGGCATCGCGGCGGTATTCGAGCGGGTCTGAGCGAGGTCCAATCCCTTCCACCGGGAGCTGCCGGCGGTCGGACGCTCGTGGCAGTGGGTTGGGGGTATGCAATTGCGAAAATCGCTGCAGCCCGCATCCCATCAGGAACTCAGCGGGGCATATCGAATCCCGTCCGCTGCGCCAATTCCGGAATATTCCGCAAGCGCAATGGGTCGTGCCCTCCTTCAGGTCGGCTCCGATGGCGCGACCCGCGCCCGGGAGAGCCGCAGATGACCAAGGGAACCCAAGGCTTTGGCGCCGCAGGCCGCTATGTGTGTTCCGGCAGCGGGGTGCGAGGTGAGAGCAGCTCCTTGAGCAGCCCGAGCAGCTGATCGGGATCGACGGGCTTGCTCAGGAAGTGAAGATTCTCATCGCCGCGCAGGCCCCGCGCGGCCGAGGAGGTATCACCGGTGATCAAGACCGCCTTGAACTGAAGCCCGCGGATTTTCCGCACGGATTCGATGACCTGCTCGCCGATCTCCCCGCCGGCCAGATGGTAGTCGGTGATCACCAGCTCGAGATCCTGCAATTCGCGCACGCGCTCGAGCGCCTGTGCGACCGAACCCGCCGTGGCCACCCGGTAGCCCTCCGCCATGAGCAGGAGCCTGGTCGCATCGAGCACGGCCGTCTCATCGTCGACGACCAGAACGCGGTGGGCGCTCTTGGCGCTTCGCTCAGCGCCAGACCCGACTCCCGGTTGGCTCCGCGGCCCGACGGTCGCGGTGCCCGCGGGCAGCGTGAGCACGAATGTCGAGCCTTTGCCGACCTCGGAGTGAACATCGAGGCCGAGGCTCAATAGCTTGACGATCCGGCTCACGATGCTGAGGCCCAAGCCGTAGCCCTCTCGGGTCGCATTCGTCGGCACGCCGATCTGGTAGAACTCCTCGTAGATGTGGCCGATCTCATGCGGCTCCATGCCGATGCCCGTATCTCTCACCTCGATGCGCACCGCCGCACCCTCGGTCCAGGCGCGCAGCAGCACACTTCCCTGGCGTGTGTACTTGATCGCGTTGGACAGCAGATTGCGCAGCACCTGCCCTACGAGGGATAGATCGGAACGCACCCACACGGAGGAGCCTTCCACCTCCAGCCGCAGGCCCTTGTTCGCCGCGACATTCGCAAACTCGCCACGCAGCTGATCGAAGAGCGTCAAGGCCTGCCAGTCCGTGAGCACCGGCCTCACCGCGCCGGATTCGAGCTTGCTGATGTCGAGCAGTGCGTTGAGCAATCGGGACATGACACCGATCGCCGCTTCCTGTTGTAACAGGGCTCTTCCGGGGTCCGTGTCCCTGACCATGCGCCGCAGGGCGCCGTTGAGCAGAGAAATCGTCTGCAGCGGCTGGCGCAGGTCATGGCTCGCTGTGGCGAGGAAGGTGCTCTTCGCGCGGTCGGCCCTTTCGGCCTTGGCGCGCGCGTCCCGCAGCTGCTCGAGAGCGCGCTTGCGGTCGGAAACGTCGCGAATGGCGCTTGCGATGTGCAGTCCCCCGGGCATGGCGACCGGACCGAGAGTCACTTCGACCGGAAATTCGCAGCCGTCGCGTCGGCGCGCGAGAAGCTCGACGCTCGAGCCGATGGAAAGCGGCGCCGGAGTCGGAGCTTGCGCGCCGGGGTGGGGTGGGTTGCCGGGGAAATGCCCCGCGGGTATCAGGATCTCGATCGATTTTCCGATCAGCTCCTGCCGGTTGTACCCGAACAACGTCTCGGTGCGGGCATTGACCAGGACGATGCGGTTCCCCCCGTCAACGACGACCATCGCATCCGGAGCGGAGTCCATGAGCGCCCGAAAGCGCTCCTCGGCCTGCTGCAGGGCGAGGAAGTCGCGGCGGGTAAGCGTGTTGGCAACCAATCCGATGAGTACCGCAAGGCCGCTGCCGGCCAGGATGAGATACAGAGCCCTGTCGCTGGCGCGGGCCATCCGCCGCTGCCGTTGCGCAATGCTGCCTCGCTCCGCGGCGATCAGATCGGAGACGTTGGCGCCAATGGCGTTCTGAATTCTTTCCTCGCCGCCGCTCATGATGAGCGCGGCTGCGCGCGAAGC
>JAJZLX010000519.1 GCA_021850555.1 Pseudomonadota bacterium | reverse complement strand
TCGGTCGAGCACCCGAGCGGCGAATTCAGCGTAGAGCTTGAAACGGCCGCGGGTGATCCGCCGAGCGTGAAGCGAGCCGCGCTGCTGCGCACCGCGCGGCTCATCATGCGCGGGGACGTGATGGTACCGGCCTCGATCTGGCCTCAAAATCCGGCGACGCGGTGACAGTCGCCCTCCCAGCCTGAAGCAGGAACCCCTGATGATCATCGACTGCCACGGCCACTACACCACCGCCCCCAAGGCGCTCGAGGAGTGGCGCAAGCGCCAGATCGCGAGCCTCGCCAACCCCGAGTCGGGGCCGAAGGCCTCGGAGCTCACGATCAGCGACGAAGAGCTGCGCGAGAGCATCGAGACCAACCAGCTGAAGCTCATGCGGGAGCGAGGCTCTGACCTGACCATCTTTTCCCCGCGGGCGAGCTTCATGGCGCACCATGTCGGGGATTTCAATACGAGCGCCACTTGGGCCGCGATCTGCAACGAGCTCTGCCACCGGGTATCGATGCTGTTTCCGGAACACTTCATCGGCGCCGCCATGCTGCCGCAGTCCCCCGGGATGAACCCGGCCACCTGCATCCCCGAGCTTGACAGGTGCATCCGGGAGTACGGATTCGTCGCCATCAATCTCAACCCGGACCCCTCCGGCGGGCACTGGAGGGAGCCGCCGCTCACCGACCGCTGGTGGTACCCGCTCTACGAGAAGATGGTCGAGTACGACATCCCGGCCATGATCCATGTCAGCACCAGCTGCAACGCATGCTTTCACACGACGGGTGCCCACTATCTCAACGCCGACACCACCGCCTTCATGCAGTGCGTGGCGGGGGACCTGTTCAAGGATTTTCCGACCTTGAGGTTCGTCATACCGCACGGGGGCGGTGCCGTGCCCTATCACTGGGGGCGCTTCCGGGGCCTGGCACAGGCACTCAACAGGCCACCCCTCGAGGAGCACCTGCTCAAGAACATCTTCTTCGACACCTGCGTCTATCATCAGCCCGGGATCGACCTGCTCGCGCGCGTGATGCCGATCGAGAACATTCTTTTCGCCTCGGAGATGATCGGGGCGGTGCGCGGCATCGATCCGCGCACGGGGCACCATTACGATGACACCAGGCGTTACGTCGAAGCTGCGGCGCTCAGTGACGGGCAGCGCCGTCAGATCTACGAGGGCAACGCCCGCCGGGTATATCCGCGGCTGAACGCCGCGCTCGAGGCTCGGGGCCTGTGAGCGGGCGGCCGGGCGAATTCCTAGGGGAACGAACATGAGCACGCCGCTGAACAACCTGGGGCTGGTCAAGCGCAACATCGAGCGCGCCGAGCGCGCGGCGGTCGAGAAGCTCGGCCGCTTCGGCGTCGCCACCGTGCATGAGGCCATGGGTCGCGTGGGTCTGATGAAGCCCTGCATGCGCCCGATTTACCCCGGCGCGCGGATCTGCGGCACCGCTGTCACCGTGTTGTTGCAGCCGGGGGACAACTGGATGCTGCACGTGGCCGCGGAGCAGATCCGGGAAGGGGACGTGGTGGTGGCTGGATGCACCACCGACAGCGAAGACGGATTCTTCGGCGAGCTGCTCGCCACGTCTTTCCGCGCGCGCGGCGCCCTCGGTCTGGTCATCGACGGCGGGGTGCGGGACGTGCGTGAGTTGACGGAGATGAAGTTCCCCGTATTCAGCCGCGCCATCAGCGCCAAGGGCACCGTGAAGGCCACTCTGGGATCGGTCAACGTGCCGATCGTGTGCGCCGGAGCGCTGGTCAACCCCGGTGATGCCGTTGTCGCCGACGACGACGGCGTGGTTGTGGTGCCCGCGGCCCTCACGCAACGGGTCGCCGACGCCGCGCAGGCGCGCGAGGCGAGCGAGGCCGGCAAGCGCAAACAGTTCGCCGCCGGTGTGCTGGGGCTGGACATGTACAAGATGCGCGAGCCGCTCGAGAAGCTGGGGCTCAGGTACATCGACTGACGATGGTGAACACGGACAATGATGCACTGCCGCGGCGCGTCGGCCTGGTCGGCTACGGAGAAGTCGGGCGAATCCTGGCCGAGGACCTGCGCGGGCGCGGCGCGGCGCGGATCGCCGCCTACGACCTCAAGCTCGGCACCGACGCCGAGACGCCGCTGCGGGAGCATGCGGCCGAGCACGGCGTGGTGCTGGCTTCATCGCACGCCGCGCTCGCGGCAGGGAGCGACCTGCTGATCTGCGCGGTGACGGCGAGCCAGACCGTGCCGGCGGCGCGCTCGTGCGCCGAAGGCATCTCCCGCGGGACGTGGTTCCTCGATTTCAACTCCGCCTCGCCGGGGGCCAAGCAAGGCGCGGCCGCGCTCATCGAAGCCGCCGGCGCACGCTATGTCGAAGGCGCGGTGATGACCTCCGTGCCGCCGTACCGTATCCGCGTTCCGCTTCTGTTGGGTGGCCCGCATGCCGCGGCGCTCGCGCCGCCGCTGGCGGCGCTGGGTTTCAACGCTCGGGTGGCCTCCGAGCGGCTCGGCGTCGCCTCGGCCACCAAGATGTGCCGCAGCATCATGATCAAGGGTCTGGAGGCTCTGATCATCGAGAGCCTCACCGCCGCCCGCGCTTACGGGGTGGAGGATGCAGTGCTGGCCTCGCTGAGGGAAACCTTCCCCGGCATCGAGTGGGAGAAGCAGGCCGCTTATTTCTTCCAGCGCGTGATCCAGCATGGCCGCCGCCGCGCCGAGGAGATGCGCGAGGCCGCCCGCACGGTGGAGGAGGCAGGCCTGACGCCGTGGTCGGCCGCAGGCACGGCCGATCGGCAGGCCTGGATGGCCGGCCTTGCCGATGAGAGAGTCTTTGGCGAGCGCGGCGGAAAGGAATTTGCGCGCAGCACCGACTGGCGCATCGAGGCCGACCTCATTCTGAATGACATTCGTCCGTCCCGGACCAAACCCTTGTGATGCTCCATCATGGCCGAGCAGAACGCTGAAGAATTCACCAAGAGTCCTGGGTGGCTCGATTGGTATCCAAATCCCTCCAAGCCACGCTTCGCCGTGCCTGCGGGAGCGGTCGATGCCCACTGTCATGTATTCGGTCCGGGCGCGGAATTTCCCTACGCTGCGGAGCGCAAGTACACCCCCTGCGACGCGAGCAAGCGCCAGCTCTACGCATTGCGGGATCACCTGGGGTTTGCGCGCAACGTCGTGGTGCAGGCGACCTGCCACGGGGCGGACAACCGGGCGATGGTCGACGCCTTGGTCCATTCCGGCGGGCGGGCTCGCGGTGTCGCGACCGTGCGTCGCAGCGTCACCGACAAGGAGCTGGAGAGCCTGCACGCCGCGGGTGTGCGGGGAGTGCGGTTCAATTTCCTCAAGCGCCTGGTCGATTTCACCCCCCGCGATGAGCTCATGGAGATC
>JAJZLX010000643.1 GCA_021850555.1 Pseudomonadota bacterium | reverse complement strand
GCATCTCGCCCGGCCCGGGCACCCCCGGCGATGCGGGGGTGTCCATGGACATGATCCGCGCCTTCGCCGGCCGCATCCCGGTGCTCGGGGTGTGCCTGGGACACCAGTCGATCGTGGAAGTGTTCGGCGGCAAGGTGGTGCGCGCCGGCCGGCTCATGCACGGCAAGACCTCCATGATTGAACATGACGGCCTCGGCGTCTTCTCCGGCCTGCCGCGGCCGTGCGAGGTGGGCCGCTACCACTCGCTGATCGCCGCCCCCGAGACCCTGCCCGCCGAGCTCATGGTGAGCGCGCGAACCGCGGAAGGCGAGATCATGGGCGTGCGCCATCGCGAGCTGCAAGTGGAGGGCGTGCAGTTCCATCCGGAGAGCATCCTGACACCCGAGGGGCCCAGGCTGCTCGAGAACTTCCTGCGGCTGGGCGCCGGCGCGCCCGCCGCCTCGGTCGCGGAGCTCTCCGATGCCCTCCGTGCGTGAGCTGCTCGAGCGCCTGCTCGAGCGGCGCGACCTCACCCAGCCCGAGGCCGAGGAGCTGCTCAGGTCACTCACCGATCTCGAGACTCCCGCGGCCCTCAGCGGCGCGGTGCTTGCCGCGCTGCGCACCAAGGGTGCGGTCGCGGACGAGGTGCGCGGCTTTGCCGAAGCCATGCGCCGCCTGGCGCGCCGCCCCGACATCCCCGCGAGCGTGCGCGCCATCGACATCGTCGGCACGGGTGGCGACAGCTCCGGAAGCCTCAACATCTCGACCGGCACGGCATTGCTCACAGCGGCCTGCGGCCAGCCGGTGGTCAAGCATGGCAACCGCTCGATCTCGAGCCGTGCCGGCAGCGCCGATGTGCTGGAGGCGCTGGGGCTGCCCATGCCGCTCGATGAGCGCGCGGTCGGTGAGTGTCTGGCGGCATGCCGGTTCACTTTCCTGTTCGCGCCTCACTTTCATCCGGCCACCAAGGCGGTGGCGGCGGTGCGCTCGGCGCTCGGCGTGCGCACCGTGTTCAACATTCTCGGGCCGCTCACCAACCCGGCGCACCCGCCGCTGCGCCTGATCGGGGCGTTCAGTCACGAGACCGCCGCCCTGATGGCCGATACGCTCGCGGGCATGACGATCGAGCGGGCGTTTGTCATTCATGGCGCGCAGGGTTGGGACGAGCCGACTCCCATCGGCCCGTTCACGGTGTTCGATGTGCGCCCGGGTCAGGTTGCGCATGAGACACGCACTCCGGAGGATTACGGCATGATGCGCTGTGAGCCGCGCGCCCTCACCGGCGGCGATGCGCGGCACAACGCCGAGGCGCTGCGCGCGGTGCTCTCGGGCGAGGATCGCGGGCCTCACCGGGACTGCCTGTTGCTCGGGGCGGCGCTCGCTCTCGAGATCGCCGGTCTCGCCGGCGGGCCGCGCGAGGGGGTGGAGCGCGCCGCCCATGCCATCGACAGCGGCGCGGCCGCCGAAGTGCTGCGGGCGCTCGCCGCGGTGGGGAGCCCCCCGTGAGCGCAGACTTCCTGGCCCAGATGGCCGCTTCCAGCCTCGAGCGGGTGCACGCGGCGCGGGTCGCCTGCCCCGAGGCCGAGCTGATGCAGCGCGCGCTCGCCCTCGAGCCGCCGCCGCCGCTTCGGCTCACGCCGGGGGGCTTCGATCTGATCGCCGAGATGAAACTACGCTCGCCCGCGGCCGGCCGGCTCAAGGAGGCCGGCGAAACCGACATCGCGGAGCGAGTGAGCGCCTATGCCCGCGCGGGCGCGTGCGCGGTGTCGGTGTTGACCGAGCCCAGCCGGTTCGAAGGGAGCCTCGAGCACCTCTCGCACGCGGCCGCCGCGCTGCGGCCGCTCGGCGTGCCGGCCATGCGCAAGGACTTCCTGGTCGATCCCTACCAGGTCATCGAGGCGCGCGTGTCGGGCGCCGGCGGGGTGCTGGCGATCCTGAGGATGCTGAGCGATGCGCAGGCCACCGCCCTGATCCGCTGCGCCCGCGAATTGAGTCTGTTCGTGCTGCTGGAGACCTTCGACGAGCGCGACATCGAGCGGCTGCACGGCCTTGTGGCGCGGCTCGGCGGCACGGGCCTGCTCGCGGGCGTGAACTCGCGCGATCTCACCACGCTCAAGGTGGTGCCGACCCGGCTCGAGCAGCTCGGCCCCCGACTGCCCGAGCGCATCCCGCGGGTTGCCGAGAGCGGCGTCGGCTCGGCCGAGGATGCCGCTCGCATGGCGCAGTCCGGCTACGATCTGGCGCTGGTCGGCAGCGCCTTGATGCGCGAGGAAAACCCTGAACCGCTCGCGCGCGCCATGTTGGAAGCGGCAAGAGCGGCGAGGAACGCGGGAGGGCGCGGGCGATGAGCCTGACCCGGTCCCGTGAGCGGATCTGGATCAAGATCTGCGGCCTGACGACGCAGGAGGCGGTGTTGGCGGCGCTAAATGCGCACGTCGATGCGATCGGCTTCGTCTTCGCGGACTCGCCGCGGCGGGTGACGCCGGAGCAGGCGACGCGGCTCGCAGCGCCCGCCCGCGGAAAACTGCGCTGCGTGGCGGTCACGCGCCACCCCGGCCAAGGCCTGGTGGAGGAGATTCTCGCCGGCTTTCAGCCCGATGTGCTGCAGACGGACGCACAGGACCTGGAGCAGTTGCGATTGCCCCGGGAGCTCGAGCTGCTTCCCGTGCTGCGCACGCCGGCTGAGCCGGCAGGCCTGCCGCAGAGACTGCTGCTCGAGGGGGCCGTCAGCGGTGCCGGCCGGGTGTGCGACTGGAGCAGGGCCGCCGAGGTGGCGCGACGGACGCAGCTCGTGCTGGCGGGCGGCCTGCATCCGGGCAACGTGGCCGAGGCGATCGCAGTGGTGCGACCGTTCGGCGTGGATGTGTCGAGCGGGGTGGAGCTGCGGCCGGGCATGAAAGATCCCGCTGCGATCGAGCGATTCGTGGCCGAGGCGCGCGGCGCCGGAAATATTGTGCAGGAGTCATGACGTTGAGCTCAATCACTGAATCCACAGATGCATTGGCGGACCTCATCGAGGGCAGGTTGCCGGATGCGCGCGGCCGCTTCGGCCCCTTCGGCGGGCGCTACGTGCCCGAAACACTCATCCCGGCGCTCGAGCGCCTGGAGGATGGCGTGCGGCAGCACCTGCGCTCACCGTCCTTCCAACAGGAGCTTGGCGCGGAACTCAACAGCTGGGTGGGCCGGCCCACGGCGCTCACCTTCGCCGGCCGGCTCTCCGAGCGCTGGGGTGCGCGGATCTGGCTGAAACGCGAGGACCTGGCGCACACCGGCGCGCACAAGATCAACAACGCCATCGGCCAGGCCCTGCTCGCGAAGCGCCTCGGCGCAAAACGCATCGTGGCCGAAACCGGCGCCGGCCAGCACGGGGTGGCGAGCGCGGCGGCCTGCGCGCGCCTGGGACTGCCCTGCACCGTCTACATGGGCTCGGTCGACATGCGCCGCCAGGCCCCCAATGTGGACAGGATGCGCCTGCTCGGCGCGACCGTGGTCGCGGTCGACGCAGGGGACGCCACGCTGCGCGCGGCCATCGACGAGGCGCTGCGCGATTGGGTGTCGGATCCGCTCGGGACCTACTACCTGCTCGGCTCGGCGGTCGGTCCCCATCCCTATCCTTACCTGGTGCGCGAGCTGCAGGCGGTGATCGGGCGCGAGGCGCGCGCGCAATTCCTGGAAACGGCCGGCGCGCTGCCCGATGCGGTGATCGCCTGCGTGGGCGGGGGATCGAATTCCATCGGGATGTTTCATGCGTTCGTGCCCGAGGCAGAGGTCGAGATCATCGGGGTGGAAGCCGGCGGCCGGGGCGAGGCGCTCGGAGACAATGCCGCGACCGTCTCGTACGGCCGCCCCGGCGTGCTGCACGGCACCTACTCCCTGCTGCTGCAGGACGCGGACGGCCAGGTACAGGAGACCCATTCGGTGTCGGCCGGACTGGACTATTCCGGTGTCGGCCCCGAGCACGCGTTCCTCGCCCATGTCGGACGAGTGCGCTACGAGAGCGCCGGCGACGAGGTGGCTCTGGAGGCGGTGCGCGCTCTGTGCGAAACCGAGGGCATCCTCCCGGCGCTCGAGAGCGCTCACGCGATCGCCGGCGCGAAGCGCTGGGCCGCGAGTCACCCGGGCGGCACGATCATCGTGTGCCTCTCCGGCAGGGGCGACAAGGACATGCCCACTCTCCAGCAAACGTTGTTGAAAGGCGAGAAATGAGCGCCCACGAGCACATCAGCGCCGCCATCCGCGCGGCCAACACCCGGGGCGAGCCCGCGCTCGTCGCCTACCTCACCGCCGGCTTTCCCAGCCGCGAGCGCTTCCAGGAGCACCTGCGGCAGGTCGCGAGCGGCGCCGATGTGGTCGAGATCGGCGTTCCCTTCAGCGATCCCATGGCCGACGGGGTCACCATCCAGCGCTCGAGCCGGGAGGCGCTCGCCCGGGGCGTCAGCCTCGGCTGGATTCTCTCGCAGCTCGAAGCGCTTGCGCCGCGCCCCGAGGCACCGCTGCTGCTGATGAGCTACCTCAATCCGCTGCTCGCATTCGGAGCGGAGCGATTGGCGGAGCGCGCCGAGCGCGCCGGCGTGGCCGGCTTCATCGTGCCGGACCTGCCCTTTGACGAAGGCGAGGCGCTGCGCCCGGCGCTCTCGGGCCGGGGGCTCGCGCTGGTGCAGATGGTGACGCCCGTCACGAGGCCGCAGCGGCTCGAGCGGATCTGCGCGGCGAGCCAAGGCTTCGTGTACGCGGTCACCATGACCGGGACCACCGGAAAAAGCGTCGCCGTGCCGCCGCAGGTCACCGGCTACCTCGACTCGGTGCGCGCCCTGTCGCCGGTGCCGGTCTGCGCCGGCTTCGGAATCCGCGGCCGTGAGCAGCTCGAGAGGCTGCGCGGCCACGTCGATGGGGTGGTGATCGGCTCCGCCCTGGTGGAGGTGCTGGAGCGAGGCGAGGATCCTGCGAAATGGCTGCGCGCCTTGAGGGAAGGGTGAGGCGGCCAGCAAGGCCACCGCGGATGGGCGAGGTACGGCCCGACATTCTCGGCGGCCGCCGTGACACCCTTCGGCGCGCAGCCGGATATCCTTGCCACTGGCTTACGAGGATCGATCACGATGGCACGTCCGGCCAAGCCTGCGAAGAAACCCGCTCCCGCGGTCCCGACCCGGCCCGAGCCCGTGGCTCAGCGCTGCGAGACTTGCCGCCAGGAGCTCGCCGTCTGCGACGGTGTTCACTACGGCTCTGCGCAGACCGGCTACCGGCTGCTGTGCAGCCGCTGCTTCAATGAGGAGGTGGCCGAGGCCGGCGGGCTCGACTTCCAGCACGTCCAGTTCGATCCGCTCGAGATGCGCGATGCCACCGGCGGGCGCCATGAATTCCACTTCAGGGTCCACCTGCTCGGGGACCGGGTGGCGCTCGATGCCTTCGAGCTCCGGGGCGGGGAGCCACGCGGCTACCAATTTCAGGTGCTCGACGATGCCGAGGTGGACCTCTTTGCGCTGATGGGTCGTCTGGTCGAGCGCATGCGCCGCCTCCTCGCGAGCTGCCACCTCGAGGAAGACCATGGCCTTCTTCACATCAAGGATCTGCTCGCCCGCGGCCGCATCGAGTGGGACGAGAACGAGGATGGCCGGGTGCCGCTGATCGTGATCGACGGCCGGGAAATCCCCTGGGAGGACTTTGGCCGCATGCTCATGACCTTCGAGGGCTGGCAGTTCAAGCTCGAGATTCGCGACAAGAGCGAGGAGATCTGAGGCCCGGCTTTCCCCTGACTGGAAGTCACCGGATGGGGTCTGTGCTATGGTGAAAATCATGGCCACTCTAACCATTGCCCGCCGCTTCTGCGGCCCGGCGCAGTCTGCGAACGGCGGCTATTTCTCCGGTTGCGTGGCCGCCCAGGCAGCGCACACGATGACCGTGCGCCTGATCCGGCCGCCGCCGCTGGACACGCCGCTCACCGTCCGGGAGCTCGAGGGCGGCGAGCTCGCCATCACGCTGGGGGAGGAACGCATCGGCGAGGCCCGGCCCACGACGCTGACGATCGATCTGCCCAAGCCCCCGGAGTATTTCGAGGCGGTGGAAGCGTCCCGCCGCTACGCGGGCTTTGCGCATCACCGGTTCCCAACCTGCTTCGTCTGCGGTACGGATCGCCCCCGGGGAGATGGCATGCGTATCTTCGCCGGTCCCATCCCGGAGCGTGACCTGGTCGCAGCCCCGTGGGTGCCGGACAGCTCTCTTGACCGGGGCGACGGCAAGGTTCGCCCGGAGTTCATGTCGGCGGCGCTCGACTGCCCGGGGTTCTACGCCGTCAGTCTCGATGACCGCATGATGCTGCTCGGGGAGTTCACGGCGCACGTCAATCGTCTGGTCCACGTGGGCGAGCGCTGCACCGTCACGGGTTGGCGGATCGCATCCGACGGTCGCAAGCACACGGCCGGCACGGCGGTCTTCGATGAGGACGGAGAGCTCTGCGGCAGCGCCCGCGCGCTGTGGATCGAGCCGAAAGCCCTTCCAGCCGAGGCTTGAGCCCAGGGCTAAGCCTGGGGCTCGCCGAAATACTCGCGGTAATCCTCGATGGCGGCGCGGATCACCTGCGCCGCCTCGGCGTGGCCGTATCGACCTGCCAGATGGATCCCCGAGGGCTCGCCGGGTATCAGCTTGTAGGTCGTAAAGTAGTGCTCGAGGCGCTCGACCAGGGTCGCAGGCAGCTCGGTAAGCTCGCGTGCGCCGCCCCAGACGTAATCGCCTTCGAGCACCGCGACGATCTTGTCGTCGGCCTCGCCCCGGTCGACGATCTTGAGGCCGCCCAGGATGCGGGCGCGCAGCAGGATCTCCGAGTGGGTGATCGGCCGCTCGCTGATCACGCAGATGTCGAGCGGATCTCCGTCGCCCCGCTCACAGCCCGGCGCCAGACGCCGGACCCGCTCGCCGCAGTAGGTCTGCGGGATGAACCCGTAGAGTGAGGGCGGGTGCGACGAAGTGCGTTGCGGCCGGTCCACGCGCAGGTAGCCGGTGATCTTGTCGACCTCGTACTTCATGAGGTCGAACGGGGTGATCTCGATGTAGGCCGTCACCACCTCTGGACACTGCGGCCCGGGATCGAGGCCGTGCCAGGGATGGGGACGCCAATTGAAATGCGAGTGCGGAGGTTGAGTCATGGCCTGAGGCGCGCGGCCCGGAATTGGAGCCAATTACTTCTTGGCGGCGCGCTTGGCCTTCTTCGCGGGGCTTTTCGGACGGCTCTTGCCGAAGGAACCCCGGTAGATCTTGCCGCGCCGGGTTCTCATGTCACCCTTGCCCATCGAATACTCCTCGGTCGGTGCTGAATCGGGCGCGCAGTGTAGCAGAGCGCATCGCTCCGGCGCCCCAAAAAGGAAACGAAGTGCAATGAAGACGGCCGGCCCGCGGGGGGGTCCCGCGGGCCGGCCGCCACAGCCGACAGGCTTACCAGCGCTTCGGTGCGCCGCCGCGACCGCCGCCGCCGCCGCCGCCGCGCTCCTGGGCCTCGTTGACCCGCAACGGGCGTCCGCCAAGCTCCCGACCATTCAGGTTCTGGATGGCGCGGCTCGCATCCGCACGCGCCATTTCCACGAACCCGAAGCCGCGCGGCCGTCCGGTCTCCCGGTCGGTGATCAGGCTCACGGACTCCACGGTCCCGTGCTGCGAGAACAGCTCACGGACCTCATTCTCACTGGCCGAAAACGGGAGGTTTCCGACGTAAATCTTCGTCATGCAATCGAACTCCAGATACGGAACTTGCCGTCCCCGCGCGGTTTAATCGTGTTCTGCGGGGCGGCTTCCGAACAATCACAGCAGGATCACTGCCACCTGGTCGGGAACGATTCGGCTTTTCTCCGTAAGCCGGCTCGGAGACCGAGCGGGCAGCAGGCGGCAGGAAAGGGAAAGGTCACAGACCGGCCGGCACGATACCCCAGGAGGGCGGTGGGACACAAGCCGCAGGCGGTAGGCAATTACCGATAGCGGTCGAGAATCTTCTCGAGCCCCTTGGAACCGGGCGAAAGCGCCTCGTAAGGCAGGCTGTTGATCGGCTCCTGCGGAGTGCCGATGGCTTGGTGGAACTCGGGCCGCTCGCCGCTGGCATCCAGGTAGATCAGCCCGGTCAGATGCTCCCCCTCGCTCATGCGCCGCTTGACTTGGGCCGCCGCGGCGGCCCGGTCCGTCGGATCGTAGTCGCTGTCGAGCTTGCGCAGCACGATCCGGCTGCCATCGTGCAAGGCGACCTCGCGCGTCTCGCCGGCCGCGTACTCGACGGTGATCTCCCGCTCCCGCGGCACGAAGTCCGCCAACACTGTCCGCTCATAGTGCTCGCGTGTGTACGCGTAGCTCTTGGTCGAGCCCTCGTGATCGTTGAAGGTCACGCACGGGGAGAGCACATCGATGAGCGCGAAGCCCCGGTGCCTGAGGCCCGCCTCGATGAGCGGCACCAGCTGGCGCTTGTCGCCCGAGAAGCCCCGCGCCACGAACGTCGCCCCCAGATCGAGCGCCAGCAGCACCGGATCGATGGGCGGTTGCAGGTTGGTCTCGCCCTTCTTGGCCCGGGTGCCGATGTCGGCCGAAGCGGAAAACTGCCCCTTGGTCAGCCCGTACACGCCGTTGTTCTCGATGAGGTACAGCATGTCGAGATTGCGGCGGATGGCGTGGCAGAACTGGCCGAGTCCGATCGACAGCGTGTCGCCGTCGCCGGAGACCCCGATGTAGCTCAGGCGCCGGTTGGCGGCATTGGCGCCGGTGGCGATCGAGGGCATGCGGCCGTGCACGGCGTTGAAGCCGTGCCCGCCGCTCACGAAGTAGGCGGTGGTCTTGGACGAGCAGCCGATGCCGGAGAGCTTCACGAGGTTCTGCGGCTCGAGCGACAGTCCCCAGCAAGCCTCCACGATGGCGGCGGTGATCGAGTCGTGGCCGCAGCCGGCGCACAGCGTCGACAACGCCCCCTCGTAGTCGCGCCGCGTGAAGCCGAGCGCGTTACGCGGCAGCGAGGGGTGTGAGACCTTGGGTTTGGCGATGAAAGTCATGTCCGGATTCCCCGCTCAGGCGTGCGCGATGTCCTGCGGATGCGCGGCAGAGGGCTCGATCTCGGCCAGCACCCCCTCGACGATGAAGCTGGAGCTGACCGGCAGCCCGCTGTAGTGCAGCAGCGAGCGCAGCTTCGCCTTCTCCACCGCGGTCTCCAGCGTCAGGAGCGAGCGCAGTTGCGCGTCACGGTTCTGCTCGACGACGAACAGCAGGCGGTGGGCGGCGAGGAAGCGCTCGACTTCCTCGCCGAAGGGGAAGGCGCGCACGCGCAGATAATCGACCGCGACGCCGCGGCCGCGCAGAACGGCGAGGGCCTCCTGGATGGCGCTGTCGCCGCTGCCGAGCGATACGATGCCGATCTCGCCGCCCGCGCCGTCCACGACCGGGCGCGGCACGCACTGCTTGATCGTCTCCCACTTCCTGAGCAGCCGGTCGAGCACCAGCTGATAGTCAGCCGAATCCTCGGTGTAGGTGCCGAACTGGGTGTGACCGGAGCCGCGCGTGAAGTAAGCGGCCTTGGGGTGCACACCGGGAAATGTCCGGTAGGGAATACCGTCCCCGTCCTTGTCGACATACCGCTGGAATTTCTCCAGCTTGAGAATCTCATCGAGGTCGAGCACCTTGCCCCGGTCCGGCCGATACGCATCGTCCCACTTGAGATCCGGGCACATCCAGTCGTTCATGCCGATATCGAGGTCCGAGAGCACCAGTACCGGGGTCTGCAGCCGCTCGGCGAGATCGAACGCATCGCGCGCCATGTAGAAGCACTCTTGCGGGTTCGCCGGGTAGAGGCAGACATGGCGGGTATCGCCGTGCGAGGCGTAGGCGCAAGCCATGATGTCGCCCTGCTGCGTGCGCGTGGGCATGCCTGTCGAGGGACCCACGCGCTGGATGTCGAACACGACCGCCGGCACCTCGGCGTAGTAGGCCAGGCCCAGGAACTCGTTCATCAGCGAGATGCCGGGCCCGGAGGTTGCCGTGAAGGAGCGCGCGCCGTTCCACGAGGCGCCGAGCACCATGCCGATTGCGGCCAGCTCATCCTCCGCCTGGATGAAGGCGAAGCGCCGGGCGCCGGTCTGCGGATCGATGCGCAACCGCTCGCAGAAGCCCTTGAACGCATCCATCAGCGAAGTCGAAGGAGTGATCGGGTACCATGCGGCGACCGTGGCGCCGGCGAACACACAGCCGAGCGCCGCCGCGGTGTTGCCGTCGATCATGATGTGGCCGGCGGTGCGATCCATGGGCTCGACCGAGATCGGCAGGGGACAGGCGAAGTGCTGCCGCGCGTAATCGTAGCCGAGCTGGATCGCCTTCATGTTGCTCTCGAGCAGCTGCGGTTTCTTGGCGTAGGTCTCGGCGAGCAGACCGCGGATGCGTTCCAGGTCGAGCGACAACAGCGCGGCCAGCACGCCCGCGTAGCAGATGTTCTTCATCAGGATGCGTGTGCGCACCCCGTTGAAGTGCTCGTTGCACATCTGTGCGAGCGGCACGCCGAGAACCGTGATGTCCGAGCGCGACAGCAGCGCCGGGCGCGGCCAGGTGGAGTCGTAGAGCAGGTAGCCGGCGCAGGCGACCTCCTTGACGTCGCGCGCGTATGTCTCCGGGTTCAGCGCCACCATCATCTCCACCGTCCCTGAGCGCGCCACGTGCCCGTCGCGGGACACGCGTATCTCGTACCAGGTGGGCAGGCCCTGGATGTTGGACGGGAAGAAGTTCTTGCCCATCACGGGTACGCCGCTTCTGAAGATGGACTTCATGAGCAGCGTGTTGGCGCTCGCCGAGCCGGTGCCGTTCACCGTGGCGATCTTGATCGTGAAGTCGTTAACGCGGCTTGTTGCCATGGTTGAGATCCGAGGACGTTGACATTCCGCTCTCCGGGCGCATCACGAGGTGCCTCCTCTTCGGGACACCATCAGGCGCACCGCGCCGGCCTGTCCCGGCCGGCCGCCCCCGCGCGCGGGAAGTGCCCGGGGGCTCGCGGAAAAAAGCCGACTCTGCGGTCGCATTTCCGGGTGACGGTGCGGCATTGGGCGAAGCGTGGCGCTCTCGTTGCAACTCAAGCGATCTTCGGCTTGCGCTGCTCGAGCGCGCGGGCCTCGTCGCCGGCGTGCGGCCAATGGATGAGCGACTTCTGCATGTCCCAGGCCGCGGTCGGGCAGCGCTCGGCGCACAATCCGCAATGCACGCACAGATCCTCGTCCTTGACCATCACGCGGCGGGTCTGCGGCAACGCAGCCGAGACGTACAGCGCCTGCGCCGGGTTGCTCGCCGGCGCCTTCAGGCTGGCGCGCAGCTCCGCCTCCGTCCCGTTCGGAACGATGCTGAGGCAGTCCACCGGGCAGATGTCGACGCACGCGTCGCACTCGATGCACAGCTTCGCGCTGAAGACGGTCTGCACGTCGCAGTTGAGGCAGCGCTGCACCTCCTGCGCCACCTGCTCGGCGGAGAAGCCGAGCTCCACTTCGATGTTGATCTTCTTGAAGCGCTCCTTCAGCGATACGTGCGGCATCAGCCGCCGCTCCACCGGCGCGTAGTCGTTCGAGTACGACCACTCGTGCATGCCCATCTTGCGGCTTTGCAGGGTGACCCCGGGGGGCAGCCGCTCATCGAGCGACGCGCCCTGGCAGTGCCGGTGAATGGAGATGGCCGCCTGATGTCCCTGCTCAACGGCCCAGATGATGTTCTTCGGACCGAAGGCGGCATCGCCGCCAAAGAACACCCCCGGCAGCGTCGACTGGAACGTCACCGGATCGACCACGGGCACATCCCACTTGTCGAATCGGATGCCGATGTCGCGCTCGATCCAAGGGAAGGCGTTCTCCTGGCCGATTGCAAGGATCACATCGTCCGCGGGGATGAACTCCTCACCGCTCACACGCTCGGCCGTGATGCGCCCTCGCGCATCGAGCTCATACTCCATGCAATCGAACATCATGCCGGCAAGCCGCCCGCCCTCGAGAACAAAGGCTTTCGGCGAGCGGTTGACGATGATCTCGACGCTTTCCTCCTCGGCGTCCTCGAGCTCCCAGGCCGAGGCCTTGAAGAAGGCGCGCGGCTTGCGCGCCATGACCTTCACCTGCCTGGCGCCGAGCCTGAGGCTCGTTCGGCAGCAGTCCATCGCCGTGTTGCCGACTCCGATGATGAGCACACGCTCGCCGATGCGCTCGATGTGTCCGAATGCCACCGACTCCAGCCAGCTGATGCCGATGTGCACGTTGGCGGCGGACTGCTCGCGGCCCGGCAGAGACAGCTCCTTGCCCTTGGGCGCGCCCGAGCCGACGAACACGGCATCGAAGCGGCCATCGGCGAGCAGCTCCTTCAGGCTCTCGACGCGGTGCCCGAGCTTCAGGTCCACCCCCATGGCGAGAATCATGCCGATCTCTTCATCGAGCACGCTCGCCGGCAGGCGGAAAGCGGGGATGTTGGTGCGCATCAGGCCGCCGAACTGCTCGAGCTGCTCGAAAATGGTCACCTCGTAGCCGAGCGGCATCAAGTCGTTGGCCACCGTGAGCGAAGCGCAGCCGGCGCCGATGCAGGCGATGCGCTTGCCGTTCTTGACCTTCGGAATCTTCGGCAACCGTCCGGCGATGTCGTCGCGGTAATCGGCGGCGACGCGCTTCAGGCGGCAGATGGCCACGGGCTTGGCCTCGACCCGGCCCCGACGGCAGGCCGGCTCGCAGGGCCGGTCGCATACCCGCCCGAGAATGCCCGGAAAGACGTTCGAATGGCGGTTCACCATGTAGGCATCGGTGAATCGGCCTTGGGCAATCAGGCGGATGTATTCGGGAACGTCGGTGTGGGCAGGACAAGCCCACTGACAATCGACTACGCGATGGTAATAGTCGGAGCGGGAAGTATCGGTGGCGTCCACGGTGTTCCACTGCTGGGGCAGGGTGCACAATGATAGTGCAACCGGCCCGGCACAAACAGGCGTCCCTTCCTTCCCGGTCGTCCGGGGTGCCGCCGCGGCTCTGAAATCCATAAAAAAAGCCGGACAGTTTTGACACCGTCCGGCCCCGAAGGTTTCAAGACCCCCGTACGCGGGGCGGATTATTCGCACCAAGTGTGTCAAAAAGCAAATTCTTCCCTATTCCGGATGGGCCTTGACAAGGCACACCGATCTTCGGTAAGCACCCCGGAACGGGACCGGAAACTGCGCCCGCCCGCGCGGCCCTCCGCCGGGTGCCGCCTCCAGTCTGAGACGCGTTGCGACCACGAGCGCGCTGCGAGTCGCTTGCGGCCCGAACCCTGCTCTTCGGCGCCCATCTGCCGGTGCCGCCTCCGGCGTCGTGGCTGAGCGACCGAGAGACTTCGCTGCGCCCCTGAGGCCGACACGCTCCTGGGATACAATGCCGCCCTTTCGGGGATGGCGGGCGAAATGAGCGAGGATCAAGCCACCGATTTCGGCTATGAGCGCGTGCCGTGGGGCGAGAAGTCCCGGCGCGTGCGGGGCGTATTCGATTCGGTCGCCCGCAACTACGACCTGATGAACGATCTGATGTCCGGCGGGGTGCACCGGCTCTGGAAGCGCTTCACCCTCGCCCTGACCGGTCTGCGGCCCGGCCAGCGGGCGCTCGATGTCGCCGGCGGCACGGGAGACCTTACCGCGGGACTGGCCCGGCAGGTCGGCGAGAGCGGCCTGGTCGTGCTCAGCGACATCAACGCGGCCATGCTCGGTCGGGGCCGGGACCGTCTGACCGACCGCGGCGTGCTCGGCAACGTCGAGTACGTCCAGGCCAACGCGGAAAATCTGCCGTTCCGCGAAGGGACATTCGATTGCATCACCATCGGTTTCGGGCTGCGCAACGTGACCGACAAGCCCGCGGCGCTCGCCTCCATGCATCGGGTGTTGAGGCCCGGCGGGCAGCTGCTGGTGCTGGAGTTCTCACACCCGGTGGCCCCCGGTCTTGGGACGATCTACGATGCCTACTCGTTCCGGCTGCTGCCGCTGATGGGCAAGCTCGTGGCGCGCGACGAGGCGAGCTACCGCTACCTGGCGGAATCGATCCGCATGCATCCACCCCAGGAGAAGCTCCTCGCCATGATGCAGGCGGCGGGGCTGGAGGGCTGCCGCTACCACAATCTCTCGGGCGGCATCGTAGCGGTGCACCGCGGCTACAAGTACTGAGCGCACCGATGTCCATGCTCATCGGGACGCTCGAGAACATCCTCAATCGCGGTTTGCCCCGCTCGATGCGAGCGCGGCAGCTGTGTGCCGAGCTCGCCGGACGACGCCTCGCCATCGAGGCCCCGGCGCTGGCGCGCGTGCTGATCGGATCCACCGGCAGCTCGCTCAGCCTGAGCCGCGGAGCGGGCTCTGCGGACGCGGAGATCATCGGTGGCCCGTTGAGCCTGGCGGTCCTGGGCCGCGGCGTCTCGGAAGACCCCCTGCGGCGCGGGAAGATCGAGATCCGCGGCGACGCCGAGGTCGCGCAGAGGTTCCAGGAGCTGCTGAGGCTGCTGGCGCCGGACCCTGAGGAGGAGCTTTCGCTGCTCATCGGTGATGCCTCGGCGCACCGCGTCGGACGGCTGGCGCGCGGCACGCTGGGCTGGTCGCGCAGGGCCGTCACGACCTTGCTGCGGGACCTCGGCGAGTACGCCAGCCACGAGCGGGGGGATGTGGTGTCGCGCCAGGAAGGGGATCAGTTCCTGCGCGGCGTGGACACCCTGCGCGAGGATGTCGATCGATTCGAAGCGCGCCTGAGGCTGCTTCAGAAAGCCTCGGAAGCAAAGTAATGCCGGTCGCCCGGTCCATGAGGCTGCGCGTCCTGGTGCGGCTGATACAGATCCAGCATGTGCTCGTGAAGCACGGACTGGACGATTTCGTGCGCGAGACCCATCTGTACCGGCCGCTGCGCTTTCTGCTGCTCCTTTACCCCGGCACCTGGTTTGGACCGGGCCGCAGCGTTCCCCTCGGCCAGCGGCTGCGCCTCGCGCTCGAGGCCCTGGGCCCGATCTTCGTGAAGTTCGGTCAGGCCGTCTCCACGCGCCGCGACCTGCTTCCACCCGACATCGCCGAGGAGCTCTCGAAGCTGCAGGACCGCGTCCCCCCCTTCAGCGGCTCGATGGCGCGCGAGGCGATCGAGCGCAGCCTCGGCCGACCGGTGAGCCAGATCTTCGCTGCATTCGACGAGACGCCGCTGGCAGCGGCCTCCATCGCGCAGGTCCATGCCGCGCGTCTCGATAACGGCCGGGAAGTGGTCGTGAAGGTGCTGCGCCCCGGCATGCGTGCGCGCATCGAGAAGGATCTCGAGGTGCTCTATTCGCTCGCGGGGCTGGCGCAGACTTACTGGCGCGCGGCGCGCCGCCTGCGCCCCGTGGAGCTGGTCGATGAGTACGAGAAGACCATCCTCGACGAGCTCGACCTGATGCGCGAGGCGGCCAACGCGACACAGTTGCGGCGAAACTTCTCAGGCTCGGAGCTGCTGTATGTTCCGGAGGTGTTCTGGGACTACTGTCGCACCGACGTGATGGTGATGGAGCGCATCCGCGGCATCCCCATCAGCGACATGGCGCGGCTGCGCACCGCCGGTACCGACATCGCGCGGCTCGCCGAGAACGGTGTGCGCATCTTCTTCACCCAGGTGTTCCGCCATAATTTCTTTCACGCGGACATGCACCCGGGCAACATCTTCGTCCTGACGGATGATCCGGCCCGGCCGCGCTATGCCGCCATCGACTTCGGCATCATGGGAACGCTCGATCCGCGCGACCAGCACTACCTGGCGGAGAACTTCCTGGCGGTGTTCGAGCGCGATTACCGCCGCGTGGCGGTGCTGCACGTCGAATCGGGCTGGGTGCCGCCCGGGACGCGCGTCGATGAGATGGAATCGGCCATCCGTACCGTCTGCGAGCCGATCTTCGATCGTCCGCTCGCGGACATCTCTTTCGGACATCTGCTGCTGCGCCTGTTCGAGATCTCGCGGCGCTTCAACATGCAGATCCAGCCGCAGCTGATGCTGCTCCAGAAGACCCTGTTCAACATCGAGGGCCTGGGGCGCGAGCTGTATCCGCAGCTCGACATCTGGACCACCGCCACACCCATCCTGCGCGAATGGATGCGCGAGCGGGTCAGTGTCGGGCGGCTGTGGAAGAGCCTGCGGCGCCAGCTGCCGGACGTCATGGAGTCCATCCAGGCCCTGCCCGCGGTGTTCGCCCAGTCGGTGCGGCGGGCGCATGAGCCCGAGGCCCACCCGGAAGTGGCCGCCATGAGCCTGCTGCGCGAGCAGATGCGCGCCACGGCGCGGCGACGCGACGCGGTGACCGTGGGCGCCACGGTGTTGCTCGGCGGACTGGTGTGGCTCGCCGTGTCGCCGGTGGCCTGGCCGGGCTGGGTGCTCACCGCCGGCGGGATCCTGGGGCTGCTGGCGGCCTACCGCTGGTTGTAGAGCTAGAAGGACCCCGGGCGCCGCTCAGGCGCCCTCGTCGGCATTCCAGGCGGCCCTTGCGCCCGTCCAGGTTGCCCGCGACAGCGCGCGGTTGGTGTAGGGCGCCTGCAGCACCACCAGGGTGGTGGTGCTGATGCTGGGATGGACCTTCAGGATCCGGTCGAGCACCGCCTCCAGATGACCGACCGACATCGCGACCACTCGCAGCGAGCCGGAATCCTCTCCGGCCAGGCGGCGGTAATCGAGCACTTCGGGGATGTCCGCCAGAGTTTGGCCGACTCGCGAGCAAATGCTGCCGTCGCAGCGCAGCCGGATCACGGCCTCGATGGCGTAGCCGAGCTTTCGCGGGTCGATGTCGGTCCGGTAGCCGCGGATCACGCCGGTATCCTCCAGGCGTTTCACCCGCTCCGCGACGGCGGGCGCGGACAGTCCCACCTGCCGGCCGAGCTCCGCATAACCGGTACGTGCATCCGCCTGCAGCAGCTCGAGGAGCTGCCAGTCCTTGGCGTCGAGAACGGGTTTTGATTCGAAGCTCATATTGGGGCTCACCCGTATGATCATTGGCGGATTTGGCAAAGCATATGCATTGTCTGCATTCATCGCCAGATGAGCCCCCACTAGGATGCGGATCGAGCACCTGCAGACATCGCGACCGGAAATGGCGTGAGCCATCCGGGGCCATCCGCCGAGAATGAGCCCTCCGCGCATCCCTAATGCCCAAGGAATCCTCATGGAAAGATCCAATCACCTCGACGCCCGGGCCCTGCTCTACGTAAGCGTTGCCGTGCTCGCCTGGTCCTCGGCCTACGCCACCATCGCCTATGCGCTGGCCGCATTCACGCCGGGCGAGGTCGCCTTCGCCCGCCTCCTGCTCGGCTCGGTGTGCTTCCTGTTGTACCTGCGCGCACGGCGGATCGCCCTGCCGCCGCGAGCGGCCTGGCCGCCGCTGCTGGCGCTCGGTGTCGGTGGCCTTGCGGTCTATCATCTGTGTCTCAACTTCGCGGAAACCCGCATCGCGAGCGGCACCGCGGCCATCCTGATCGCACTGATCCCGGCAGCGACGGCCGCCGCCGGGGCGCTGTGGATGCGGGAGCGGCTGTCGGCACGCACCCTGGCCGGCTTGACGCTCGCGCTTGCCGGCGTCGTGCTGGTGGTGCTCACTCGCGGCAAGAGCCTGCACTTTCAACCGAGGGCGCTGCTGGTGCTGGTCAGCGTTTTTGCGGCAGCGATTTATTTCACGGGTCAGAAGCCCTGGTCCGCCCGCCACGGTGCCGAGGCGGTCACCGCGGTGACGCTTCTGGGCGGCACCCTCGGGGCGCTGCCGTTCGGGCTCGCGCTGCCGCGCGCACTCCTCGCCGCGCCGATCGAACGTAGCGCCGCCCTGGTGTGGCTCGGCGTGGCGCCCACCTTCCTCGGCTATCTCAGCTGGAACATGGCCATCCATCGCGCAAGCGCCACCCAGGTTTCCAGCTTCATCTATTGCTCCACCCCGATCGCGGTGCTCATTGGGTGGCTGTGGCTGGGTGAGCGCCCGGGCTGGGTGACCCTGGCCGGTGGCGCGATCATCGTAAGCGGGGTGATTCTGGCCAATTCACGCCGGCGTGCCGCCGTCAAAGCCCCCGCGCAGGCCGCTTGCGGATCATGATGTCAGTGGAGGTTTTCCATGTACACGCTGTATATCGCCAACAAGAATTACTCTTCCTGGTCGTTGCGTCCCTGGGTGCTGATGGAGACGCTCGGCATCCCGTTCGAAGAACGGCTGGTCCCCTTCGGCCAGGGCCCGGGCGGGCACGACTTCCGCAGATTCTCTCCCAACGGCAAAGTGCCTTGTCTGCACGATGGCCAGACCGTCGTCTGGGACTCTCTGGCCATCGTCGAGTATCTCGCCGAGCGTCATGGCGGGGTGTGGCCCTCGGATGCGGCCGCTCGGGCTTTTGCGCGCTCGGCCGCCGCGGAGATGCACTCCGGATATGCAGCCCTGCGCCAGGCCTGCAGCATGACCTGCGGTCTGAGGGTTCGCCTGCACCGGATCTCTGCCGACCTGCAGAGGGATCTGGAGCGGTTGCAGGAGGTGTGGCGGGACGGGCTGTCGCGCTTCGGCGGTCCGTTTCTCGCCGGCTCGAAGTTCGGGGCCGTGGATGCCTTCTTTGCGCCGGTGGCCTTCCGCATCCAGACCTATGGCCTCGAGCTCGGTCAGCCGGGGAAGGACTACGCGGCGCGGCTGCTCGGACTGCCGGCGATGCAGCGCTGGTATGAGGCGGCGCTGTCTGAAACCTGGCGCGATGCCGCCCACGACAAGGAGACGCTCGCATCCGGCACGGTGCTCGAGGATCTGCGCCGCGCTGGCGGCGCCTGAGCGGCGGAGCCTGGCGCAGCGCCCGATGCCGCAAGGAGCATGGTCGCCGGCGCCTTCGCGGCCCGGCGCGGCGGTTTCCTGCACTCCCGCTTCCAGGGCCGGGCGTCGGGGATTTTTGGCCGTCACATCCATGTCGCTCCGTCGTGCGGCTGCGCCTTCTTGCGCTCCCGCCGTGCGCGCTTGCACACTCGATGCCCGGCGAGCGTTTTCTGCCTTGCAACAGAGGTCTGTCATGAAACACTCCAAGGTCAAAGGTGCCGACGGCATACTGTTGGCGGCTCGGATCCTGATCGCGCTGCTCTTCCTCATCTTCGGCTGGCAGAAGCTGCTCGACTACTCGGGCACGGTGCGCTTCATGGCCCATGTCGGGGCGCCGCTGCCGCCGCTGGCGACCATCGTCGCGATCATCATGGAGTTCTTCGTCTCGATCGCCATCATCCTCGGTGCGGCGACCCGGCCGCTCGCGGCGCTGCTGGCGCTTTACACGCTGGGCACGGCTCTCATCGGCCACCGTTACTGGTCGATGACGGGCGCGGCCCGCTTCGAGAACGAAATCAACTTCTGGAAGAACATCAGCATCATCGGCGGACTGCTGGCTCTCCATGTCGCAGGCGCCGGCCGTTACGCCATCGACGGCTTGTGGCGCAAGCAGGGCGCGGACCGCGATGCCCCGGCCGGAGGATGAGCCGCGGCTCATCCTTCGCGCCCGAGAGATGCAAACGGGGCAACGGCCACCGCGTCCGGATCGGACGATTTACACCGGCGCCGGCTCCGCGGTCGCAGGCGCGGCGACCGGTCCGTCGAGACTCGCCCCGAAGCCGATCAGGCGCTCCCTGACATCGGCTTCCGCGGCCGCGAAGTCCAGCCCGATCCCCGCGCCGTCATGGTGCGCTACCGTACAATCGCTGAAATCCACTGCGATTCCGGTGCGGTCGAGAATGCTCTCGCGAGCCTCGTCGCGGTATTGCGCCGAGCCCCCGAGCCGCTCCATGTCGAGCAACAGATCCGCCGCCGGCGCGGCGAGCGCATGCGACAGCAGATAGACGCCGATGAAGGCGCGATAGGACAGCTCATCGCCACAGGGATGCACCGCGGCATGCAGCGACTGCATCTGCCGTTTCAGACTCAGTGTCCAGGGCGAGGGCCGCGGCAACCCGAGGCTGCGCGCCAGAGCGCCGGCGGGCGAGCCGGGCGGCGCAAGAGCAAGGATGAGCAGATGACACAGCTCGAAGTAGGGCAGTGGTCCGTTCCCGCGATAGCTGCGGCAGGAAAGCCACTGCTGGCGCGGATCGCGGCGGATCACGACGTGGTAGCCGCCGAGGGCCTGTTTGAGGGCGGCGGCGCGGGCGAGAGAGCGAGAAAAGCCCAACACCGGGTGCGTGCCACGGGCGCGCGCGTGCTCGATGAGCCGATCGAGATAGGACCGCTCGCGCCCGAGGTCATCGCGCGGAAAGTAACGCGCCAGCGCGAGCTGTTCGTGATAGCCGCGCACGCCCCGACCCACGCGCCGCAGCAGCGGCAGGTACTCGCTGCGGTACGGGGCACTGAGCTGCGGGTGGCGCGAGTCCCAGCCGCCCGATGTGTCGCGCTCGATGCGCTTGGCGGAGCTGTGGGCCAGCCGCTCGGCGAACGGCTCGTAAAAGCAGGTCGTGAGCGGCGAGGCGCGAAAGCGGCTCCAGACATAGGTGCTGGCGCAACGCCAGCCGCCGTGCAGGAACACGGTCGATGGTGAATCGGTTGACACGGGCAAGGCAGCCGGGCAACTGTCGGGCCGCGAGTATAAGGACGCGCCGCACGGCGCCTCAAGCCTCATCGGCGTCGATCGGCATCCGGACAATGATGCGCAGTCGGGTAATTTGGCGCGCCCGACTGGATTACTCGGCTCATCCTGAGCCTCGCCCCTCTCGGGGCCGCGGCTGCGCCGCGTTCAAAATCGCTCCCGGCGATTTTGTCGAACCAGCGACCGCCGATTGACTCAATTGAGGCTTCTCGTAATTTGGCGCGCCCGACTGGATTCGAACCAGCGACCTGCAGCTTCGGAGGCTGCCACTCTATCCAACTGAGCTACGGGCGCGCCGCCCGGGGGCCGGATGAATCCCGGCCGGGGTCGGTAATCATACGCGGC
>JAJZLX010000123.1 GCA_021850555.1 Pseudomonadota bacterium | reverse complement strand
GAAGCCCGAAAGTCCCAGCGTTCTCCTCCGGCCTACCGCTTTAAGCTGTACGAGGACACGCCACTGTCGTTCATCGACAAAGGCCTGATGCCCGTGATCGAGCACCAGCGGGCGGGTATTCCGGCCACGGCTATCCTGGTGATCTCGAAAAAACTCGGCCTCAGCGTCGATGCGCTCCTGCTCACCCTGGATCTGCCGAGGAGCACGGTCAGGTCGCGCCAGGCCAGTGGCAAGAATCTCTCCGCCCCGGAGGCCGAGCGGATGATCCGGGCTGCGCGCATCTTCAAGCGCGCCGTGGAAGTGTTCGAAGCCGAGGAGGATGCGCGGAACTGGCTGAAGCAACCCAGCCGTGCTCTGGGCGGTAAAGCGCCGCTTTCTTTCATGGATACCGACGCCGGCTACGATGTGGTCGACGACGAGCTCAAGCGGATCGAATACGGCATCGTGGCCTGACCCGCGTGCTGCTCTGGCGAATTGCCAAGGAAACGCCCAAGTACCCCGCCGACGACATGAGCGGGGGAGGGGCCGCCGCGGCCGGCGGGCGCTGGAACCTCAAAACCTGCCCTGTCGTGTATGTGTCGAGTTCCATCGCACTCGCGTGTCTCGAGACCCTCGCTCACATCGGCACTGGTATCGCCGCCCGCAATCGGTACCTGATTGAGATCACGGTGCCGCCGCGCGTGTGGGGGGCGAGGCGCGTATTGTCGCTCGCGGAGCTCTCTCCCCAGTGGAGTGCTGAACCGCCGGGGGGCTATTCCATGATCCTCGGCACAGAATGGGCGCAGGAAGGTGCCACCGCGTTGCTCGTCGTGCCCTCTGTGCTCATCCCGGAGGAGACGAACGTTTTGATCAATCCGAATCATCGCGACGCGAAGAAGATCACCACCCGAGTGGTTCGGCAGTTCGTCTACGACCCGCGCCTCGCGACCGGCGGGTCCAAATAGGCCACGGCCCGTGGTGCCGGGCTGCTTGCGTCGGATCGGCCTATTTTTTTATTCGTCATTTGCTCTCCGGCGTTGCCTAGAGACTCTCGGTACTTCATCGGCCTTGGCCGGTGGACTGATTTCGGGGCGCTGACCGTGGCCGGCCGCCCCTCGACGGGAAGGCGCGTGATGCGAATCAAGCTGGGCGAGCATTTTTTCGATGCAAAGGCGGGCAGGCCCTCCTCGGTCTCCTGGGACACCGATCAGCTGATCAATGCGCACCTGTTGATGCTCGGCGCCTCTGGCGTGGGTAAAACACATACGTTGCGCAAGATGATCCATCGCGCTCTTGCCAGCGCGGGCGGCCGACCGGTGCGCTTTCATGTCTTCGATGTCCACGGCGATATGGATCTTCCTGGCGCGAGCGAGGTGCAATTCTCCGAATCCGCTCCCTATGGGCTGAATCCTCTGCGCGTAAACCCGGATCCACACTTCGGCGGGGTACGCAAAGCGATCCAGAATTTCATCCGGACCCTCGATGCGGCCTGTACGACCCCGCTCGGGGTCAAGCAGGAGGCGGTTCTCGGAAACGTCCTGATCGACGTCTACCGCGAGTTCGAATTCGACATCGATGATCCGGCTTCCTGGGGCACAAATGGCGCGCAGGTACGCCTGGTCGGCGGCCACACTGCCAACCGCATCTACCTCGAGGTGCCGTTCGAGGAGAAGGACGAAGCGAAAGCGCTCGGTGCCCGATGGGACGGGGCTAAAAAGCTGTGGTGGTGTCACTCGGAAAATTACGCCGGCGGACTCACGCGCTGGAAGCCCGCTCACCGGCAGCGCGAGTACCCGACGCTGCGCGATGTACTCGAGTACGCCGAACGAATACACCTCGAGCGATTCCTCGGCACCGACCAGAAGGCGATTTTCGCGCTGAAGGTGCTCAACAAGACCGCCCGGGCTTACCAGAGCAAGCTGCGCGCGGCGGCGAGTCTCGCGCGGCTCTCGAATGGAGAGTTCGACGTCGAGTCGCGTGAGGCGCTCGAGGGGGCGCGCAAGGAAGCCTGCGAGGCATACGAGCGCTACGCCAATTCTGTGCAGACCGGGCACGAGCTCGAGAGCCTGATCAAATACGACTCGCCCGATGTGCTGAAATCGACGCTCAACCGACTGCAGAACCTCCAGCGCACCGGCATTTTCAAGGACGCCGCGCCGCCGTTTGATCCGGCGTGCCCGGTGTGGCGCTACCAGCTGCGCGCGCTCTCGCAGGAGGAGAAGAAGCTCTTCGTGCTGTTCAAGCTGCAGGAGATCTTCTACGAGGCGCTGCAGCGCGGGGAGACGGCTGACACGGTCGAGATCGTTGTCCTCGATGAACTCGCCGTGTACTGCAACGCCGGCGATAAGGACGAGGGTGACGGGATCATCGGCACGATCTGCCGCGAGGGGCGCAAATTCGGGCTCGCGCTCTGGGGCGCCGCACAGTCCCCGGCTGGCATCCCCGAGGGCCTGCTCAGTTCGACCGCAACGAAATTGATCCTCGGTCTCGACGAGACGCACTGGCAGCAGGCGATTTCCAAGATGCGCATTGAAAAACACGCGCTCGAGTGGATCCGCGCGCAGGCCTCGATGGTCGTGCAGATGAAGACCCGCGGGAGCCTGAAGAGCCGCTGGTGGTGGGTCACACTCGAGGAGGGTGAGGCTGAACGGCGACACCTTAGGGCCGTGTGACACCGTCATTATTTTTATTCCGATAATTTCTCCTGCCGGTGCCTATAGAGCGCTAGGTCATATAGGCCAAAGAGGCCTGGGGTGAAAAATGGTGAATTCACAGCTGAGCGAGATCCCTCTGCAGGGGCTCTCGCAGGATACCTGGCAGTCGAAGTACCGGCTGACGGATAAAAATGGTACGCCGCTCGACGAGGATCTGGATGCGACCTACCGGCGCGTCGCACGCGCGATCGCCGAGGTCGAGCCCGATCCGCAGTCGCGCACGCAGTGGGCGGCCCGGTTCTACTGGGCACTCAAGCACGGCGCGATTCCGGCGGGGAGGATTCTCTCGAACGCGGGGGCCGGCGAGCACAAGCCCGCCACCTCCACGATCAACTGCACCGTGTCGGGCACGATCGAGGACTCGATGGAGAGCATCCTCGATCACGTCAAGCAGGCCGGGCTCACGCTGCGCGCCGGATGCGGGGTGGGGTACGAGTTCTCGACCCTGCGCCCAAAAGGTGCGTTCGTGGCAGGAGCCGGCGCGTCGACTTCCGGTCCGCTGTCCTTCATGGACATCTACGACCGGATGTGCGCGACGATCTCCTCGGCCGGCGGACGGCGCGGGGCCCAGATGGGCACCTTCGACGTCGGGCACCCGGACGTGCTCGACTTCATCCGCGCCAAACGCGAAGACGGTCGGCTGCGCCAGTTCAACCTGTCGCTGCTGATCACGGATGAGTT
>JAJZLX010000130.1 GCA_021850555.1 Pseudomonadota bacterium | reverse complement strand
GCGAAAGAGATTGCTCTTGCCCGAGGCATTAGGGCCGAAAATTGCTGCCGCGCTGAGTAGGGGGAGCGGCGGGTCCTCGATGACATGTGTTGCGCGCAGCTCCTTGCGCGTGCTCGCAGCCAGTGAAAGCGTCTGGCGGTCAGCAATGGACCGGAAATTGGCGACGCTGAACTCGATGAGCATGGCGATATCCGACTAAAAGTTCAGGTCATAATGCAGAAAAAATGCAAAAAATACCATTCGATAATGCAAAAGCGGCCATTTTCGCGGCAAAACTGATACTTTATCCAGTTCCTGACGTGAACTTTAGCTTGGCGGCTTAGCCAGGGTAATCAGATCCGTCATGGGGAAATTCACCGTCGACCCATTGAAATCCGAGGTCACACCGCGGCCCTCGAAAGGCCGTCGAACGTAGTGAACCTGATGTGCGCCGTCGGAGAGAAATTCCACAATGGCCAGGATGAAGTCTTCCGGCTTGTTGAGCGAGTACAGGATCTCGTTCTTGGTCACGGTGATGAAGTCCGCGCCCGCCACGCGTCCCTTGACCTCAATGAAGCGGAGCTTCCCGGTCCTGGAAACGCGGCTCTCGATATCGTAGCCCAGCTTTTCGAACTCCCGATCGACGGGCTCGTGGCCGAGGCTTCTCTCGACCTCCATGACGATCGTGCGTGCTCGCGCCGCCGAGGCTTGCGTGTCCGCCGGTGAGGCTGCCGCAGGCACGGTCTGGCCGGCCAGCTGCGCCAGGAGTCCTTCCGGTAGAACGATGAGCCCGCCCATCACCACGGGCGGCAAGGCTGAGATCTGGGCCTCGAGGTCAAGCTGTTCCATGCGCTTTTGCAGCCGTGCCTGCAGCTCATCCGCCCGTCGGCGCGCTTCCAGAGAATTGAGCCGCGCATTGGTCTCGCCAGCCCGTTCACGCTCCTTCAGTGCCTCCGCGCGGTAGTCCCAGTACCCGATTTCCTTGGTGAGGCGGTCTTTGACGGCGGCCCGGGTTTTCTCGATCCAGGCCAGCCGCCGCTCCCGGACTTCCTTCAAGTGATTGGGCACAACCTGCGCGATAGCGTGTCCCAGCGCCTTCTGCTCAAGATCCCGGGTGATCCAGGTGCACTCGGGGCGGGACAATAGTGCGTCGATATCGAGTTCGCCGGGTTTTAATGGCCGGAAATCGAGATAGGGGGCGTAATGCAGATGCTTCGCGTTTCCGCTCGCATCCAGTTCGACATAGAGCATTTGCTTGGAAATTGTGCGGCGCTCGCCCGACTTGACGATGCTGGCGTCCTGGATCGCGTGCTCGAGGTAGAACAGGACGCGGGGCGTGGTGCTCGAATCCCGTTCATCAACCAGAACCGTTCCGCGGCGCAACAGGTCTCGATGTCGCTCCAGGGTGAGATCGAGCGTGGCATCCAGTAGCGAGTGACCAGGGCAGACGAAAGCGGCCTGCACCTGCCCCTGGGGCGCGATCAGCGCCTTATCGCACACAATGCGTTCGTAGCGACTCAGCACCGGTTCTCCGGCACCGATCAGGCGGTCGCGATTGCGAACTGGCGCCGGCACGTGTGTGATCTCGTACCGGTGCGGCTCGCGCTGGCGGATCGTGCCGCCCAATTGCCGAAATGCCTCGATGAAGAACGACTCAATGTAGTGCGGTTGCAGGCGCCGCGCCTCGGCGCGCTCCATCTCCTCTCGAATCCGGGCAACGCGGGAGTTATCCATCACGGTCTGGGCCAGCGCTCGATCCTCGATCAGGTCTTGGAGCTGCGAGCGGTTCACGGCATTCTCAACCGCTGTGGTCAGTCGTTCCTTGACATCGTCGCGCTCGCCATAGCGGATCGCCTCGATCAGAAGATCCCGGAGGGGCCGGCCCTCAAATTGGAGCTTGCCGAGCACATCGAACACCTGGCCGCCGAGCGCCTGACGGGCCTGCTCGAGCTTTTCGAGCAGAGTTCTATAGACATCGCCCTCGCGGGTTTCCTCGGCAACCAGGTTCCACAGGTGGCAGACCGAGGTCTGGCCGATGCGGTGGATGCGGCCGAACCGCTGTTCCAAGCGATTAGGGTTCCATGGCAGGTCATAGTTGACCATGAGGTGGGCGCGCTGCAGGTTGATGCCTTCGCCGGCGGCATCGGTCGCGACCAGCACCTGAACGTTCGGATCGTGCCGGAAGGCTTCCTGCGTCTTGAGGCGATCCTCACGACCCATGCCGCCGTGAATGACCACAACCGACTCTTTCCGTCCGAGCAGGGTGGTGATCTTGGCCTCGAGGTAATTGAGCGTGTCGCGATGCTCGGTAAAGATGACGAGCTTCTGACGAGGAGAGGGAACGGGCGGCGGTATAGGGCCTGCTCCATAGGGTGGCCGCGGCTCGGCGACTTGGCTAACGACGCCAGCCGGCGTGAAGATGGTCGACAACAGGCCGCGCAGCTCAGCCCATTTGCGGTCCTCGCCTCCACGGCGCACCGCAGTGGCGAGCGATTCGAGGTGGGCGAGGGTGCTGATCTCGGCCTTCAGCTCTTCGATGGTACGCGCTGCAGTGGCTTGGTCGAGAATCTGCTCCTCGGCTGTTTCCACCTCGTTGTCTGGGGCCTCATCCAGATCTTCGAGTTCTTCCGCATCGAGCGTGAGGTCTGCGTCGGCGGTGGCCTGTGGGATGGGCGAAGCCGCGGCACCCCGTTGCAGCACCTGAAGCTCGCGCAGGCGCTTCTCCAGCCGCTCGCGGCGACGATGCAGCGACTGGTAGATTGCCTCGGGAGAGGATGCCAGCCTCCGCTGGAGGATGGTCAGCGCAAAGCCCACCGTGCCGGCGCGCCTGTCGTTCTGCAGCGCCTCGGCCCGGTTGAATTCTTCGCGCACATAGTCAGAGACCTCCTTGTAGAGCCGCGCTTCTGCGTCCGATAGGCGATACGGCACGGTGTGCGCGATTCGCTCCGGAAAGAGTGGCGTGCCGTCGAATTTCAGCAGGCTTTCCTTGACCATGCGGCGCATCAAGTCCGAGACCTCGACTTGATGTACGCCGTCGCGGAACCGTCCTTCGAACCGGTCGCTGTCGAGCAGTGCCAGAAAGAGCTGGAAATCCTCTTCCTTGCCGTTGTGGGGCGTGGCGGTCATGAGCAGCAGGTGCCGCGTGAGGGAGCCCAGTAACTGCCCCAGCCGATAGCGCTTGGTGTACTTGACCTCGCCACCGAAGAAAGTGGCCGACAGCTTGTGTGCCTCGTCGCACACCACCAGGTCCCAGCCGCAATCCGGAGCCTTGAGTTTCTGTTGGACGTCCTCGTCCCGGGAGAGCTTGTCGAGTCGGGCGATGACGAGTGGGTTTTCCGAAAACCAATTGCCGGTCCGAGCCGCCTCGAGCTTGTCGTTGGTGAGGATCTCGAAAGGCAGCTGAAAGCGCCTCCATAGCTCAT
>JAJZLX010000075.1 GCA_021850555.1 Pseudomonadota bacterium | reverse complement strand
CCCGCCGCTGGCTAATCCTCCTGCCTGACCCCTCAATCGGGCCCCACCGACTCCCTTGTCCCCCCAAAACCCGGGCGGACCCCGCTCTTCGCTCACCCAAGAAAGCCCCAACCTCGCCATCAGACGACTTTGACGTTCCCTTGCCCTGGTGCAATCGATATCTTGACTTCCCCGCATCCCGGACGCGCACTGGCGGCCTCCGGACAATGCGCCTCAGCCGCCGAGTATCCGTCGGTAAATCTGGTCTGACGGGCGAAGCTTCTCTCGCGACATTCTGTGCCACGTGTTGACGCAGGAGTATGCCGATGACGAGGAACCGACTGTCGCCCCCGAGACGCCGGGAAGACATCGGAGGAATGTACACTGTTCCCTCTTTCCGGGCGGCCTCACCAGAGATGGCGCACAGAATCCCCCCCTTCGCCGATTATAGCCTTCACCCGATCCGGCTTCCCAGCAAGGAGCCTTCGCGTACTCCAATTCGGCAACACAAGAACTGGTCCATGCGAAACATGACTGTATGTGTCACGGCCTGTCTGACAGTACTCGCAGGGTTGGCCGCAATGCTTTCGCCGCTCCGAACCAACGCGCGGGAAGCGGGCTCATCGACGAAGCTCGGGGACATCCTATTCGGAGTTAATCGACCCCTGCTCGATGCGCAAGTGCAGCAGCAGCAGGCGCAGAATGCGTTGATTCAAGCCGAGATCGCCGAGGCCGAAACAAACATCGCGCTGGCACAGCAGGAGGCTCGTTTGCGCGCATTAGTACAGGCTCGACGCCGATGGCTTGCCGAGGCTTGGGTCGACATGGGTATCCGGCGGCGGACGCAGTCGACCGGGCCTCCGCGTGGAGCCCGAGCTTATCCGACGAGGCCGTAATCCACCAGGTGAGAAAGGAAGGGTCGAAATCAGCAGTCCTGGCCATTAAGAGCGCAATAGCATCCTTCAATTACAAGTTTGCTGACCAACTCATGCTCGCATTCGGGCTTGTCCATACGGAAGAGCAAAAGGCCGCGGAGCTTTCGGAGCCGCTCCCTTATAATTCCACGGGCGCCCACGAGCAGCGGTTCTGTACGGCAGCTTACCATTGCTCCACTTTGTCCAATGCCGGGCCTCCCAATCACTGACATGCCCAGGCACAAGTACTACTTTGGAATTCTCGTTGCCGCGACGTGAACTGACGCGACTACAAACACTAACGAGCGACGCCAAGCCGCTGCGATAGATCCCATGACACGTGGTCGCCTCGCGTGACGGCCGTGATGACCTGACCGATGCGCCGGTCAATGACGGGCCGCCACGGAACCAAACTAAACCCCATACCGTCATCCAGCATCGCGAATCGCGCGCTAGCCAATACGACGGACCGCCGATAGACCCCGGAGACACGGTCACCATCAACTGCCGCCCGGTAGCTGAGTCCGGTTTCCGCCTGGATCTTCGCCGCCGCACTCTCCAGCTCGCGGCTCCTTAGCGTCGCGAGCAGATTCCGGGCAAGGATGACCCGCTGGTTTCGCCGCTCGGCAAGTCGCTCGCTCACCAGGTAGTCCTCCCGCTCGACCAGCGCCGCGCGCACGGCGCGTCCGAATCCGATTGATTCGACGTCGCCCGCCGGGCGCACGAGCAGCGTATCCAGCCAAGTGGCGCCCACCGCGCTCACCTGCCGCTCAATCGGGAGATAGGAGTGAATCTCGACCGTGACGCCCGGTGAACGGCGCGTATCGTAGGCCCGCCCGCGATCGACCAAGTCCTGAGGTACACGCCAGACCCCCTCTTCCAGCCGCTCGACGATCCCTGCCCTGCGGAGGGCTTCCAACCGCCGCACGTGCGCTTCGACGAAGGCCTCGGGGTCGCGCCCTGGCCGATTGTCGCCCCGCACCGCGACAAGATGCTCGGCAGTCCGATAAATGCCGTCGCCCGCAAGGTCCGCGATGGTCCGGTCCGCCGTGCGCAGTTTCGGGCCTCTGCTCACTGTGATCACGGCGCCGATCGGGAGTCCGCCCAGATCCACCTGAGGGGGCGCTGTGATGTGGTATGCGCGGCCGTCGATCCCATCCACGACCAGGAATCCGCGGTCGTTCATCGGATCCGCGATGCCCTTTGACACCAGACGCCCGGTAACGGACCCCGGGGCGCCTGCACTGCCGAAGGTGGCCAGTTCCCGGCGCTCGCCCCCGAGCGCGCGCTGCATGCGGCGGATGATGTCGCCCCGCTCGCCCATCGCCCGCAGCAGCGGTTCGAAGTCGGGCGAGAGATGCCAGCGGTTCGCGGCAAGACGTTCCGCGAGGCCCAGCTTCTCGAGCTGCTGCAGGCGTCCGATCAGGAGCGCCCGGTAGTCTCGATCCTGGACGGCGGACGAAAGCCCAGCCAGGTCCAGAGTTCCGTCCTGCGTGCTCCGCTGAAGGACATGATCGAGACTTGTCCAGCGCTCCTGCGCCACCTCGCGCGTCAGGCTGTCACGGATCTCGCGCTCCGTCCGCGGCCCCAGCCATTGGGTGGCGAGCTCCGCGGCGCGATAGCGCATGCCGTGAGCAATGTAGTTGCCCGCGATGATCAAGTCCTCGCCGGCCTCATCCCTGCCCCGCAGCAGAATGTGGATGTGCGGATTGTCGGTATCCCAGTGATCGGTCGCCACCCAATCGAGCCGCGTCTCGAGGTCGCGCTCGACCTGCGCCATGAGTTCCCGTGTGTAGGCTTTGAGGTCGCCGATCTGGGCACCGTCCTCCGGCGAGACGATGATCTTGAAGTGATGCCGGTCGTTCTCGATCCGCCGCGCAAAGGACTCGGCGTCAATCTGTTCCCGATCCCCGGCCTCGAGGTGACCGGCACTGCCATCGGGCTGGACGCCGTCCCGCTCGATGTAGTCGAGATTCTCACGGATCGCGGCCGGCTTGATGCCCCCATGCTTGACGACGCGGAACTTGACGATCGCCCGCCGCGAGCGGGGCCCAAGCGCTTGTCCGGCCAAGCGTGCGGCCGCATACCCTCGACCGAGGCGCGCACCCGGTCGGGCGCGCGAGACGCGATAGCCAAGCGACTTCCCGGATCGCGACGCGGACCGAACGACCCGGCTGACGAATCGCTCACTCGTCGCCTTTCCCCGATCCCGAGGCGGTCCGAGGCGCGGCCGGAACCGCCTGTCACGATCTCGGCTCATGGCAGGCACCCGGCGTATGCGAGCGCACCGGAGAGTACGCGGCACCCGGAAGTCCCTTGATCCATAGGCGTTTGCGCGGCATCGCGGCACTCCCATTCTGCCCGGCCGTGCCACGCAAACCCATGTGCAGACAATCCCTTAGCGGCGCACGTGTGCCGCGGCCTTCTATCTTGCTTCCCCGTCTTCCTCGTGCGTTTTCCGGCATCGACGCGCCGTCGCGTGCACATTGGGTTCATCGTGACGAACACTC
>JAJZLX010000385.1 GCA_021850555.1 Pseudomonadota bacterium | reverse complement strand
GCCAGCGCCGCGCGGCTACGGAGCGCGACAGTCTGCGCAGTCGGTTGCATCTTCAGTCCGAGCGCATGCCGATGGGTCTGGTGATCAGCGATGCCACCGAAGCCCTGACGATTCGCGACTGGAACCCGGCGGCGGAGCGCATTTTCGGCTACCGTCGCGAGGAAGTGATCGGGAAATCATCGTACGATCTGCTCATCCCGCCGGAGCGGGCCGCGCCCCTCAGGGGCACGCTGCACTGGAACAGCGGCACGGACGATACGGTGCGTGTAGTGAGCCGAAACTACACCAGGGACGGGCGAACGATCTGGTGTGAATGGTTCAACAGCCCGCTGCGCGATGAGACCGGCAGAATCACGCGAATCATGGCCATGGTTCAGGACATCACGGAGCGCAGGGAGGCGGAGGAGCGCATGGCCCGGCTCGTGCAGTACGACGCGCTCACGGATCTGCCCAATCGTACTCTGCTCTTGGAGAGGGCCGAGGAGGCGCTCGAGGCTGCACGGCGGTGCGGCACCCGTGTCGCCATGGTGTCGATCAATATCGACCGGTTCAAGGAGATCAACGATTCGCTCGGCCACGGTGCCGGAGACTCGCTGCTGCGCAGCCTGTCCGATCGATTGAAAGAGGTCGTGCGAGCGACGGACAGCGTCGCCAGAGTGGGGAGCGATGAGTTCGCGGTGCTGCTGCAGGGCATCGGCTGCAAGGAGGATGCTTCCCGTTGGGCGCAGAAAGCGCTCGAATCCCTGGGAACACCGTCGCTCGTCGAGGGTCGTGAGATCAGGGTCACGGCGAGCGCGGGCATCTCCATCTTTCCTGACGACGCCGAGGAAGCCGAGGTCCTTCTTCGCAATGCCGGCGCGGCCATGTCCCAGGCGAAAGCGGACGGGCGCAACAGGCTTCGATTCTACACCGGCACGCTGATCTGCCACGCCCTGACGACCTTGTCGATGGAGTGCTCGATTCGCCGCGCGCTCGAGCGGGGAGAGTTCGAGCTGCATTTCCAGCCGCAGGTGGATGTCGCCACGGGCGCGCTGGTGTCGGCAGAGGCGCTCATCCGCTGGAACCATCCCGAGGATGGGCTGCTGATGCCCGGCGCATTCATTCCCTTTGCCGAGGAGCGCGGCCTGATCGGCGCCATCGATCATTGGGTCCTCGGCGCCACGGTGAGACAGCTCGCCGCCTGGGAAAGGGCGGGCTTTCCCTTCATTCCGGTCGCCTTGAACTTCTCCTCGGTCTCCTTTCACGAGAAAGACCTCAACGGGCGCGTCGCCGCGCTGATCCGCGAGAGCGGCATTGCGGCTGAGCGCCTCGAGCTCGAGCTCACCGAGAGCGTCATGATGAGAGACATCGCGGCAAGCGTCGAAGTGATGAACGGCCTGCATGAGATGGGAGTGCGCATCGCGATCGACGACTTCGGTACCGGTTATTCCTCGCTGAGCTATCTGCAGCGTCTGCCCATCGACAAGCTCAAGATAGACAAGTCCTTTGTCATCGAGATGACGAGCGATGCAAGCAGCGCGCGTATCGTGAATGGCATCATCGGTCTTGCCAAGAGTATCGACCTCACTGTCGTCGCAGAGGGAGTGGAGAGCGGCGAGCAGTTCCGGATGCTGCGCGGAGCGGGTTGCGATCAGGTGCAGGGATATCTCTTCAGCCCGCCGCTACCGTGCGCGGAATTCGAGCGCATGGCGCGTACGTGGCGCAAGTTCGCGGGCACCATTCAGGCCTCGACTCCCTGATCCGGCAAACCGTCGTGAGCAAGGCGACCATCGTTTCCGCTGCGCGGCGGCACTTCGAGTGGCTGGTGATTGCGCCGGCCCTTGGAGCGCTGCTGTTCGTCTGGTTCACCGCCGCGTTCTACATGCTGGAGCAGCGGACGGCCACTCTGGCGCGCGTGAAGACGCGGCTTGGGGCTACGGCTGCGATTCTGGCCGATGTCAACGAGCTCGCGACGGTTGCAGGTCCGAATGCCGCCGCAGGGGTGAGTCGCAGCCGCAGCGCCGCCATCGAGCGCGCCCTGCAGCAGTACCCGACGGCAAGCATCTGGGTCGAGAAGGACGGCGTGGTTCTGGCCGGTCAATCTTCCCGCGTAGATCCCTCGGACTATCTCATGGTGCAGGACGCGCGCAAGAATTTCTCCGTGCGTGCCGCGGTGCCGCTCGCGGACGTCCTCGCCCGCTGGCGCAAGAGGGCGTATGAGGGCGGCGCGATTCTGCTGTTGCTGAGCGGTGCACTGTTCCTTCTCACGCAATTGCTCGTGCGGGCACTGCGCCAGAGAGCCAAGGCGGAGCATGAGACGGCGGCGGCGGAGGAGCGTGCGGCGCAGCATGCCATCTATCGCTGGGAGCTCGAGCGCACGGTGGCCGAGCGCACCGCGGACCTCGAGCTGGCCAAGAGCGCGCTCGAGACGGAGCTCATCGAGCGCCGGGCCGCGGAGAGAGCGCTACGGGAGCATGACGCGCTTCTGAACGTCGTGACCGAGAGCGCCGCGGAGTTGCTTGGCGCGCACCATGAGGAGGGGATCTCGGCCGTGCTTGAGATGATCGGACGAACCGTGTCGGTCGGCCGGGTGCAGCTCGCGCAGATCAGCATGGACAGCGCGCAGCACCTGCGCTCCTCGGTGCGCTACGAATGGTGCGCGCCCGGTGAAGTCAGCGCCATCGGCAATGCGGCGCTGCAGGACATCGATCTTTCCGCGCATCTTCCGAGGTCTCTCGGGCCGGCGAGCTCTTCGGGGCCGGCGAGCTTCTTCGTCGCGGACGTGTCGGCGACCTATCGCGGCCTTTTCGAGCAGGCGAGGATGCGCTCGTTCCTGCAGTTGCCCGTGATGGTCGAAGACAGACTCTGGGGGAGCCTCAACTTCATCGACTCCTCAGGCGAGCGGCGTGAATGGAGCTGGGCGGAGTCGGACACCCTGAAGACCCTCGCGGGCCTGATGGGCGTTGCCATCGCGCGTGCGCAGTACGCCAAGGAGGTTGCCGACGCCAACATGATCGTGCAGAACAGCCCGACGATCCTCTATCGCCTCAAGGGTGAGCCGCCGCTGCCGCTCACTTATGTCTCGCATAACATCAGAAAATTCGGCCACGACCCCGAGAGGCTCGTGGGGGATGCGAACGGGCTCGAGGCCCTCGTCGTGCCGCAGGACGTTCAGAAAGTGAAAGCGGCCTTGGCGCGCGCGCTCGAGAGCGATGCGGAGGCCGGCGCCATCGAATTCCGTCTGCGTAGTGGTACGGGCGCGCATCGCTGGGTCGAGAGCCGCTACAGGACGATGCGCGACAGGGACGGGCGCCCGGGAGAGCTCGAGGGCATCATCATCGACATCACCGAGCGCAAGGCCGCCGAGGAGAAGATTGCGCAACTGGCGCGCACCGACGGTCTTACGGGACTTGCCAATCGCGGCGCATT
>JAJZLX010000658.1 GCA_021850555.1 Pseudomonadota bacterium | reverse complement strand
CGTGGATGGCGCAGCGCGAGCGCTCCGAGCCACACCGCGCGCTTCTCGCCCTGAGCGAGCGCCGCGGCCACCGCCCGGTGCTGCGCTCCGATCGTGACGGCCTGCACGGCCTGCGCGAGGTGGGCGGGGACGGGACGGGCGGCCGCTTGCGCCGCCGCGCCGAGGATGCCCGCGAGGTGGGCCACCAGGGCCGAGGGCGCCGCCTCGAGGTACTCGGCCACCGGGAAGTGATAGGGGAAAACCGCCGGATTGACCAGCGCCACCCTGGCCCCGAGCCCGGCCGCCTTGCGCACCCGGTGCGCCAGGACCGGCAGCTCGCGGCGCAGGTTCGAACCGACGATCAACAGCCCATGGAGCGAATCGATCTCGGCGATGCGCATCCCCAGGTTGGGAAACAGCGGATCCGCGCCCTGATCGCGGAAGTCGCTCTGGCGCAGCCGGCAGTCGATGTTACCCGAACCGAGTCCGCGGGCGATACGTGCGGCGAGGTACAGCTCCTCGAGCGTGCTCGAGGCACTCGCGAGCACCCCGAGCGAGGCGGCGCGCGCCCGCAGCGCCTCGGCGGTCCTGGCGAGGGCGGTTTCCCAGTCGGTTTCAACCCATTGCGCACCGTCGCGGACCATCGGGCGGCTGATGCGCTCCGGGCTGTAGATGCCCTCGTAGCTGAACCGGTCGCGATCGGCGATCCATACCTCGTTGATCGCCTCGTTCTGCCGCGGCACCACGCGCATCAGCCGGCCGCGCAGCACGTGGCCGAACAGGTTGCTGCCCGCTCCGTCGTGCGGCGAGACGAGCGGCACGGCGTTCATCTCCCAGGCCCGCGCAGTGAAGCGATACGGCTTGGAAACCAGCGCCCCGACCGGGCACAGGTCGATCACGTTGCCCGAGAGCTCGTGGTCGACCGTGCTCTCGATGTAGCGGCGGACCTTCATCTGCTCTCCGCGGCCGACCATGCCGAGCTCCTGGATCCCGGCGATGTCCTCGGTGAAGCGGATGCAGCGGGTGCAGTGAATGCACCGTGTCATGTCGGTGGCAATCAGAGGACCGAGGTTCTCATCCGCAACCGAACGCTTGCGCTCGTGGAAGCGCGAATAGTCACGGCCAAAGCCGAGCGACAGGTCCTGCAGTTCGCACTCCCCGCCCTGGTCGCAGATCGGGCAGTCGAGCGGGTGGTTGATCAGCAGGAACTCCATCACCGCACGCTGCGCCCCGATCGCCTTCGGCGAGCGGGTGAAGATCTTCATGCCGTCCATGACCGGCGTGGCGCAGGCGGGCAGCGGCTTCGGCGCCTTTTCAACCTCGACCAGGCACATGCGGCAATTGGCCGCCACCGGCAGCTTCTCGTGATAACAGAAGCGCGGGATGTACTCGCCGTTGGCGTCGGTGACGCGGATGATCATCTCGCCCTTGCGGGCCTTGACGGGCTTGCCGTTGATCTCGATGTTGACGAATTCTTCAGCCATGTTACGCCGCCGCCGCTCCGAGCTGATCCTCGACCAGGCTGCGCCCGCCGTGATCGATCATGTATTCGAACTCGTGCCGGTAGTGCTTGAGGAAGCTCTGCACCGGCCATGCCGCCGCATCTCCGAGCGCACAGATGGTATGACCCTCGATGCGGTTGGCCACATCGAGCAGCAGAGTCAGTTCCTCGCGGCGCGCCTCGCCGGCGAGGATTCTGCGGACGATGCGGTTCATCCAACCCGTGCCTTCACGGCAGGGCGTGCACTGGCCGCAGGACTCGGCCATGTAGAACCGCGAGATGCGCTCGAGCACCCGCACCATGCAGGTGGTCTCGTCCATGACGATGACCGCCGCCGAGCCGATCGCCGATCCCACGGCGCGCAGCGAGTCGTAGTCCATGTTGACCTTGAGCATCGCCTCGCCCGGCACCACCGGCACCGAGCTGCCCCCCGGAATCACCGCCTTGAGCTTTCTGCCGCCGCGCACTCCGCCGGCGAGCGCCAGCAGGTCCGCGAACGGCGTGCCGAGCGGCAGCTCGAAGTTGCCGGGCTTGGCCACGTGGCCCGATACGGAGAAAATCACCGTGCCGCCCGAATTGGCCGGCCCCAGCGCCGCGAACCACTGCGGACCCTTGCGCAGAATGGTCGGCACCGACGCATAGCTCTGCGTGTTGTTGATCGTCGTCGGCTGACCGTACAGACCGAAGTTGGCGGGAAACGGCGGCTTGAAACGCGGCCGGCCCGGCTTGCCCTCGAGGGACTCGAGAAGCCCGGTCTCCTCGCCGCAGATGTAAGCGCCTGCGCCGACGAAGGTGTGCAGATCGAAATCGACACCGCTGCCGCGGATGTTCCTGCCGAGCAGACCGGCCTGGTAGGCTTCCTTCAGCGCCTGCTCGAACCTCGGCACCGGCTCGCCCAGGAACTCCCCGCGGATGTAGTTGTAACCCACCGTGGAGTTGGTGGCGTAGCCGGAGATCGCCATCCCCTCGATCACCGCATGCGGGTTGTAGCGCAGAATGTCGCGGTCGTGACAGGTGCCGGGCTCGCTCTCGTCGGAGTTGCACACCATGTACTTCTGCACCGGCGAATTGCGCGGCATGAAGCTCCACTTCGTGCCGGTCGGGAAGCCCGCCCCTCCCCGGCCGCGCAGACCGGAAGCCTTCACCGCCTCGATGATCTGCTCGCGTGGCGGCTTCTCGGCGAGGATCTTTTCCCAGGCGTCGTAGCCGCCGATCCGGCGATAGGTCGACAGCTCCCACGAGCACTCGAGCGACAGCGGCTCGAACACCACCAGATTCATCTTTTCGGGATTGACGGCCATGGCGCTACTTCAGCTCATCGAGGATCTGATCGAGCTTCTCGGGAGTGAGGTGCTCGTGGTACACATGATCCACCATCATCATCGGCGCGCCGGTGCACGCCGCGAGGCACTCGTGCTCGTCCTTGAGGAAGATCCGCCCGTCGGGCGTGCTCTCGTCGAGTTTGATGCCTAGCTTGCGCTCGGCGTGCTTCACCAGCTCGTCGGCCCCGTTGAGCATGCACGAGATATTGGTGCAGATGCTGACGTGGTGGCGCCCGCAGGCATGGGTCTCGAGCATCGAGTAGAAGCTCGCCACCTCGTACACCTGAATCGGCGGCAGCGACAGATAGGCGGCCACCGCATCCATCAGCTGCTTGGTGAGGTGACCGTGGTTCTGCTCCTGCGCCGCGCGCAGCGCCGCGATGCACGCCGATCGCTGCCGTCCCGGGGGGAACTTCGCCACCCAGTGATCGATCTGCGCCCGGGTATGCTCCGAAAGGAGCGCCGTGCCGCCGGCGGCGGCTGTTGTGTTGTCGTTGCTCAACGGTCGATTTCCCCGAACACGATGTCCTGCGTGCCGATCACCGCGACCACGTCCGCCAGCATGTGGCCGCGCACCATCTCCTCGAGCGCCGCCAGATGAGCGAAG
>JAJZLX010000240.1 GCA_021850555.1 Pseudomonadota bacterium | reverse complement strand
CGGCGCTTCGACTGGCGATCCGCCAACAGTCATCACTATTACCCGCGCGGTTACACGATTCGCCGGGCTCCCCCCGGGTCGATCGGAATGATGCGCGGGCCGCACGGCGGGCGATACTGGTACCACCGCGGCAACTGGCTCCGATGGCACGGCGGTGCGTGGGTGGTCTGGGGGGCGCCCGTCGGGGTCTTCGTGCCGTGGCTGCCCCCGTACTTCACGACGATATGGTGGTACGGGGTTCCCTACTACTATGCCAACGATACTTACTACATCTGGGACGACGATCGGAGCGAATATCAAGTCGTGGCTCCGCCCGCCGGAATCGAGCAGGGCGCAACGACCCGGGCGCCGCCGAGCGAGCGCCTGTTCGTCTACCCCGATAAAGGCCAGTCAGCCGCGCAGCAATCGAAGGACGAATACGACTGCCATCGCTGGGCGCTCGCACAGAGCGGCTTCGATCCGACTCAGCCGGGCGGCGGCGTCCCGGCTTCCGAGGCCGCGCAGAAACGCAACGATTACTTCCGCGCGGATGCGGCATGTCTCGCGGGACGGGGCTACACGGTGCGCTGAAGGGGAGCCTTTCATGACCGCCCGATCATCCAGTGCACAGGCGCATCCGCCCGCAGATCGGGCCGACCTTTTCTCTCCCGTCTCGCTCGGCGCCTTCCTGCTCGCAAACCGGGTGGTCATGGCTCCGATGACCCGCAGCCGGGCCAATGCCGATGGCACCGCGAGCGCGCTCATGGCCGAGTACTACGGCCAGCGCGCCTCGGCGGGACTCATCGTGAGCGAAGGGTGCAACATCTCGGCGCAGGCACGCGGCTATGCATCGACGCCCGGAATTTACACCGAGGCGCAGCTGAGAGCCTGGCGGCCCGTGACCGAGGCCGTCCATCTCAGAGGCTCGAGAATATTCCTTCAGCTCTGGCATGTCGGGCGCATCTCCCACCCCTCCCTGCAGCCGAACGGGGCTTTGCCGGTCGCACCCTCGGCAGTCCGCGCCAACGTCCAGGCCTACACCGCTTCCGGGTACAAGCCCTGCCCCACACCGCGCGCGCTGGAGGAAAGGGAGATCCCCGCGATCATCTCTCAGTATGCCCGCGCCGCGCGCAACGCGCTCGATGCGGGGTTCGATGGCGTCGAGATCCATGCCGCCAACGGCTATCTCATCGAGCAGTTCCTGCGCGATACGGCCAACCATCGCTCGGACGCCTACGGCGGCTCGCGCGAGAAGCGGGCGCGATTTCTTCTGGAGGTCGTCGAGGCGGTCGCGACGGCCTGCGGAGGGCGGCACACCGGCATCCGACTCTCCCCGCTCAGCCCCGTCAACGACCTCGCCCTCGACAGCGATCCCGACGGCACATACGGTTACCTCGTCGAGCGATTGAATGACTTCGACCTGGCTTACCTGCACGTGATCGAGGGCGTGACCCAGGGTCCACGCGAGGTTCCTTCGGGGTTCGACCTGCAGATGCTGCGGCGGGCGTTCAAGGGCGTCTTCATCGCCAATAACGGCTATGACCGGGCGCTCGCGCTCGACGCACGCCTCGCCAACCGTGCGGACCTCATCGCCTTCGGCCGTCCCTACATCGCCAATCCCGACCTGGTCGAGCGGCTGCAGGCCGGAGCCCCTTTGAACGCTGCGGACCGCGCCACCTTCTTCGGAGGCGATGCGCACGGATACACGGACTACCCGTTCATGAAGGCCGACGCCAAGGCCGCAGAGAGAGTGACCCCATGAAACCCGCCCGACTCCTCGCCCCCTCGCTCATCGGCGCTTTCCTGGCGCTCGCCCTGGCGGGCTGTCACCCGAGGCTGCCGCGCCCGGGCAAGCCCACGGCCCCGCAAGATCACTCCCGGCACGAGCGTTCCACGCCCGCGGCCCGCTCCCCGGCGGACACCCGGCACATCTGAGGGAAAACAGCCGCCGCACTGAGTGGGTCCCGGGAATCCCGGATGGCACTCTTGAGCCCGATGCGCCCGATTTTCGATGCGATGCTCGTCAACCGGACGTTCGGGGATCCGGGAGTGCTCATCGACCTGAAGTTCGAGCGTCGCGCGATCCTGTTTGACATCGGCGACGTCTCGGGTCTGCCGACCCGCAAGCTTCTGCGGGTGAGCGATGTATTCGTCTCGCACACCCACATGGACCACTTTGCCGGCTTCGATCACCTGCTGCGTGTCTGCCTCGGCCGGGACACCGGAGTGCGCCTGTACGGCCCCGGACATTTCCTCGCGCAGCTCGGGCACAAACTTGCCGCCTACACGTGGAATCTCGTGCAGAACTACGAAACGGACTTCGTGATCACCGCGCACGAGCTTGGAGCCGACGGGCGCATGCAGCGCGCCCGGTTCCGCAGCCGGGGGCGATTCGAGCGCGAGCCCTTGCCGGACATGGAGGCCCCCGAAGGAGTGCTCCTCGAGGCCTCCTCGTTCCATGTGCGCACGCTGCCTCTCGAGCATCACGGCATCCCCTCGTTGGCGTTCGCCTTCGAGGAGGCTACGCACATCAACGTCTGGAAGAATCGGCTCGAGGAGCTGGGACTGCCGAGCGGCCCGTGGCTCACCCGTCTCAAGGAACTGGTGCGCGCCGGCGCCGCCGAGGATACCCCGGTCAGGGTTCACTGGCGCACGCGAAGCGGCCCGCGCGAGGTGATGATGCCTCTCGGGGAGCTCAGGTCCAAGGTTCTGCAGTTCGGTCCCGGACAAAGGGTGTGCTATGTCACGGATGTCGCCGACAGCCTTCGCAATCGTGAGGCTCTCGCACCCTTCCTGCGCGGCGCGGATCTGCTGTTCATCGAGGCGGTGTTCCTCGATGCAGACCGGGAACACGCCGCGCGCAAGGCTCACCTCACCGCACGAGCCGCCGGCGAGATCGCACGGGCGGCGGGAGTGAGAATGGCGGTGCCGTTTCATTTCTCGTCGCGTTACCTCGGGCGGGAAGAGGATCTGCGCCGAGAGTTCGAAAGAGCCTGGCGGCAGGCCGAGCCGGCCTGATGTGAATCAAGCTGTTCTAGAATAGGCCATCGACATCCCAATAATGATGGCCTTGACGGCCAGAACATGCGCATGAGAGGACAATGACCGTCCCACCCATCGCGACGGCGGCCGTCCTCGGCGGGGCCGGCCTGCATGCCGCGTGGAACGTTGGCATCCGGGGCGGCCCCAACCGGCGTGCATCGACCGCATTGCTCGTGCTCGCGGCCGGGCTGATAGGTGCGGCAGCCCTGCCCTTCCTGCCCGCGCCTGCCGTTGCCGCCTGGCCTCACCTGGCCGTCTCCGCCGTCCTGCACGTTCTTTATATGAACTACCCGCCGCTAAGGGCTGTGCGCTGTAGCGGGGGTTTCCGGTTTCATTGATCCGCGCCCGGGCAGGGGATTACCCTGCCCGTGTCTTATATGGATCTCCACCG
>JAJZLX010000524.1 GCA_021850555.1 Pseudomonadota bacterium | reverse complement strand
CGCTCCTGCCGCCAAGCGAGGAAAGCCTCGTAGTCGTCCTTCAGCAGCACCGAGCCCGCACCCGTGGGCAAGCTGTGTGATGTGAGCACAGCATCGAACGGGAACTCCGCCGTGCTGCGGATTTCGGCCAGATAGTCGGATGGAGCACGGTCGCTGATCATTTGATTCGTCGTGCGGTCGATGAGTGTACGGTTGAGCACGCAATCGCGAGTACGGGCCGATGTTACGCCGTGGCGTTCGAGGTAAGCGGCAGGAAACACATGATGATCATCGATGCCCTCGTCGGCCATGAGCTTGCCAGTGATCACGGCCTGAGTGTGAAAGTCGCGGGCGCCCTTGCCGAGGATCAGACTGATGACTCCACGATAAATCGAGCGCTGGCGCGGCGTCACGTCGCGCAGCGAACGCGGATCGAAGCCGAAGGTCTCGACCGATTCCGGCGCCGCGCCGCCTGCAAGCCACGGAAGCAATTCGGTCACATCCTTGGCTGACCGGCTATTCGGTGCGCTCTCGTAAGTCTGACCGAATACTGAGCACCAGAACCAGCGCTTGAGCTTCTCACGCTGTGCGCCGGCCTCGGCGGTCTTCGGGATACCACTTCGCGCAAGCAGCGCGGCAAGCGGGGGTAGCATGGTGTGGTAAGGCACCCATTTGGGTAGCATCACCTTGCAGTCGTCGCGCAGGATCTCGAGGCCTGTAGCGAGCCCGAGCACTACCTTCTCCCACCAGTCCGTGATGTCCGCGGCCGCAAGGTTCAGCACATCGCTGCGTTTGCACGAGGGCGCTTTCCGGCTTGCAAGAGAAATGCCCTGCAGCACGTAGTAGGGATCGACCTCGAAGTCCCCGATCACCGGACGATCGGCGAGAGCCTTGTCCCACAACGCGCGCAAGTTAATGCTCTGAGGCCAGAAGCGCGCGGTGAGCAGCTCGAACACGCTCAGCTTGACGCCGGTGCGGTTCAAGGTCTCGAAGATCGTACAGAGGGCGTCCGGCTCGGTCTTGTCTGATAGCGTCACGACGGGGAAGTGGTAGTCGTCTAGTGCGTGAATCCACTTTGCCTCGATTGCATCGAGCGAATCCTCCAGCTCGATGCGCTCCTTATCCGGCAGTTGGCGCGCGACCTTCCGCCCCCATTGGCCGAATCCGCCGGCCCCTCCCCTCAAAACCGCCAGCGGTAAGAGCAGCTCCTTAGCCTGAAACTCGAAGTCCTCGCACGCCTTGGCCCATTTCGTAGTGGCTCGAACGTGAAAAATGGCCTCTTCGAAATCCGAACCACTCTCGAGCATGCCGAGGTTGAGGAAGTAGCGGTGTTCGCCGACACCGTAGAATGCCTGATAGAGCGATGTCAGGCGTTGCTGACCATCAAGGACGAGAAAAGTATGCTTTGTACCGTCTAGCGGCGGAGCCCCCTCGAACTCGCGAGCAGCGAACACGCGCTTCGCATCCCGTACGCGCAAGATGCTGCCCGCCGGGTAATTATTGGCGATCGACACGATCAGCTCCTGGGTAGCTCCAGGCTCCCAGACGAAGTCACGTTGAAAGTCTGGCAGCGCCATCCAGCGATTATGGATCTCCGCCAATAAGTCTTTGAGCGCGCGAGGGTTGGTGTCTTCGAATAGGCTCATGAGGGCTCCCCAGCACGGTCGAGCAAGTCGGCGAAGTCATAGTTGACGCTGGTCACACCAAAATCCGGCTCCCGCTGGAAGGGTTGGCGCAGGTAGTGGACTCGATGCGTGTCGCCGTCGAGGAACTCCACCATCGCCAGGATGAATTCCTCCGGCTTGTTGAGGCTGGTGAGGATCTCGTTCTTCGTCACGGTCACGGTGTCCGCGCCGGTCACACGACCCTTGACCTCGATGAACCGCAGGCGCCCCTTGTCAGGCCCGCTGACAATGCGACTTTCGATGTCGTACCCCAGTTTTTCGAGCTCGCGGTCGGTGGGCTCAAAGCCGAGATTTCGCTCGACCTCCATCACGATGCCCCGGGCGCGCGCGGCGGAGGCTTGCGTGTCCGCGGTATTCGCAGGCGCAGGGAACGTGTGTCCGCTCAGGGCGGCAACCAGCCCGAGCGGTACGACGACCAGCGCGCCGAGAACGACCGGGGGTAGCGCGGAGATCTGCGCTTCGCGGTCTAGCTCCGAGAGGCGGCGCTGCAACCGCGCCTGCAGGTCGTCGGCGCGGCGGCGGGCTTCCTGCGAATTGAGCCGAGCCCCGGCCCGGCCCGCCTGCTCCTGATCCTTCAGCTGCTCGGCGCGGTGATCCCAGTAGGCTATCTCCTTTGTCAGCCGATCCTTCACGGCGGCGCGGGTCTTCTCGATCCATGTGAGCCGCCGCCCACGCACCTCAGCGATGTGCTCTGGAACCACGTGGGCAATGGCATAGCGCTGCGCATGCTGCTCCAGGGCGCGCGTAATCCAGGCGCACTCGGGGCGGGCAAGCAGCTCAGCAATCGTCGGCTCGTTCTCGGCGAGCGGGCGGTAGTCGAGGTACGGCGCATACTGCAGGTGGCGCGTGTGTCCTTCGCCGTCCATCTCGACGTAGAGCAGCCGCCGCGAAATCGTGCGGCGCTCACCCGACGGCAGAACGCTCGCGTCCTGGATGGCGTGTTCCAACGTGAAAAGCACGCGTGGAGCAGTACCCAAGTCACGGTCGTCGACCAGGACAGTGCCGCGTTTCAGCAAATCGCGGTGGCGCTCCAGAGTCAAATCGAGAGCGGCATCGAGCAGCGGGTGCCCCGGGCAGACGAAGGCCGCGAGCGGCTGACCGGAGGGTGCGATCAGCGTCTTTTCGAAGGCAATGCGCTCGTAGCGGGACAGCACAGGATCCCCGGTACCGATTTGACGGTCGCGGTTACGCACCGGCGCCGGCACGTGCGTGATCTCGTAGCGTCGCGGCTCGCGCTGGCGCACTGTGCCTCCGAGGCGCTTGAAAGCTTCGAGGAAGAAAGACTCGATGTAGTGTGGCTGCAAGCGCCGCGCCTCGGCACGCTCCATTTCCTCGCGTACTCGTGCCACGCGGCTCGAGTCCATCACATCGTGTGCCAGTGCTCGATCGTCGATCAGCCCCTCGAGGTGTGGGCGATCCACGCCGTGCTCGATTGCTCGGGTAAGGCGGGCGCGGACTTCGGGCTGATCGCCGTAGCGGATGGCCTCCACCAGGAGATCCCGTAACGGCCGGCCGTCGAACTGGAGTTTACCGAGCACGTCGAAGACTTGGCCGCCTAGCGCTTGGCGTGCTTCCTCGAGCTTCTCGAGCAGCCGCCGATAGACCTCTCCCTCCCGTGTCTCCTCCGCCACTAGATTCCAAAGATGACAGACCTCGGTTTGGCCGATGCGATGGATGCGCCCGAAACGCTGCTCGAGCCGATTCGGGTTCCACGGCAGATCGTAGTTCACCATCAGGTGCGCTCGCTGCA
>JAJZLX010000329.1 GCA_021850555.1 Pseudomonadota bacterium | reverse complement strand
GGACTGATACCGTGATTTCACCTTTGACGACGTGGCGCGTGCTCTGATTCGGGTAGCCATGGCTACTGCTCCAGGTGATACTAAAATCGTATCGAGCGGGTGGCACGATACCACTGATACGGATTTCGTATCAATAGGGGTGATACGGTATTAGAAGCACCTCTGCAGGTCACCGGGGGTGCCATGAAGTATTCCGCCCGCCAACGGGCCGTCGCTGCCGCGCTGTGTAAAGCGCGCGAGGCAGCCGGGATATCCCAGAGGCAGCTGTCCGAGCGACTGCAGCAGCCGCCGAACTGGATCCAGCGCATCGAATCCCTGGAGCGGCGGGTCGATGTGGCGGAATTCATCGCCATTGCCAAAGCCACCGGGGCCGACCCCGTCGAGCTCTTCCGGGAGGCGCTGGATTCCCGATAGCGGCCGAAGTGGTGTATCCGCTCGAGCACGCTCTGCGCCCAGGCGCCCCCGGATCGTTCTTGTTCCGCGCTCGAGTAGACACCTTTGATGGGTCCTCGTCGGCGAATGGAAGATAAAGCTAGTCTATATATATATCTGTAGAGTTTCAAATTCCATCGTTTTAGGGTTCGGGGCAATGAAAGACCGAGCCTTCGTGGAACGCGTGAGCGCCGCCATGCGCAACAGACGGGAATTGCTCGAGGTGAGCCAGGAGGCCTTCGCCGAAAAGATCGGCATGCATCGCACCTACTACAGCGCGCTGGAACGGGGCGAGATCAATCTGACCCTCAGAACCCTTCGGCGCGTCTGTTCAGGACTCGGCGTCAAGGTTTGGGAGGTCCTGAAGGACGCCGACATATAGGCGGGGATCGCACCGGTCGTCACCCGAACCGGCGACCCACAACGTCTTCAGCACAGGCCTACGCAAGCCAAAGCGTTGCCGACCTTTCAGCGCAAGGACTGAGGAAAGAGGAAGGCGGCTGTTCGGCTTGGACGGCTGTCGGTGCCGCCGCCCCGCGAAATAGGCGCGGGCGGCGCAAGCCGATCGGGACCTGGTTGTCGGTCGACGTGATGGCCCTTACGGGGCGGCTTCTTCCGCTTCGCGCAGGATCACCGAGAGCGGTTGCTCGAGGCCCAAGGCTACGCGCTCGAGGGTCGACAGGCGAAGATCCCTGACGCCCCGCTCGACGAAACTGTATTGCGCGCGGTGCATCTTGATATGGTCGGCGAAGGCCTCCTGGCTCATGTTCCTGGCCTTCCGGCGCCGGCGCACCACGTCGCCGATGCGATGCTGCAGGGCAGGGCGCATGCCCTGATTGACGACACTCTCGGTCACACGACTCCGCCACGGTGTGGGAATGGAGAACTGAGAGACGAAGAAACGGCACATGCGCGCAACTTCTCGAGTGGGCTCAAATGTGCGTCGGTGCCAGACGTCGAATACGACGTCCACATTGCGCCTCCTTCCGAGTGTCCGCATTTCAGTTTGGCCTTCCCCTGTATAGAGGCATCACGCGCTTCCTCGCGGGTGGTCATCGCCGTTTCTTGCCATGAGCGGTATTTGGCGACGGCGCCTCGCGGGACCGGTAGCAGATCTCTGAGAGACTTCTGCCCTGCGCAGGGACTTGGCGAGCGCTGTTGACTGGCATCTGTCGAGGCAGTAGCGTGTAGGTCGTCAAGTCAGATCTCCGTGGATTTCGCGCAACCTACTATTTGCTGGAGAGCTGGTCGTGTCTTGGCATCATGTCATCCTGGTCTTGGTCGTTTTGGCGCTGCTCTTTCCAGGCTCGCGGCGCGTTCTCATCGAGACGGTCCGCGCAGTTGCGACTCCCATCATCGCAGTCCTTCTCTTCATGGCGATGCGCCTGCGCTGAGTTCGTGTCCTTGTTCGGCTACAGCTGAAGATCCCTTGATCGTTGCGGGCCCGTCGTTGGCGGACCAAATCGATTCCATACATCCTGAGTTCTGCCGGCTCGGGTAGCGCTCGTTGAAGCGGCGACAAGCCATGCCGCATCGCCCGAGGCGGGGCGGGGTTCAACTCCGGCACACCGCGCCTGCGGCCCGCCCGCCTCCCACGCCCCACCCTCCACATCCGTCTTGGCCGCGGGCGTCGTGGTCATTCTTGGCTCGGTTGCCTTCACCGGATCGCCGGCCTCCGGCGTGAAGACCGGTCGCGGGGGATCACGGTCCGCGCCAGCAAGCTGTCACGGGCCGTGCAACGCGAGAGGCGGAAAACGGCACTCGACGGTGGCCGCGCACATGGCGCATCGGGTCACCGTTTGTGGCTCCTTTCGGTTGCGGTCCGAGTCGCGGTTGAGAACCGCAACCGAAAGGAGCCTTCCATGAAACTCTTGACCGATGCACAGCGCCGTGAGCTGACCGCCAACGGCGTGCAATCCGCCGCCGGCGAGGAAATCGACCCGGCCCCCGTCGTGAAGCTCTTCACGCCCGATGCCGGCGCCACTTGGCTCCTGACGGAGCTCGATCCGAGTGATCCCGATCGCGCCTTCGGGCTCTGCGATCTCGGCCTCGGATTCCCCGAGCTCGGCTACGTGAGCCTCGTGGAGCTCGCCGCAGTCCGCGGCCGGTTCGGCCTTCCCGTCGAGCGCGACCTCCACTTCACGGCGGATCGGCCGCTTTCGGATTACGCGGACGCGGCTCGACGCCGCGGGCGCATCGTCACGTAGCGCTGGGCTTCTGCCGGCGCGTACAGCGATCCTGCGCGCGCCGGCATGTTCTTGGTGGCCTGGCGCCCCGTGGACGCTGGGGAAGCGGAATCAGGACGATCCGCGCGTTGAGCACGCCGGATCCTGAGGGCGGGTCAGCTCTTCTTGGTTGGAGAGGTGCTGGACCGCCTCGACGAAGGACACCCCCAGAAGGTGCATCGCCAGGTCGATCGCACCACCGCCAAACTTCTCGCGAGTGTCGTACCAAAGGCTGGCTGTGGTCACGATCTCAAAGTTCCCGCGCTGTGTGAAGACATGCCATCTGCGGCTTCCGAGGTTCTTGCGCGGCACGTAGTCAGATCGGGCTTCACGTGGATGGCGAGACGTCGCAAGACCTGCTCGCTTTGCATCCGGCGGAGTGCCGCAAGCAACGCTTCATCGAACGATCTTCGCATCCGATGACGGTCCACCACGGGCCCATCGGAGGGCAGGGAGAAAGATCAGGCGCTTCACTTTCTCCCTGCCCGTCGCGCTCCGGCACGCCGAGACTGCTCGCCACGGGCCGCACCGCGCCCGCAAGCGATGAGACCTCGGAGAACGAAGCGATGGAAATCTCAATCCCGCAAGTGACCGACCGCTACCTCACGAACGCCGAGGCTGCCGCGGTCCTCAAGCTCTCGCCGCGAACTCTTGAGAAGCTCCGGGTGAACGGTGGGGGACCGCGTTTCCGGAAGTTCGGAAGCCGGGTGATCTACGCCCGAGAGGACCTCGACGCGTGGGCGAATGCCCGGATCTG
>JAJZLX010000204.1 GCA_021850555.1 Pseudomonadota bacterium | reverse complement strand
GACCGGCTTCGAGATGAGCGCATAGGAGACGAACGGCATGATGACGTTCGGGCTCATCTGGATGATGTCATAGGTGGTACCCCGGGGGAGCGACGGCAGCTCCTGGGCGAAGGCGGCGTCCACCGCGAGCAGCGCCTCGTTCATGTCGTAGCCCCAGGGGAAATCGACGAAGATCTCCGCCGAGCCGCGCGAGGTCGTCGAGCTCACGTCCACCGCCGCCGGCACGGCGCGCGCCACGCGCTCGAGCGGTTCGGTCACATCCACCAGCATCTGCCTCGCCGGCATGGCGCCCGTGCTCACCTCGATCCGGATGCGCGGGAAGCTCGTGACCGGGAAAAGCCCGACCGGCAGAGTGATCGCCGCGAAGACCCCTGCCAGGGCGAGCGCAAAGGCGATGGTGAGCAGTGAGCGGCGGTGATGCTCGACCCAGGCGGAGAAGCTCATCGGCCGGCTCTCAACCGCCGCCCTTGGGCGGCGGGTCGGCCAGCCGGATCCGCATGCCGTCCTCGAGCTGATAATTGCCCGTGAGCACCAGGGCCGCATGCGGGTCGAGCGCGCCGGAGATGACGTTCTCGTCGGTGTCGGAATCAAGGACCCGCACCGGCACCTTGTGCGCGATTCCGTTGAGCGCCTGGACGACGTAGGGGGTACCGCTGTCGTTGACCAGGATGGCCCGGTGCGGCACGACGTAGCCGAGCACCTCCGCCGTGACGATGCGTGCCTCGGCAACCTCGCCGGGCAGGAATTTCCCCGGCGGCAGCGCGATCTGCACCGGCACCAGTCCACTGGCCAGATTGGCCGCCGCGCCACCGACCGCCACGCGGGCGCTCACCCAGTGATCCGAGCCCGCCGCCTTGACGGTAGCCCGGTCCCCCGCATGCACCTCGAGTGCCTGTGCGGGCACTACACCGGCGCTGAGCACGAGCCGGCTCGGCGCCGCGAGGGTCAGCATGGGAGAGCCCACGGTGACGATATCGCCGGAATGCACCGACAGCGCCGTGACGATGGATTCGAACGGGGCGCGCAGCATGTACGCACCGCCCGCGCCCGAAGCATGCAGCGCATGGAGCGTCACGCGCGCATCGCTCTCGGCCTTCCGGGCCTGCGCGAGCTGTTGGGTGGTCGCAAGATGCAGCGTGAACAGTCTGCGCGTGCTCTTGACCAGGTCCTTCGCCACCATCAGCGCCGACTTTGCCTGCTGGTAGGCCACCGAGGTCTGCGGGCTCGGCAGCAGCGTGACGAGCGGTGCGCCGGCCCGAACCTGCTGGCCGAGATGCGCATCGACCACACCCACCACCGCCGACTCCGGCGCCATGAGCACCTTGCCGCCGGAGTTGCTCGCCCGGACCGTGCCATACGCCGCGACCACATGCGGCAGGGTGCCCCTCTTGAGCCGGGTGAGAGTCACCAACACGCTGGGGGCGGCCGCTTCTGTGCCGTCGGCCCGTGCCGGCAGCGCCCGCCACGCGGCGGCCGCGAGACAGACCACCGCGAGGCAGACAACCGAGGCAATCATTCCGCGACTCATCAGGTCTTCCTCTTGCATTCGGGCGAGGCGATACGGGTCTGCGGCAGACCCTCGCCGAGCTCCACGGTCATCACGATGTCGGCCGCTCCGAGCGAGCGCGCCAGCGCGACAGCCTCGAGCTCACGCTGCAGCGCGGTGGTCTCGTAATCGGTGAGCGCCCGCTCGCCGATGGCACCCTGTGCATAGGCCTGCTGGGCGGCGCTCGAGAGCGCCGCGGCCGACGCCGCCGCGCGCTGCGCGGTGCGCAGTTCGCGGCGCAGGCGCCGGATCTGCGCGGCGAGCCCCTTCGCCGCGCCCACCGCCTGATCGAGTCTCGCCTGGTACTGCTCGTGAAGCGCCAGCCGCGTGGCGCGCGTCCGGGCGACCTGGCCCTGGTTGCGATCGAAGAGGGGCAGGTCGAAGTTCGCGACCGGGCCGGCGTTGCGCACGTTGCCGTTGTCGTCCTCCCATATGCCGCCCAACGCGAAGGCGGGAAACTGTCCGATGATCGCGCTGCGCACATCCTCGTCGGCCGACCGGTATCCGAGCCGCAGTGCCACCAGGTCTGGCCGGCGATCCGGCAGCGTGGCGAGCAGCGACCCGAGTTTCGAGGGCGGCGGCCGCAGGCGCGGCGCGCCGATCGGGAAACGCACCGAGGGCTCGAGTCCCAACAGGGCATCGAGCGTCTGCCAGTTACGCATCTGCACGAGACGCAGCGCGGCGAGCGTCTGATCCGCAGCCGCTTTGGCCGCAAGGAGCGGCGCCAGAGCGGTGAGATCGAGGGCGCCCGAACGGGCAGCGACTCTCGCCTGGCGCACCTCCAGGGCGATAAGCTTCGCCTCCCGCAGACTGAGATCGATCGAGGTCCCTCCCCAGTACAGCTCGAGCCCGAGGAGCCGCGCCTGCTGGGCGACCTGCCACTCGCGCCACAGCAAGTCGGCGTTCACCTGGCGCACCAGGAAATGCGCCGACTTCACCCGGGGGTGATAGGTGAGGATCGCTCTGACGTCCTGCGAGAGCGAGGCGGCCCAGCCAGAGGTGCCGATCCCTCCGAGGAATGCCTCATAGCTGAAGTTGGCCGAGGGATTCGGCAGGAGCGAGGCCTGAAGCAGCCCCGCCTGCGCGAGGTCCATCTCGCCCCGCTCCTCGCGCAGCGAAGGATCGTTGAGCACGGCCAGCAGGCCGATGTCGCCAAGACCCAACGGCTTGTCCGTGGCGATGCGCCGCGGCGCCTCGCCGGAACGCAGCGCCGGCAGCTGCGTACGCAGGCCGGAAAGCGCCCCGATGAGATTGGGTCCGCGCGCCAGCGGCAGCGGATGATAGAGCGCGCAGCCGCCGAGCAGCCCGGCACACGCAAGGGCCGCACAGAGCGTGCGCCAGCGAGGCGTGCGGCGCGCGCGCCTCCCGGGGCCGGTCGAATCATCGCAGTGGGCGGCGCGGGCCGAACCGCCGGTCGGTGCCATCGAGTGCTTGCCTTCCCGAAACTCGCCAAATGGTCGAGACTCCGCGCGGAGCCTGATCCGGGTACCTTGGCAGCCAATACTGACCAAGTCCTGACGAGCGCCGGGCCGGAGATTGCGGATAATATCGGACCGGCGCCGGGGCGGCGAATCACGATGAGAGTCCTGCTGGTCGAAGATCACCTGGCGATCCGCGAAATGATTGCCGATCACCTGCGCGAGCGCGGCTTCGCCGTCGACGCCGTGGGCCGCGGCGAGCAGGCGCTCGCGGCCGTGCGCGTCGCGGCCATGGACGCGGTGGTGCTCGACCTCGGGCTGCCCGATACCGACGGGATGCAGCTGCTCGGCGCGCTGCGCGGGCAGCATCCGGACCTGCCGGCGATCATCCTCACGGCGCGCGACAGCATCGAGGACCGGCTGCGGGGTCTGAACTCCGGCGCTGACGACTACA
>JAJZLX010000369.1 GCA_021850555.1 Pseudomonadota bacterium | reverse complement strand
CGCGCCGCCGGCGCGAGGTCGGCCACAGCGGCGCGCATCGTGGACCCATGCAACCCGACGACCGTGCCCCACAGCACCGCACCCCACCAGACCCGCAGCCCAGGCCCTCGGATAACGTGTTGATCTGGGCATATAAAAACAGATATTATCCACGGTAAGTCAATCACTTACGTGATTTACTTGTGACCGAAACTTCGGCCGAGGCTGGGAAAACCCTGGTTCCGGTGACGCCGCAGCGAAAACGCTTGTCCAAAGGTGGCCTGCGGGTGCCACCGCCTCACGACGGCACCGAGGTCAACTTCTGCAAGACCGTTCGGTGCGAGAATTTCCTCGTGCCACCGAGCCCGGAGCGTCCGTATCGCAAGCTGGGCACGCCCCGGCAGCCGGGCGATTACACGATGAGCTCCTCAGGTGATCATGTTCCAAAGTTGGAGTGTGAGTTCTGCGGGGAGCGGTCTCCAGTTCGCAGCAACCTCGCAGTCGCCGAAGAACTTGAACGCCAGTCCCGATACCTGCGGCCTGACCCGAAGGATGATCCATCGTGTCCGGATCCCACGTGCGAACTGCACGGCATCCCACTCTCGAGAAGCGGCGGCGCGTACGTGCGATTTGGACAGACTCCCGCCGGCACCCAGCGTTTTCGCTGTAAGAAGTGCCGCGGCACATTTACCGGGAAGGCACCACCCGGTGCCTGGCAACGCAAGCCGCTGAAGAACCGCGACGTCTTTCTGCTCATCGTCAACAAGGTTCCGATTTCTCGCGTTCTCGAGACCACCCATATCGGATTCGACACCTTCTATCGGAAACTCCATTTCATCCATCAGCAGTGTCAGGCGTTCGCCGGCAGTCGTGAGCGGCGTCTGCTTGATGGGTGCCTCGAGCTGCCCAAGATGTACCTGTGCACGGATCGTCAGTCCTACATCGTCAATTGGACCGGAAGGCATGATCGGCGGACCGTGCAGATGAACGCCATCGGCACGGCGGATCTGCGGACTGGCTATGTCTTCGGCATGCAGCTCAATTTCGACGAACGCATGCAGGAGGACAAGGTTGAAGCCGATGCCGCGGCGATCGGTGATCTCGCGATAAGCGCTCCCTATCGGAGGTACGCGCGGCTCTGGTTGCGACAGGATTATGCCGAGGCCGTGCGAAATGCCAAGCTCCGAGATGAGGCGGAACAGGTCGTGAAGTCGCGGCTCGACTCAGAGGAGATGGACCCGCTTCTCAAGCTCGTCGGGTTGCGCTACGCCGACGCCTTCGCTCGTGATGATATTGAGCAATCCGACTACAAGAACCGCGACGTCGCTCTTCCGAAGTACGGCATGCTCGTGCACGAGCAGTACACGATGTACAGCCACTTGATGCTGCTCGCGCAGCTCACACAATCCGCGCCGAAGGTGCGATTGTTCATGGATCAGGATTCCGGTATGCGAGCCGCGGCAATCAGCGCTTTCGGAGAGCGAATCAAGGCGCGGACCGCCGATGCCTTTTTCGTGCGGGTCGCCAAAGACACCAACGCGTACCAGAAACGTAACGCCGTCGCTGCGGCGCAGAAAGCGCGGCTGCACGTGATGACCAAACACCACCTCGCGGACGAGCGAGCCGCGGCAATTGAGATCATGAAGCAGCAGATCAGGAAAGCGGTGAAACTCACCCGCTGGAACGATCGCTGGGTCCTTCATCCGTGGCCCATCGCCGCGGAACCTTCTAAGTATGTGTGCTGGCTGACCGATTACGGCGATTACGACGAGGACCACGTGGCGCGTCTGCATCTCCTCGCCACGTTGCATCCAATCGACCGCTTCTTCATGCAGACGCGACGACGGGTGAGTCTCGCGGAGCGCGCCGTAGTCAGTGTCCGTCAACAGCGCCGCATGTGGAACGGGTATGGCGCGTACAACCCGGCGGTCCTGCAGCGGTATCTCGAGATCTACCGGACGTATTACAACTACTGTCTGGCCGGAAAGGACGGCCGCACCCCTGCCATGAGACTCGGGCTCGCCAAGAATCCGCAGAAACCCCAGGGAGTCCTTCGCTTCCGGTAGATCCAAAGCGGAGGCGTAGCCGTGAATGACGCCTCACGGCCAGGAGCGGAAGTTGCGGCCCTACTCAACGTCCGACACCTCATAGGTTCGAAGCGCTCATTCGACGCTGAAGTCAAAATGCGCGCACACCTGCGCGGCTTCAGGCTGAGCCGGGTGAATGCGGCCAAACTCCCCTACAGGATGGTCCAGATTACCCCAACCGTCAGAAGATCAGGGTGCTCGCCCAGGGCGTCGAAACGCTCGTACTCGCCACGCACGGCCCAGTCACCGATCGTCCATTGCACGCCGGCTCCAGCCGCGAATGTTGTCTCGCTCCTGTCAAGGGTTCCGTGGAACGGCGATGGGACGGGTGGCGAACAACCTAGGCAGATAAAAAAGGGGCACTCCGATCCGGGCGGACATGCACCCGTATTGCCTGAGGCGTTGAGGTCTGTTGTGAGACGAGCGATTCCCGCCTTCAGGTAGAGATCGATGACAGGCACCGGCAGGTATAGCACGGCAAAGGCGGCCTCACCCTTCTGGGAGATTCGGGCGTTGGTGACCGCGCCGAGTCCCGACCAGCTGGGAGAGACGCTGCCATTGCCCAAATTGAAATAGTCGATCTCGGCACCGAGCAAGTCCAGCCCACGCACGCCTGCCACGATTTGGTAGGCGAAATCACCGCGATCGAAACCGCCCAGTGAACCGCGGTAGGTGGCGGCGATCAGGCTCGAATCCTTTGCCCGGAGGCTGGCGTGTCCTAGGCTGGCGCCGACATAGAAATTGAGCAGATTGGTCGACGCATGAGCGGGCACAGCCAACTGTGCGATCAGCAGCGCAGCGAGACTTGGAAGGAGTCGGAAGGGGGATTTGCGCTTTACCATACTGAGACCCTCCTGCAGCCACTCATGGCGAAGTCCGCATTCTCTAGAGCCAGTGGGCGTGAACCGCGCATTCGGTGGTCTGAGCCAGAGAGGGTTAGGGGTTTTCTCTGGCGCGAACTGGTGGATCTCACCCCCGCTGACATGATAAGCAAAGTTGTTACGTGAGTCATCAGACGTCGATCCACACAAAGTAGCAGAGAAGCCCGAACGGTCGGCGATCGGTGCGAAGCGGAACCCCGCAGCGTTGGTCCGGACTTCCGCTCCGGGTCGGTTCCTGCCGGCCGGTACCCTTAATGCGTAGCTGAGCTCGAAAATTCCCCGGCAGGCTTGCTTAGCCTGCCGGGGCATTAATTGCAACCCTCGAGCTTACGTCAACATATTAACCGAGGGCCTGGGACCCGCAGCGGCACGGTGGAAAACGACAGCAGGGGGATCAGCGCCGTCAGCGGCAGCACGATGATCAGACTGGCGAGCCCGATCCGGTCGTAGGCGTAACCCGCCCCGAGCGCCGCCATCG
>JAJZLX010000518.1 GCA_021850555.1 Pseudomonadota bacterium | reverse complement strand
GCGATTCTCATACAACATGTCGGTCAGAGGCCGGGGCTGCCGCCAGCGCTCGATCGCGAGGCGCGGAGCCGGATCGAACGCCTGCACGTGGCCGAGGCACAGCAGCGCAATCGGGCGCGCGTTGGGCGGAAAGCGCAGCAGGGCGGCGAGCGCCTGCGGCTCGAACATCGAGACCCAACCCAGACCCAGCCCTTCCGCGCGGGCGGCGAGCCAGAGGTTTTCAATGGCGCAGGCCACGGACGCCAAGTCCATCTCCGGGAGCGTCCTTCGTCCGAAGATCTCCCGTGTCCCCCCCGCCAGCAAGGCGCCAACCAGCAGCTCACCGCAATCGAGAATCCCCTCGACTTTCAGTCGCAGGAATTCATCACGGCGCTCGCCGAGTGCATCGGCCGTGCGCGCTCGCTCCTGTTGCACGAGAGCGTGGATCGCGATGCGCATGTCAGGATCGGTGATGCGGAGGAACCGCCATGGCTGGGACAGGCCGACGCTGGGGGCGGCATGTGCGCTCTCCAGGATGCGCCGGAGCGTCTCGGGCTCGATGGGTAAACGCACGAAACTGCGTACATCGCGGCGCTCGCGAATCACACGGTAAATCGCCGCGCGGTCCGCCTCGTCGTAGCGGTGGATGGAGTGGCTCAAGGCTTAAACAGGGCCGCGGCGGCCTGAGGGTTGGAGGGAAAGTAGAAATGGATGTAGCTTGCGGTCAGCGCGCCCTGGCGGAATACGGCTTCGCCGCAGCCACCCCTCTGCGTGCTCGCATGCCGCAACGGTTCGAGCGAGGTCTGCAGGCGTGAGTGATGGAAGCTGTGGCCGCGCAGCTCCCCCTGCGGCAGCTCCACACCCTGCAGCGCTAGCGCCTGAAGCTTAGGCTGCATGGCCGTCTCACCGGGAAGGACTCCGCTCATCGGGTGCCGCTGACCCTCGAGATCGATCAAATGCTCGAAGAGCAGCATCATGCCGCCACATTCAGCCAGCAGCGGCTTGCCGGCCTCGACATGGCGGCGCAGTGCCTCATGCAGAGGGTGGTTGGCCGAGAGCCGTTCGGCATGGAGTTCCGGATAGCCGCCCGGCAGGTAGATGGCGTCAGCCGGAGGCGGCACGTCCTGTAATGGCGAGAAAAAGCGGGTCGTGGCACCCATCGCCTGCAGCAGATCGAGATTGGCGGGATAGACGAAAGAGAGGGCGGCATCGTGGGCCACTGCGATCGAGACGCCGGCAAGAAGCGAGGGTGGATGAAGATCGACGTCCGCGTGGAACGTCACCTGCGGAATGTCTTCGATCCGTATCGAGGCGAGTGCCTGCGCGGCGCGATCAATTCGCGCCTCGAGGTCGGTGATCTCCTGCGCCTGGACCAGCCCCAGGTGACGATCGGGAAACTCGATGGCGCGATCGGCGTGCAGGGCGCCGAGAAAGGAAATCTCTGCGGCAGGCCCGGCAAGGCTCTCGGCGAGCAAGGCGGCGTGCCCGGGGCCCGCAGTGCGGTTCGCCACGACGCCGTGAATGGCGAGGTACTCCCCATAGACCCTCAGTCCCAGCGCCAGCGCACCGAAGGTCTGCGCCATGGCGCTGCCGTCGATGACGAGGAGCAGAGGCAATTTGAATCGGCGCGCGAGCTCGGCACTCGAGGGAGTGCCGTCATAGAGTCCCATCACTCCTTCGATGAGGACGAGGTCGGACTCTCTTGCGGCCTGGTAGAGAAGGTTGCGGCAGTGCGCGAGCCCGCCCATCCACAGGTCGAGCTGGTAGACGGGATGGCCAGCCGCTCGAGCGAGAATCATCGGATCGATGAAGTCGGGACCGGTTTTGAACACACGCACCCGCTTGCCCTGGCGCACAGCCTGTCGGGCGAGCGCCGCTGTCACGGTGGTCTTCCCCTGTCCCGACGCTGGCGCCGAGATCAGGATCGTTGATGCTTGAGCGCTCGTCATGGATTGCCGCCCTGCCTAGAGCTCGACCCCCCGCTGGGCACCGATGCCTGCGTCAAAGGCGTGTTTCACGATACGCATGTCCGTCACGGTGTCGGCCAGTTCGATCAGCTCAGCCGGCGCTCCGCGCCCGGTGATGACGACGTGCTGCATGTGTGGTCGGTTGCGCAAGGCATCGAGGACGGCGGCGAGCTCGACATAGCGGTACCGCAACGCGATGTTGAGCTCATCGAGCACCACGAGGGCGAGCGCTGGATCGCGCAACATGGCGCCCGAAATCTCCCAGGCCGCCTCCGCTGCCCGCACGTCACGCTCGCGGTCCTGGGTTTCCCAGGTAAAGCCTTCACCCATGACGTGAAAGCGCACCTGCGGGAAACGCCGGAAGAAGGTCGCTTCCCCTGTCAGGTACTTGCCTTTGATGTACTGCACCACGCCGATCTGCATGTCGTGCCCGAGCGCCCGGGCGACCATGCCGAACGCGGACGAGCTCTTCCCTTTGCCGTTGCCGGTGAGCACCAGCAATACGCCGCGGCGATCCGATGCCGCGCCGATGCGCGCATCCATCACCGTCTTCCTGCGCTGCATCCGTTCGCGATGGCGTTGGCCCTCGGCGTCGCCGGGGCCACGCGTACCTTCGTTGGTCGGCATGATTGTGGTCTCAGACCCGGCTGCAGGCCACCGTCATGGCGTTTGCAGGCGTGCGCGTGCCGGCAAGCGGCGGGTCACCGCGATGTGACCCAGCGCCGCGAGTCCGACGTAGGCGGCGGTGATGAGCATGAAGTAGCCGTACCAGCTGATGAAATTGGACCACCAGCCGGCGATGCTCGCATGCACGATGCGCTCGCCGAGCCAATAGAAACTTCCCTCGGTGAGCAGGAAACAGGCGCTCACTGAGAGTGCAAGGCTGACGGCGAGCCGCCGCAGATCGCCGGGCACCCTCTGGTAGCGACGGTTGAGCCACGCGCCTCCAAGCCATAGGAGCGAGTATGCGGGTACAATGAACCAGTACGCTGCCGTGACACAATAGTCGCTGACGCCGTAGTAATGGATTGCAGCGAAGTCGATCGCAACGGCCTCAACGAGCAGCGCGGGAAGCGCCCACCGCCACTCGGAGGCTAGGTAAAATCCAGCGACAAAAAACACTGCCCACGACGCATCCGGTGGTGCCCATGCGCTGCCGCAGTGACCGAAGCGGGTGGCCGCCATGGTGGCAGCGAGCGCGAGAAAGCCGAGGCGTCGGGTTGATTTCTGGGTAGGCATTGAGCGGCTCCTGCAAGGGATCAGGGCTGTTGTGCGGTAGCGTGTTTGAATTTCAAAATCATCAGCTATCGAGGTACGTTCCAATCGAGCGCCGTCCGGTGGTCAACGCTCACAGTATTGCGAGGTGACGCATCCGTCTCCTCGAACGTGCCCAAAAGCTGATTCTCGGGAAGGAAGATGGGAGAGCTCATCGGTACCGATGTCCCTCGGGTACTGATGTGGCTCTTATCGGGGTTCAAGC
>JAJZLX010000301.1 GCA_021850555.1 Pseudomonadota bacterium | reverse complement strand
CCCGGATCAACCTCGGCTACTGTGACGTGAGGTCCCCGATCAGCGGGATCGCCGGCGAGCAGCAGGTCACCGAAGGCGCGATGGTCGGCCAGGGCACGCCGACTCTGCTCACCACCGTCGAGCAGATCAATCCCATTTACGTCAATTTCAACGTGCCGGCCACAGAGCAGGAAACGCTCGAAGCCGACGCTGCCGCGGGCCTCGTCAGGCCGGCGGGCCCGCACGCCGAGGTGCAGCTGATCCTTCCGGACGGCACCGCGTACGGTCAGCCCGGAAAGCTCGATTTCCGCGCCGCCACCGTCGACCCGACCACCGGCACGATCGCCATGCGCGGCATCCTGCCCAACCCCAAGCGTGAGCTGCTGCCGGGCATGTTCGTAGACGTGCGGCTCTCGGTCGGCACGGCGATGCATGCCTTTCTGATCCCCCAGGGGGCAGTGCAGCGAGGCCCGGGGGGCGATGCGTACGTCCTGACGGTGTCCGCCGACGGCACGGTCGTCAAGAAAGCCATCCAAACCGAGGGTGTACACGGCAACGACTGGATCGTCTCGAGCGGCCTGGTCAACGGCGATCGAGTCATCGTTTCCGGGGTGCTGAAGGCCAGTCCCGGCGCCAAGGTCACTGTCGAGGCGAGTCCCAGCGCCCCCGCGGCGGTGCCCTAGGAGCCGGGCGTGCCGCAGTTTTTCATCGACCGGCCGATCTTCGCCTGGGTCATCGCCCTGCTCATCCTCTTGGGCGGCGGCATCGCGCTCAGCCGCCTGCCCACGGATTCCTACCCCGTAGTCGCTCCACCGCAGGTGACCATCCACGCAAGCTACCCCGGTGCTAACGCGCGTACGGTCGAGTCGACGGTGACCAGGGTCATCGAGCAGGAACTGACCGGCATCGACAACCTGCTGTATTTCACGGCCCAGTCGAGCTACGGCCAGTCGCAGATCACGCTCACTTTCGCGACCGGCACGGACCCCAACATCGCACAGGTGCAGACACAGAACCGCGTGTCGCTTGCCGAGCCCCTGTTGCCCACCGAAGTGACCCAGCAGGGCATTCAGGTCAACCAATCGAGCGCCGGTTTCCTCGGCGTCATTGCCCTGCGCTCCGCACCGGGGGGGCCGGACCGCGCGGCACTCAATCACTGGGTCGCGGCCCATGTCATCGATCAAATCGAGCGCATCACCGGCGTAGGCTCGGCGACGCTGTTCGGCTCGGACTACGCCATGAGGATCTGGCTGGATCCGAACAAGCTGCACGCCTACGGCCTCTCGCCGGCGACGGTCCTGCAGGCGATTCAAGGCCAGAACATTCAGGTTGCCGCGGGTTCCGTCGGCGCGGCACCGGCGGTGCACGGGCAGCAAATTACCGCCACGGTCTCGACTCAGGGGTGGTTCGATTCGCCCCGGCAGTTCGGCAACATCCTGCTGCGCACCAATCCCGACGGTACATCGGTGTACCTGAAGGACGTGGCCCGAGTGCAGCTCGGCCTGCAGGACTATTCATTTGCAACGCGAGTGAACACGACTCCGGTGGCAGCCTTCGGCATTCAGCTGCTGCCGGACGCCAACAGCCTGAAGGTGATGGAACTGGTCAAGGCGAGGATGCGCCAGCTGCAGAAGACATTTCCCGCCGGGGTCACCTGGTTCGCGCCTGTTGACTCCACGATATTCATCAAGGCCGCAATCAAGGACGTGCTGATCACGATCGCCGAGGCGTTCGTGCTGGTCTTCATCGTCATGCTGATCTTCCTGCAGAGTTTCCGCACGACCCTGATCCCGATGCTGGTGGTGCCGACGGCGCTGTCGGGTGCGCTGATCGGCATCTATGCGCTCGGTTATTCGATCAACCAGTTGACGCTGTTCGCCATGGTGCTGGCGATCGGCATTCTGGTCGACGATGCGATCGTGGTCGTCGAGGCCGTAGACCGCATCATGCGCGAGGAGCATCTGCCGCCGAAGGAGGCCGCGCGCAAAGCCATGGGCCAGATCACCGGCGCCATCATCGCGATCACGCTGGTGCTGGCCGCCGTGTTCATCCCCAGCGCGCTGCAGACCGGCAGCACGGGCGTCATCTATCGCCAGTTCGCGCTCACGCTCTCCATCTCGATGGTGTTCTCCGCTTTCCTGGCGCTGTCGTTCTCACCGGCGCTGTGCGCCTCGCTCATGCACCCGAAACACCTGGACAACCCGCTCTTCCGGGGCTTCAATCGGCTGTTCGAGGGCACGCGCGCGGCATACGTGCGGCGTGTATTCCATTCCGTCACACACTTGCCGCGGTGGATGACGGCCTTCGCGGTGATCGTGGCGCTCGGCCTGTTCGTGCTCGCCAAACTCCCGGGCAGCTTCGTGCCCGAGGAAGACCAGGGCGACATCATGGCGAACATAGAGCTGCCGGCGGGTGCGAGTCTGCAACGCACCGAGGCAACACTGTCCCGGTTCTACAAAATGATGATCAAAAACCCCGCCGTTCACGATGTCTTCCAGGTCGCCGGCAGCGGCTTTGCCGGCACCGCCGAAAGTGCCGGGCGGGCATTCATCCACCTCGTTCCGTGGAGCCAGCGCAAGCAGACGGCGTTTCAGATCATCCGCTGGGGCAATTCGCAGGCCAAGAAGCAGATCCACAATGCGAGCGTCTTCTTGGTCAATAAGCCGACCATACAGGGCTTGGGGCAGTTCGGCGGGTTCGACTTCTACCTGGAAGACCGCGCGGGCCTGGGACGCCCGGCGCTGAGTTCCGCGGTCCGCACGCTGCTCGCCAAGGCACGCAAGGATCCCGAGCTCTACAACGTGCGCGTCAACAGTCTGCCGCGGCAGCCGGAGCTGATGCTGCACGTCAATCGGGTCGAAGCCGAGTCGATGGGCATATCGCCCGAGCAGGTCTATCAGACGCTGCAGCTGATGCTCGCGCCGGTGTTCGCGAACGAATTCATCTACCAGGGGCGTGTGGAGCAGGTGCTGGTGCAGGCCGCGGCTCCGTACCGGATGAGCCCTGAGAGCCTGCATGACTTCTATATCGATGGCCCATCGAGCTCGAGCGGCACGACTCCGCCGATGATTCCGCTGTCGAACTTCGTACATGCGCAGTGGCGGACGGCCGCACCGACGCTGACCGATTACGACTCGTATCCGGCCGTGGAGATCCTCGGACAGGCGGCCCCCGGTTACAGCTCCGGGCAGGCCATGACGCAGATGGAGCACATCGTCACGCGCGACTTGCCGCGGGGTTTCGGCTTCAACTGGGCGGGCCAGTCGCTGCAGGAGCTCAGCTCCGCCGCCCAGGCCCCGATGCTGTTCTCGCTCTCGATTCTCGTGGTCTACCTGGCACTCGCCGCCCTTTATGAGAGCTGGAGCATACCGGCCGCGGTGCTGCTCGCCGTGCCGATCGGGCTCATCGGCAGCGCCATCGCAATGAGTCTGCGGGGCCTGACCGATGACGT
>JAJZLX010000261.1 GCA_021850555.1 Pseudomonadota bacterium | reverse complement strand
GCCAGCAGCGAAACGCTGGCCCCGCGGGACTTGCAGCGCATGGGACAGCCGTTCGATGCGGTGGTGATCGATCAAATTACGCGCGCCGGCGGTGTGCCCGAGGCGCTGCTCGGCGGCGCGCGGGCCGCCCTGTCGGTGGGCGGCAGGCTGTGGCTGTTCGAGCGTTATGAGTCAGCGCTGGCGGGATCTGCGCAGGTGGTCGAGCATCCGATTGCCCGACTGCGACGGCGGCTCGCTGCGACGGGACTCGAGTGCCGGCGCATCCGCCCGATCGAGGCCGACGGCGAGCACGTGCTGGCCGCGGCCGCCGTGCCGGCGCAACCGGGCTTGGCGCTCGATCGTGCGAGTTGAGGCCGGCGCGCGAGAGCGGCGTATGCGGCGGTATCGATGAGGGAAAAGACATGATCAACGTTTCTTTCGAGTTCTTTCCGCCGAGCGATGCCAACATGGAGGCGACGCTGTGGTGCTCGGTCGAGCGCCTGCGGCCGCTGGCACCGAAATTCGTGTCCGTCACCTACGGCGCGGATGGCTCGACGCGCGCACGTACGCACGAGGTCGTCAGCCGCATCCAGGCCGAGACTGCGCTCACCGGCGCGCCGCACCTGACCTGCGTCGGGGCCAGCCGCGAGGAAGTGCTCGCCATCGCTCGCAAGTACTGGCAGCAGGGGATCCGCCATATCGTCGCGCTGCGGGGCGATCCGCCGCAGGGCGCACCGTGCTACCGGCCTCATCCGGACGGGTTTGCCTATGCGGTCGACCTGGTGGCCGGGCTGCGCAGGGTGGCGGACTTCGACATCTCCGTCGCGGCCTATCCCGAGACCCACCCGGAGGCGCCCTCGCCTCAGTTCGATCTGGACAATCTCAAGCGCAAACTCGACGCGGGTGCCTCGCGTGCGATCACGCAGTTCTTTTTCGACACCGATGTCTTTCTGCGCTTCCGTGACCAGTGCGCGGCCGCCGGCATCCGCGCGCCCATCGTGCCTGGTATTCTGCCGATCACCCGCTTCGAGCGAGTCCGCCGCATGGCCCAACGCTGCCGCACGAGCATTCCGCAGTGGCTCGAGCAGCGATTCGCCGGCCTGGAGGACGATCCGGAGACGCGCCGTCTGATCGCCGCCAGCGTGGCGATCGAGCAGGTCAAGACGCTCGAGCGCCACGGCGTGTGCGATTTCCATTTCTACACGCTGAACCGCGCCGAGCTCACCTATGCCATCTGTCACACGCTGGGGTTGCGCCCCGATGCGCAAGCCCCGGCCGCCGGGCGCACCCGAGCCGCCGGAGAGGTAAAATGACCCGCAGCGAGCACGCCGCATGCCCCAGTGGATTGCACGGGCATGCTCCCGCGCAGACCCCGCGCGAAGCGCCCGAGCCGCTCGCGGCCACACCGTTTGCCATCGAGCCTCCCGATGAGGCCGCGCGCAGCGAACGGATCCGCCGTCTGCGCCATGCGCTCGATGAGCGTGTCGTGCTGCTCGACGGCGCCATGGGCACCATGGTGCAGCGCCATCGGCTCGATGAAGCGGCGTTCCGCGCCGAGCGCTTCGCCGCCCACGGCCGCGATCTGAAGGGCAACAACGACATCCTCACGCTCACCCGGCCCGAGATCGTCGCCGCCATCCATCGGGCCTATCTCGAGGCCGGCGCGGACATCATCGAGACGAACACGTTCAACTCCAACGCAATCTCCCAGGCCGACTACGGCACTGAGGCTCTGGTGCCGGAGTTGAACTATCGGGCGGCGCGCCTGGCGCGCGAGGTCGCCGACTCGTTCGCCGCCGAGACCGGTCGGCCGGGGTTCGTGGCCGGCTCGCTCGGCCCCACGAGCCGCATGACCTCGCTGTCCCCGGACGTCAACGATCCCGGCTTCCGCAGTGTCACGTTCGATGATCTGACCGCAACCTATATGGAATCGGCGCGGGCGCTGCTCGCCGGCGGCGCCGATGTGCTGCTGCTCGAAACGGTGATCGACACGCTCAACGCCAAGGCGGCCATCTACGCGCTCCTGCGGCTGTTCGAGCACAGCGGGATCGAAGTGCCGATCATCATCTCCGGGACCATCACCGATGCTTCGGGCCGGATTCTTTCGGGCCAGACCGCCGAGGCGTTCTGGAACTCGATCCGCCACGCGCGGCCGCTCGCGGTCGGTTTCAATTGCGCGCTCGGCGGCCGGCAGCTGCGTCCGTACATCGAGGAGCTGGGGCGGCTCAGCGATACGCGCGTATGCGCATACCCGAACGCGGGGTTGCCGAACGCCTTCGGCGAGTACGACGAGCAGCCCCAGGAGACCGCCGAGATCATCGGCGAGTACGCCGCGACCGGACTCGTCAACATCGTCGGGGGCTGCTGCGGCACCACGCCGGAGCACATCCGGCTGATTCGCGAAGCCGTGAGCGCGCACCGTCCGCGCGCCGTGGGTACCGTCGCCCGCAAGTGTCGTCTGGCGGGTCTCGAGCCGCTCAATATCGATGCGCAGACGCTGTTCGTCAACGTCGGCGAACGCACCAACGTCACCGGCTCGGCCAGATTCCGCAAGCTCATCGAGGCCGGCGACTATGGCGCGGCGCTGGAGGTGGCGCGCCAGCAGGTGGCCAGCGGCGCGCAGATCATCGACATCAACATGGACGAGGGCATGCTCGATTCAGAGGCGGCCATGGTGCGTTTCCTCAACCTGGTGACGGCCGAGCCCGACATCGCGCGGGTGCCCGTCATGCTCGATTCATCGAAGTGGACGGTGATCGAAGCGGGGCTGAAGTGCCTGCAGGGCAAGGGTGTGGTCAACTCCATCAGTCTGAAGGAGGGCGAGGAGATCTTTCTCGAGCGTGCCCGCGAGGTGCGCCGCTACGGTGCGGCCGTCGTGGTCATGGCGTTCGATGAGCAGGGGCAGGCGGATACGGTCGAGCGCCGCGTGGCGATCTGCGGGCGCGCCTACCACCTGCTCACCGAGCGGGCCGGCGTGCCGCCCGAAGACATCATCTTCGATCCCAATATCTTCGCCGTAGCCACCGGTATCGAGGAGCACAACGGTTACGCGCTGGCGTTCATCGAGGCGACGCGGCTGATCAAGGAGCGGCTGCCGCACGTGCTGGTGAGCGGCGGGGTGAGCAACGTCAGCTTCTCCTTCCGCGGGAACGACGCGGTGCGCGAAGCGATGCATTCGGTGTTTCTCTATCACGCCATCAAAGCCGGAATGGACATGGGCATCGTCAATGCCGGGCAGCTTGCGATCTACGAGCAGATCGATCCGCAGTTGCGCGAGATCGTCGAGGACGTGATCCTCAACCGGCGCGCGGACGGCACCGAGCGGCTGCTCGCCATCGCCGAGCGCTTCAAATCCGGCGGGGGCGTGAAGCGCAAGGACGACCTCGAGTGGCGCAAGCTCCCGGTCGCGAAGCGCCTGGAGCATGCGCTGATCAAGGGTATCGACGACTTCGT
>JAJZLX010000310.1 GCA_021850555.1 Pseudomonadota bacterium | reverse complement strand
TTTCGGACACGGAGATCCGCTCAGCTCCGCTGGCAGAAATACCGGCGCTGCTGGCCGGTCGCGACGCAGCGCAGTCCGCGCAGGCAGACTGTCGAGAGGCGTTCGCGGCGATCAATAAGTGATGGTCATGGACGCGCCGTACTCGGTGCTCACTGAGCACGGACAGATCGACGGCCTCGAGGCATATCACGCGCTCGTGGCGGCTGGCGATCGATACTGCCGATCCCGTCATCATTGAGCGTTGCGAGGACGCGCGGCGCGAATTCATGCGGATCGAGCGCCGAGCGGTTCCAGCCGAGGTGCAATGCGGACGCCGCGCCTGCAAGTGCAAGGGTGTATGTGATCGACCCGGCGGACGTTTGATTTTCTCCGGGCGGCGGGCAATTAATACCGTGCGTAGAGAGCCTGGAATTCGCCGTTGGTGCTATATATGCCCAGCTCCCACTGCGGGACGTACCACGCCTTGAGGCGCGGCGCATCAATCCTACCGGTTTTGATGTTCAGCCACGCTTCGCTTTGGTCCGTTGAGTCCACGCAGATGACCCATGCTCCCTCTTCGTCGACCGCCGCGTTCCCCGGCTTGGAATACTGGGTATCCCAGGAAAATGTGTCCAACTCGCATCGAGTGCGGAACGCCGCTACGCCGAGGTCGACGACCGGAGCTTGCTGGTCGGCCAGCCACGGGGCCACCTGCGGGGCTGCGTTTGGAATGAAATGTACGAGTTGCGGAATTCGATCAGTAGCCACAATCGCCAGACGCCCTGCATCTCTCAAAATGACGAGGTGAGCAGCCGAGGCCGTCTGGTGGTTGACGGTTTTGATGTCATTTAGTGAAATCATCGACGGTCTCCTCGCCGACGGCGCGCTAAGCTGTCCGGCGTCGAGGTCGGAATACCTACGCACGGTATCACTATGGACACCGAACTAACGAAAATACGCGCTTGGGCGAAGTCCAAGATCGACGCCGGGAACGAGCCTCCGTGGGCGTGGTATCAGTACATGAAGTTGGTCGAGGCGATAGACGCTATCCGTGCTGGCGCCGAATGTGCTACCCCCATGGAGAATTCACCGCAATCGGAGCCACATCCGGAAAGGCATCTCCGACCAGTGGATTCCACGTATCGGCAAGATGGCGCTCCACACCGTCCCGCTGGGCTGCCGGTACTGCTGCCCACGTGACCCGCAGGCCCAGGCGCGCGTAAGCGAGGATCTTCGGGTCTTGGCGGTGGGCGGAAAGGCGGTCCGCAATGACTCCCTGCCCGACGCGGACCACTCGACTCGGATTGCCGCGGTGCCAGATGATGTAAACGCCCCGCGTCGCCACGTTCGTCAGATTCACGTGTTCCAAGGAAAGCCATTCGTTGTTGGTCGATTTGACCCATGAGACTGTCAGCATGCGATACTCCAGATTCGAGGCCGCTGTGGTGACCAGGACACCGGAGCCGCAGCGAATCGAGGGTTGCACGTCTGCCGGGAACCCGGGATCAGTGCAGGTTCGATATGAGAGGCGCCGCTGAGTCATTTCCGACCTCGTGCTCTCGCACGGTGCCGACAAGAGGCGTGCCAAGGCCGAACCGAAAGATACTGCGTGCCGAACGGAGCCGCAACCAATATGTTGTGGATTCACCTGGTGGAATACGTCGATTGACTCAATATCCTGTTGTTATGCTAACGCTCACGGTGGCGTCCAGCTTGTTGATTAGCGTATGCTTGAACGTGGCGTGTAGTCTCGATTACGCGTACCAACGGCGGAATCATCGCCGTAAGGCTTCTTGGATAATCTTGGGTGGGGCGGCGAAAGGTTATGGATCGCGCACTGTGGTGGGACGGCGCCGCGAGCGCACTCATCGGCGCCCTGGTCGGCAGCGCCGTTCCGCTGTTCTCCGCTTGGAATAGCCGTCGCGTTGAGCGCCGCGGCGAAATCTCTGCTATGCAGGTGGAGATGTATCACGCAAACCTCGCGATGCAGGCGCTTATAAGCGAAGACGATCAGGCGCCAACTTTTCGAATACCGCTAACCATGTTTGAGCTCGCGCTGCCGAAGCTGATCGGCGAGGGGCGACTGACGGACAGCGAGACCTCCGCGTTAGTCGAGTACGTTGCGCGCATGGAGGAACTGAACCGCGGACTAGATCGCGCGGGGCAGGCCGCCGCGATGGATCAAACAGTGCCCACCATTATGGAATTTCACCGCAACCGAGCTAGGGCTTCTCGTATTCTCGACGAAAAACTCCCGCGGCTTAAAGATAGGGCAGTCTTCCAGGCAACATTTGATACGCTACACCGTCTGGAAGGGGCTCTCGGCGAGGGCTGGAAGACGAAACTAGGGTCGTTCCTGAAACGGCGTAGGCCGTCGACTGCCGGAGGGCCGGCCGCGTGAAAACGAAAGCTCGCTTCGGGCGGCGAGACACCGCACGCAGGCACTTTCCGCACGTGACGTCGATCGCATGAGCAGCCGACGGCCGTCGCTGGCGATGTCCACAGGCCACCGTCCTGCGATCGCGAACGTTGTGACAAGACCGATTTGGACGGTAACTATGGCCGTCATGCGGAGGTCAAGGCTATGAAGCGGTTTCTGGAAGACTATACAGAGGAAGAGGTGAGAGGCACTCACGCCGCTGCAGGCAAAGGCATCCAGCTGCTTGTCCAGCTCATGCAAGACGGCCGACTGATCCCGAAGCATAAGGCGGACACGGACCGGACCCTCGACGACTTCCGCATCCGCTTCACTGGAATGATCGATCGCGGCATCGCCCGGAAGGACGTGGCCGAGGAGTTCGCTATGACGGAAGAATTCCTGCGCGGATTCCTCGAAGAACCGACCGACCGCGGCCAGAAATGACGGGTGCCATTGAAGGCTCCAGCGCGCACCAGCGCGGCGGCTGACTCGGCGCCGGCAAGAAGGTCGTACTCGCGTGAGCGCTCGGATCGATCTCGACAAGCTCGCGCGACGCGAGAGCGAACAGACAGAGTGGAAGGAGGACGTCGCCAACGTCAACGACGTGGTGGCGACGCTGTGCGCCTTCGCGAACGATCTGCAGAACTTGGGCGGCGGCTATGGCGTCTGCGGCGCGAAGGGCGCGAAAAACGAGCATGGTTTTCCGAGCCTAAGAAGAAGGCCGCGGCTACCAAGACTCGCTGCCAATCCCCTGACAGAGCCAAGGGCCGCAGCAAGCGAGGCCGGCGTGGATGGATCTCCCTAACCAGGTCATTGCAATTCTTTGCCGGCAAGTTTGCCGGCAAAGGATTGCCCTCCATGCCAAAAGCCTGTATCTTGCCGGCAATGTTGCCGGCAAGAGCATCGTGACGACCCTTCACCCCCTCCATCTGCAAGGAAGAGCCAACGGCGCGCTGCCGCAATCTGCGCTTGTGGCCGGACTCAAGGCTGACGCCAAAGGCACTCACTCGAGCCGCACGATCATGCTGGGTGACT
>JAJZLX010000561.1 GCA_021850555.1 Pseudomonadota bacterium | reverse complement strand
GATGATGTCGCCGTGCTGGATGCCGCGTTTGGCCGCCTCGGAGGTGTGGATCCAGATCGGCTCGTATTTGTAGCCGTCGGGACCGGTGATCTTGCAGGTCGGCGCCTCGCGGGTCCAGGCGATGTCGTCGCACTGGGCATGGACGCGCCAACGGCCGTGGTTCGACATCAGCAGCAGCGGATAGGCCTTGGCGCGCGGACTGGTGAGCCGCTCGTCGTGCATCTCGCTCTTCTCCACCCACTGCGGGCTGGGCGGGCGCTCCTTGTCGTCAGGGAAGTGCTTGGCCAGGCGCTCGGAATAGAACTCCATCTTCTTCGAGGGCGTGCCGAGCGGATGCTTTACCGGATCCTCGGCGAACTTGCGCCAGCCGGGCGAGTCCTTCTCCCAGTCCTCGGCCACCTGGTAGAGGTAGTAGCCCTTCTGGCGGAACTCTTCCCAGGAAATCATCCGCTCGAGTCCCATGTAGCCGAAGACCTTCTTCTGAAGGTCTTCGGTGGTGAGGCCCTCAGAGACCTGCTTGTCGTAGCCGAGCTTCTTGGCGATCTCGTAGACGATCTCGTAATCGCTCTTGGACTCGCCGACCGGCTCGATCGCCTTGTCGCACAGCATCACGTCGGCGAACTGGCCGCCCTGGCGCACGTTGGTGACGATGTCGTCCACCTCCATGTAGGTATTGGCGGGCAGGATGATGTCGGAGAACAGGCAGTCGTTCTCCAGCCACGGATGCTGGGCGATGATGCATTCCACCTGCTCGCTGCGCAGCGCCTCCTCGGTGTCGTTGCCGCCGTTCCAGCAGGTGGTGCGGCAGGGGCAGTCCGTCCACATCATGCGGATGCGCGCACCTTCCTTGGTGGCGATGGGGAACTGATACTCCATGAACTGCGACGCAACCGCCCCCTCGATTGCGCCGGTGCCCATGAACTTCAGGGGCTCCTCCGTCTTCAGATGCGTGTGCACCAATGTCTTGGGCAGCGCCGATTCCTGCCAATTGGCGATCGAAGAAAGCGGCGGGATGGCGAGGCGCTCGGCGATCTCCGGGTTCCAGAACGAGGTGCCGGCCAGGCCCTCCATGCGCGGCATCCCCCAGTAAGTCATCTGGTGCTGGTGCACGCCCGGCTTGCCGAGGCCCTGCATGCCGAGCAGGCACACCTCCATGCGCGCCGGCTCGTGCGAGTACGGCCCGCGGATGTAGCCGCCGCCGAAGTAATGCGCAATGGAGGTGCACTTCCTGGCCCACTCGCGCGCCAGGGCCTTGATGGTCCATTCCGGCACACCGCATTTGGGCGAGGCCCAGGCCGGCGTCTTCGGCACGCCGTCGGTCTCGCCCATCACATAAGCGGAGAACTTGTCGAAGCCCACGACGTGGGTGGCCACATAGTCCTTGTCATAGGTGTCCTCCTTGATCCATGTGTAGGCGATCGCAAGCTGCATCGCCACGTCCGTGTTCGGCAGCACCGGAATCCATTTGTTGGCGTGCACGGCGGCGCCGTAGTTCAGATCCGGACAGATATAAACCTGCTTGATGCCGATATCGCGCCAGAAATACATCAGCTTGCTGGCGAACTGGCCGGTGAACCCCCAGGGCGTGGTTTCCGGGTCGCAGCCCCAGAACAGGCACATCTCGGTGTGCTCGGTCGAGTCCTTCACGATGTTGGCTGCCGGCCAGTAATTGCCCTGCACTCCCTGTCCCCAGACGTGCTTGGCGCCCCAGTACCAGCCTTCCCAGCTGTCCGGATTGCGCACCTGAAGCGTGAAGCCGCCCATGTGATCGAGCAGCAGGCCCGGCTGACCATGCGGGGTGTTGATGGTCTTGCACTCCCCATGACCGTCGCCCTGCATCAGAATGGCGTTGACCCCGTATTTCGCGTGGACGCGCCTGATCTCGTCGGCGATGATGGTGGTCACCTCGTCCCACGAGGCGCGGCGGAATTTGCTCTTGCCGCGGTTCTGCGGATTGCGCTCTCCATGGGGATCCCAGTCGACGCGGATCAGCGGGTACTTTATCCGGTTCGGTGAATAGACCCGCTTCTTGTAGGCCAGCGAATAAGGCCCCGGCATGGACTTCCATTTCGGCTCCAGCACCTTGCCGTCTTTCTCTATTTTCCAGGTGCGGATCTTCTCGCGGTCATACTTCTCGTCGAAGCGGAACGGCCGCACGCGCAGCACCTTGCCGTTCTTCACATCGATCATGCCTTCGGCGCCGCCGCCATAGAAGCCGCCCAACCCCAACGAACGGTAGACCGTCCTGTCGCCTCTTGTCTCGCCCATCGTCGATCTCCGTTGTGTCTGACCTGCTGTTTGAATACGCCGCACCGGCTGCCTCAGCGGAGGCTGAACCCCATTTCGCGCGAGATATCGGCCGCCGCGCGCGTCAGCTCGTAGCCAAGCTTCTCCATGCGCTTGCCGAGCACGATCTCCGGCGTCTCCGAGACGCTGAGCGCACCGACGAGCCGGCGATTGCGGCCGAACACCGGCGCGCCGAGCGCCGCGAGTCCTGGAATCATTTCCTCGCGAGCGATCGAATAGCCGCGGTCGCGCGCACTCTCGATGTCCTTGCGAAGCGCCGCGCGACTGATGATCGAGCTCTTGGTGTGCGCCACCAGTTCGACCTTGCCCAGGTAATCCTCCAGCTCCGCCGGATCCATGTTGGCCAGGATGGCCTTGCCGATGGCCGAGCAGTAAGCCGGAGTGCGGGGCCCGATCTGATGCGAGAGGTAATCCTCCGAGCGCGGCACGGCGAGATGAGTGATCAGAACCGAGCCGTTCTCGAAGATGCCGATGCGGGCGGTGAGTCCTGTGCGCGCCGCCAGATTCTGTGCCCGGGGCGCGCCTTTGACGTTGATTTCCAGGTTGCCCACGTAGATCATTCCCAGCTCGAACAGCCGGGGTCCCACGCCGTATTTGCGGCTGTCCGGATCCTGCTGCAGGAAGCCCTGCTGCTCCAGCGTCCTCACCAACCCCCAGGCGGTACCCTTGTTCAGTCCCAGGGCGGCGGCGATCTCGGTCACGCCAAGCCGCTGCGGCGATCGGCAGAACAGCGAAATGATATCCGTCGCCCGCTGTACCGATTGGATGTTCATGGTCTTGCGCGCAGGTTCACGGTTCAGATGGCTCCCGGATATTGCAATACCCTGCAACATGCCACGGGTCTCGTCGAATTCCGGCTCATCGCGACGCGGCCCATGCTGCGACCTCCGCCACGGCGGCAATCGCCGTGTCGATTTCCTGCTCCGTGTTGAAAGCGCCGATGGAGAAGCGGACGGTGCCGCGTCGCGCCGCGGTGCCGATCCGCTTGTGCACCAGAGGCGCACATTGCAGGCCGGTGCGCGTGGCGATGTCATGCTTGACATCAAGCCTGAGACCCACGTCGGCCGCGTCCAGGTCGCCGACGTTGAGCGAGATGGTTGACATGTGATTTTTCAGACTATCACAACAGTAGAGACGGACACCTGAGATTTCGCGAACCCCTTCGACGAAGCGCCGCGCCAGCCGCATCTCGCGTGCGTGGATGTTCTCGACCCCTTCGGCTTGCAGCCACTCCTGCCCGGCCCAGAGGGCCGCGATGCCCAGCATGTTGATGGTGCCGTATTCGAGCCGCCAGGGAAAATCGGCGAGCTGAAAGGGATATTCGGAATTTACGCCGGTTCCGCCCGCCCGAACCTGCCGGATCTCCACGTGCCTGCGCACGCACAGCCCGCCGATGCCGGTCGCACCCACGAGCGATTTATGGCCGGTGAACGCCAGCACGTCTACGTTCATCGCCTTCATGTCGATCGGCACCACGCCTGCGGTCTGTGAAACATCGAGCGCGAAGGGGACGCCTCGTTCGCGGCAGATGCGGCCGATTTCCGCCACCGGTTGAATGGTGCCGATGACATTGGAGCCGTGATTGACGATGACGAGGCGGGTGTTCGGTCGGATAGCGCGCGCGATGTCGTCCGGATCGACGAACCCCGCGTCATCGAAAGGTACAAACGTGGCCTCTGCGCCGCCGTCACGCACCAGATGGTTGATCGGGCGGATCACCGAATTGTGCTCGAGCTCGGTTGCGACCACATGGTCGCCCGCGGATACCAGCCCGGGAATGATCAGGTTCAGGGCGTCGGTGGCGTTGTAGCCGAAGCACAACCGCTCGGGCGCATCCTCGTCGCCGTGGAAGAACCGGGTCAGGCGCAACCGCAGATCGTCCAGCAATGTCGCCGCCTCGATGCCGAGTTCGTAGCCGCTGCGCCCCGGGCTGACACCCGTGGAACGGTAAAAGTCGGTCATGAATCGGTAGACGCCTTCGGGCTTCGGCCACGAGGTCGAGGCGTTGTCGAGATATATCAGCTTCTGCCGTGCTTCCATTTGGGTCATGCCTCTTCATCCGCGAGCGTTTCGGGGAGGAACGGCAGAAGCTTCAGTGCGAACAGGGTGATGAACACGGCGAGCGCGCAGCCGCCGAGCGCGAGGGCGCACTCGGGCAGGCTCGGTGCGTAGAAGTTCACCACCCCGTCGTAGAAGGAGCTGGAGACCTGCATGCCGGGGAAGATCGACAGCGGCCAGGCCTGGCCGCCGATGATGATGTCGTACATGAGGGCGAGCCCTCCCACGACGACCGAGACCGATCCCCAGCCCACCGCAGCGCGCGACCGGCGCGTCTGCGGCAGCCAGAACAGCAGCATCGGCAGCACGCCGCCCAGGAACACCGCCCCGAACCAGAAAAGGAACGTGTAGATCCCGCCGTCCCACAAGAGGAAGGCCTCGGCCCCGCGGAACTCGGCCTCGTAGAGCTTGGTGATGTGGAAGGCAAGCAGGAAGTAAAGAACGGCCGCCGCGAACACGCCCAGCAGGTTCTTCAGCCGCATCAGAATCTCATCGCCCAGCGGCCGCCCGGTGCCCTTGAACGCCGCCATCAGCACCAGAATGAAGCTCGCCAGCCCGAAGGACAAGGACATCACGATGAACATCGGCGCCATGATCGCCTCGTCGTAGGGCTGGCGTGCCACCAGAAAGCCGAAGATCGAGCCGGTGCCCGTGGTCAGGATCAGCCGCCATAGGAAGGCGGCCGTGCCGACCATGCGGGTGTAGCGGTTCAGCCGCCGCTCCATCATCACCCACAGATACCACCCGGTCAGCGCCACAAAGCCGGTATAGAGGAAGATGTTCCAGGCGAAGATCGAGCGGAAATTGTAATGCGTCATGGCGATGCCGAGACGATCCGGCCGGCCGAGGTCGAGCACCAGGATCGCCAGTCCGCCGAGCAGCAGCGCGATGGCCAGCAGGCCGGACAAGCGCGCCAGCGGCTTGTACGCCACCTTGCCGAACACCGAGGCGATCGAAGCGGTATTGAGGGCGCCCGAGGCCGCCACGATCAGAAACACCGCGAACACATGCGGCATGCCCCAGACCACTTGGTTGGTCATGCCAGTGATGATGTGCCCGATGTGCGCCATGAAATACGCCGCCGTCAGTCCCGCGGCCATCAACGCGGCCAGCAGCGCCGCCAGGCCCCAGAAGCCGCCGCTTTGCCCGTCGATCTCGCGGTAATGGATCGCGCTCATCGTCTACAGTCCCTGATACTGCACACCCGGATCGAGCATCAGGTCGGCGCGCAACTGCACCGAAGGATGCTCGGCAAGGGCGCGGCGGATGGCGCTGCCGGGGTCCTTCAGATCCCCGAAGGTCATCGCCCCGCCGCCTTCGCGCGAACAGGCCTCCACGCAGGCCGGTATCTTGCCCGCATCGATGCGCGGCACGCACAGCGTGCACCCCTCCACCGTGCCCTTGCCGCGCGGAGCCCACGGTTTCTGGTCGGTGAGGTTCTCACTGACGAACGAGCGCGCCTTGTACGGACAGGCCATCATGCAGAAGCGGCAGCCGATGCAGATGTGTCGGTCCACCAGCACGATGCCGTCGGCCCGCCGAAAGGACGCCCCGGTGGGGCAAACCTCGATGCAGGGCGCATCGCCACAATGCTGGCACATCACCGGCACCGAGCGCGAAAAGCCCGTCTTCGGGTCACTCACCTGCACCTTGCGGATCCATTGCGGATCGGTGGGCCGGCCTTCATTCTTCCAGCCGTTATACGATGAGCACGCGCTGACGCAGGCGGTGCAGGACGGCTTGCACTTGCTGGTGTCGATCAGCAGGCCCCAGCGCGTCTTCGAACTCGCCCCCACAGTCCTGCGCCCGTCGGCTTCGGCATAGGCGATGAGGCTCACCCCCGGGGCGAGCACCAGAGCGCTCACCGCCGCGGCGCCCACGAACCAACGCCGCCCTTCATCGACCCTGTCCCGCCCGTCCCCGGGCGCCGCAGTCTCGACCGGCTTACCGCTCATGGGGATCTCCCGGACGCCTCAGGCGCTGCAGAGGCAACGCCCTGCACCGGCCGAGGCACAACAGGCACCTTGCCGCTCGCCCCCGCAACGGCCAACAGCAATCTCTTGCCCGCTTGCGACAAACCCTGTTGCCCTTCCGCCACCGCTTCGCCATTGCCTCCCGGACGGTTGGTGTGGCAGGAGAAGCAGTCGACACGCACTCCTACATAATCATGGCAGGCAGTGCAGAAGAACTTCTTGCTCCTCACCGACGGGTACTTCCCATCCGCCAGCTTCGACACATGGCAGCTCATGCACGCCGGCAGCGTCTCGTCTTTAGGAGCGATGCCCTCATGCACCACCTCGTACCGGACCTGCATCAGCAGCTTCATGTGATTCTCGAGCATCCACTTCCTCGGACGAACGCAATGCGCCCCCTTCGCCGGAGGAATGACGGGCGCCGCTGCCTCCGTATGTGCCAACACGCCATACCAGAACGGCGCGGCCAGAATCACGAGCAGCAGCGCCAGCACCCCGAGGATCAGCGGGCGATCACGCATCCTCCGACTCCTTCGCGAGCGGCTCGCCGCGCAGGTTGGTGGCGCGCTGCTTCTCGCCCCTCATCACCAGCGCGTTGCCGAGCAGCTCGTGTACGCCGGCCACCTGCACCCCCGGCACCCAGTAGTCCATCAGCGTGGGCAGCGTCGCTTTGTCAATGGCGCAGATGCAGGCGAGCAGGTTCACGCCGTGCTCCTCACGCACGTGGCGCACGGCATTGGCGCGAGGAAAGCCGCCACGCAACCGCATTTCCATGTTCTCGTCATTGCCCAGTCCGGCACCGCTGCCGCAGCAGAAGGTGTATTCGCGGATCGTCTTGGCGGGCATCTCATGGAAGTGATTGCAGGCGCGCCGGAGCACATAGCGCGGCTCTTCCAGAAGCCCCATGCCGCGCGCGGGATTGCACGAATCGTGATAGGTGACCACGTATTCGTCGTTGCGCGAGGGATCGAGCCTGATCTTCCCGTGATAGAGCAGGTCCGCGGTGAATTCGCAGACGTGCACCATCTTGGTCGAGGCCGCGTTCTCGAAGCGCGTGCCGGTAAGGGGCGACACGGGCACTTCGAGAAAATCGGCTGGACCGTTCATCGTGTCCATGTACTGATGCAGCACGCGCCACATGTGTCCGCATTCCCCGCCCAGGATCCATTTGACGCCAAGACGCTTCGCCTCGGCGTAGATCTTGGCGTTCAATCGCTTCATCAGGTCGTTGGAATGGAACAGACCGAAATTGCCGCCTTCCGAAGCATAGGCGCTCACCGTGAAATCGAGCCCGATCTCATGGAAAAGCATCATGTAGCCGAGCAACGTGTAGTAATGCGGTGTGGCGAAATAATCCGCCGACGGCATCACGAACAGCACCTCGGCGCCTTTGCGGTTGATGGGGATCTCGATGTCCAGACCTGTGATGTCACGCAACTCGTCGCGGGCGAATTCCAGGCTGTCCTTGAAGGCGTGCGGCGCAATGCCGAGATGGTTGCCGACGCGGTAGCAGTTGGCCGCCGGCTCCGTGATCCAGTGCGTGCTCACGCCGATCAGGGTGAGCAGCTCGCGAACGATCATGGTGATCTCGGCGGTGTCAATGCCGAACGGACAATAGATCGAGCAGCGACGGCATTCCGTGCACTGATAGAAGTAATAGAACCACTCCTTGACAACGTCCTCGGTCAGCTCGCGAGCGCCCGCCAGTGAGCCAAACAGACGGCCCGAAAGGGTGAAATAGCGCCGGTAGACCGAACGGACCAGCTCGGCGCGCGCGAACGGCATGTTCTTCGGATCGCCGGAGCCGAGGTAGAAGTGGCACTTGTCGGCGCAGGCGCCGCAGCGCACGCATACATCCATGAACAGGCGGAAGGACCGGTACCGGGCGAGGCGGTCCTTCATGCCCTCGAGCAGAATCCGCTTCCAGTCCGGCGGCAACTGCCAGTCGAGGTCGGTGGGCTGCCACTTGCGCGGGTTGGGCAGCCCGAGATGGACCAGATCCTTTGGCAGCGAGGCATTGCTGAAGGTGCCCTTGCGGAACTCGACGCGCGCGTCGCGCCAGTCGCCCGTGGGCGCCTTCGCCTCGATGTCGATCGCCGGCTTATCCGCCATGATCTGTCCCATCGACCGGCAGACCGGCGAGCTTCATCTTGTCGGCGTACTCGGCCTCCCACTCCGCATAAGTGTGGGTGGGCACAGGGCGGTTCCAGGGATTGATGTGCCGTACACGCCGGCTGTTGTTGGCGAGATTGCGCGTCGGACTGAGAAACACGCCGCCGAAATGCGCCAGTTTCGAGAATGGCAGATAGACCGCCAGCGTCGACACCAGCAGCAGATGGACGAGAAGCAGCGCGCTCGGCGCCACCGGAACCACCGGATGAAATGCGGCCAAAGAGAGCGCGAACTGCTTGACCGACACGAGGTTCACCGGCGCAACGTAGCGCATGGCCATGCCTGACAGCGCGATACCGAGCAGAAGCAGCAGCGCAAAATAATCTGTGAGCAGCGACATATAGCGCAGAAGCGGGTTGGCGAGTCGCCGTCCCAGAAGGTACAGCAGCGCCACGACCAGAAGCACATCCGTGATCAGCAGCGGGGGCGAACCGATGCGCAGGAAACCGTCGAGCGCGTCCAACGGCGACACGAAGAACGGCGTGGGCTGAAGCACGAAACGCAGATGCCGCAGCACGATCACGAGCAGCGACCAGTGCAGCGCCAATGACGCCAGCCACAGCAGCCGCGCTTCGGAAAATTCGAGCCGACCCGCCGAGACGTGTGAGCGGCTGTTGCGCAATAGGGAGCGAAACGTCAGCGCCTCGATCGCCACCCGGATGGCAGCCATGATGCCGGTGTCGGGATTGTCGATGGCGGCGGTGCGGATCCAGGCGAGCGAGCGCTGCTGACCGCAGGTGGTGGGAATGCGATACGGTACCGGACTTGCCGCCCACTGCCAGACCCGCCACGCAATGCCCGCGGCCAGCGTAAGAAACGCCACGTAAGGAAGGACCACGGTGACTGCGGCCGCGCCGCCCGGAACGGCGCCCGCGGACGCGCCGGCGAGTGCGAGGACAACAACGGCCGCGGCTGCAAGGAGGGCTTTCATGCAGGAGCACCACGACTGTGTGCGGCGCGCCGGCGCGCCACGCCGATGGCACGAAGGTGCTCGTTCAGCTTCAGCTCGGCAAGCCGCTCGCGGCAGGCGAGATATTGCCTGAAGGCCGAAAGGGCTAGACGGTCGATGCGTCCGTCGGCGTCGGTGCCCTGCATCTGCGGGGCTTGCTCGCGAGCGATGTCTCGCAGCGCAAAGACAAACCCGACCGCCCGCTCCACCGACAGGTCCTGAATCGAGCGCAGTGCCATGATCTCGGCAAACGCGGCGTCGATGGATGCCTCGTCCATCGCGCCGAAGAACTCGCGCACCAGTGCCGCCAGGTTCCTGCGAAGCGTATGGCCGATGGGATTGCGGAACGGGTCGCACGCGGTCACGGCGTGCTCGGCGATCAGCCCTCCATAAGCCGCGGCGGCGGCGGCAAGCCAACGTTCCTCAACGGTGGCGCGCACGGACATTGGACCTACACGCAGCCGGTCGGCTTCGCCAGGCCAGCAACCTTACAGGCGCCCTTTGCCGGACCCGAGCGGAACAATTGATAGATCTGATCGAGGTCCATCTTGTTGTCGCGACAGACCTTGCGCACCATCGGCGCCACACCGTAGGAATAGAAATATTTGCGGATGTACTGAATCAGCTGCCAGTGCGGGGCCGTCAGATCGGTGATCCCCTCGGACAGCGCCAGATCGCGCGCGACGTCCTCGTTCCAGAGTTCGGGCTCTTGAAGGAACCCATCGTCATCGACTTCATAAGTGCGGTCTTCAACCTTGTATGTGGGCATGGATGGTCCCCAGTGCTGGAACGATGTATGATATTATCATACGGTGTATATTATTATCATAACCTAATCTCGTGTCAAGCAGCGGGGGAAACATTCGCGCCGTGATGAAATGTGATTTCACAGCGGGCTCTGGCGTCCAATTCGGCCTCGCGCAGAGCCCCGAATCGATGGCGAGCATGATTTTTATCAACCTGTCGGCTTGACTGGCGCGGAACCCTACCGGACCGGCCGGCGAACAGCAGGCTCGCTCACGCGCTCATTGACCCAACAGGCCACGGCTGGCTGACGTCCCGATCATCCGAGGACGCGGTCAGAAACAACTTCGCCCCGCGTCTTCGACCGTCTGCCAGGCGACAGGGTCATGAGACCGCCTTTGCACCTGCCGCCCGGGTCGGAAGGCGTGGGACGCCTCCGCTGAGGCAGCCCGACTAGGCCGCCGCAGCCGCGGCCCGCGCGTTATGCGCGAAGGCGCGTACCCGCTCCGGATCCTTGACGCCACGCTGCCCGGGACGATCGGTCCGGGTAAAGGAATCGACCGCCCAGGGTCGCACGATGCGCACGGCCTCAGCCACATTTTCGGGCGACAACCCGCCTGCCAGCACCACCGGCACGGGGCTTGCGGCCACGATGCGCGCGCTGATGTTCCAATCGTGGGGCTGCCCGGTGGCGCCGGTCACCGGATTGCTCGAGCTGCCGGAATCCAGGATGAGATAGTCCGCCAGACGGGCGTACTCGCGGGCTACCTCGATCGCCCCGGGCCCATCCACCAGAACCGCCATCATCAGCTTGACGTCACCGATCCGCGCCTTGATGCGCTCCACCGCATCACGCGGCAATTCTCGCGCGGCCAGATGCAAGATGCGCGGTCGAGTCGCCGCGACCATGTGCGCGATGCGCTCCACATCTGTTCCCAGCGACAAGGCGATGGTGGTTGCCCGATCTTCCACGGCTGCCAGGATCGCCCTGGCCTGCTCGGCCGTGCGGTCCTCTATCACCCGTCCATCGTTTTCGGCAACCACGCCAATCAGATCCGCCCCGGCGTCCACGGTGTCGATGGCGTCCTGCACGCTCGTCATTGCATAGATCTGTACTTTCATCACTCACTCCCAACACCAGGTTGCCCCTTGCGTGGCTGCACGGGTACCGATGACCCGCACGCCCCCCACACCGGCACCAAACGCCTCGATCGCCCGCACGATCTCTCGTTCCGCATCGGGCCCTCTGTCTGAAAAACCAAATAATGTGGGGCCCCAACTGCTCATACCGACGCCCTGCAAGCCCAGGCGGCGCATCTCGTCCATGGTCGCACGCACTTCCTCGTTCTGATGCGCGATCTGGATGCGCTTGAGTCCCAGGCGCTGCATGGCCTCGATGCCATCGCCAAAGGACTGCAGATCGGCTTCCACGATGGCCGGCAAAACCTTCAACAGCGCCAACCGCGCAGCCTGCGCCGCTTCCTCGGCCGGAACCGGGCAGTGCTTGGAGAACAGCGCCTGTTCCTCGTCTCCGTGCGTGATCAGCCCGGCAGACGGCAGCGCCAGCACGACGCGCCAGCTGCTCGGCAGATTCGAGTGAAACAGAATGGGAGGCGCGGAAAATTCGGTGGATGCGGATGACGGCGCAAAGAGCCGCTTGCCGTTTGCCCCGCCGAAGCGGTGCCCGCCGTCGGCGAGGAACCCTCCGGTTTCGAAGGCCGCGCAGCCGATACCGCTGGTTCCTCCGCGCTGCGCGATCCGCCCGATCTCCGACAGCGGCAGCTTCAGTTCATAGAGAAGATTGACCGCCTGTCCAAACGCCAGCGCCAGCTGGGTTCCGGAGCCGAGACCGCTGTGCCCGGGGATGGTTTCCTCGACACGGACATCGACTCCCCCGATGTCGTACTTTTCCCTGAACACCTGGGCCATCGCTTCGAATTTGCGGCGCGTGCCATCCGACACCGCAGCCGGACCACTGATGCGCACGCTATCGGCCCGCCGCGCACACAGCTCAAGATACGGCATTTCCAGCCCCAGTCCGAGCCCTCCCTCGACGCGGCCGATCTCGCCGTTCATGTCGATCAGGCCGAAGGCGAGCCTGCTATGGGTATGCAGTCTAAGTCTCTCGTGCGACATAAGATCAGCTCCGCGGCGCGCGCGCCGCCGTGGCGGCGCACCATCGGCATGCAAGCTCTTCGGGGACTCGCGTAACCAAGCGGCAGCGGCTTGCGCTCTGCGAGGAATTCGTCCACATGATCGGAGACCATCGGATTCGGCTCACCGCCCGCCGTAGACCGCAGAACCAAGAGAGCCCGCAGTTTCTCCGGCGCACCGTGCAACCAGAATCGCGGCGTACGAGGTCGCGCAAGCGCACCGCGTGGCGGCGGATATCCGCCGCCCGAAAAGCCTGCTGATCGCGGCCCCCGGTCGGATCCAAATATGATCACCCCCAACATGATCATGCGAAAGCCGCGGAGAGTTAAACCGATCCGGAAGATGACATGCAAACTGAAAAGACGCAGGAGGCAATCGATTTATGCTACATTGCATGCGATTGCCGGATATTCATCAATCCACACGCTCCCGGAAGCGTCGCACGTGAAGCTCGGGCAGCTTCGAATTTTTCTTGCGGTTTACGAGAGCCGCAGCACGGCGAAGGCGGCCGAGCTCGTCCATCGCACACAGTCGTCTGTTTCCTCCGCGATCGGCGCCATCGAAACAGGCTTCAACCTCAAGCTGTTCGAGCGCAGCACATCCGGCATGGCGCCCAATCAAGCCGCAACGGCCCTTGCGCGGCGCGTCGGCGCCGCAGTGCTGCATCTTCGCGATGCTGAAGCGGACTTTGCGTCCATCGGTTACGAGGCTCCGCGGCTTTGGGAGCGCGCCACCGATCTGCAGCTTCGCGGCTTGAGCGCCCTGGCGCACCACCGAAGCTTTCTGCTCGCCGCGCGCGAGCTCAATTGCAGCGAACCGAGCCTGCACAGAGCGCTCAGCTCCTTCAGCCAGTTGACGCGCTGCCGTCTTTGGAGCCGCACCAGCCGGGGTGTCGATCCCACACGCGAGGCCCTGATCCTCGCCGAAGGGATCGGCCGATATGAATCTGAAATTCGGCTCGGGCTGGAGGCGGCCCGGGAGGCCAACGGCGTCGTCAGCGGCGAACTGCTGATCGGCGCGTTGCCGACGGCGCGCCACGCGTGGCTGCCGGGCGCGCTCACCAATACGCTGAAGCGCCATCCCGGCTGCCGCGTGTTCGCCATGGACGGTCCCTATGAAGAGCAGCTCGTCGCACTTCACTATGGCCGAATCGATATGATCATCGGCGCCTTGCGACCGTCTTCGGCGACCCGCGATCTCGAGCAGATCCCGATCTTCGAAGATTCGCTCTCGATCGTGGCGCGCCGTGACCACGCCCTGGTGCGCGAATTGCGCGGCGGCAGGCAGCTGAGCCCGGCACAGCTCGCATCTTTGGGGTGGCTCCTGCCTCCGCCCGGCACACCTCCGCGCCAGTGCTTCGACAGCTTTTTGCAGGTGCAGGGCTTGCCGCCGGCCCGTTGCGTTCTCGCGTGCAATTCGATGGTGACGATCTGGTCACTGTTGATCACCACGGACTTTGCTGCCGTCGTGCCGACGAGCCAGGCTCGATCCGCCCTCATCAGCGGCCGCCTCAAAATCCTTGGAGACCCTATCCCGAGCTCCAGGCACACTATCGGCCTCGCCGTGCGGCGCGGGTTTGTCCCCACGCAGCTGCAGCGTGCATTCATCAACGAACTGAAAACAGCAGCGCAGCATGGGCCGCCGGCCGGTTCGACCGCGCACCCTTAAAGGGTATATGGCGATTTGGAGCCGCGACCGACACGAACGTCAGCCAGGCAGCGTTGCGGTCAATCCGGATCTTGCCCGCCAACGACTCCGTCGTGATGATCCATCGCCGCGTTGCCTGCGGATACGGTTACTCGAATCCGCCGGGATCCTCAATCGAACAGGCTGGAGACGCTTTCCTCGTTGTTTATTCGGCGCACGGCCTCGCCGATCAGGGGTGCGATGGAGATGCGGCGGAATTTGGGGCATTCGCGCATCTCATCGGTGGCCGCGATAGAGTCAGTCACCACCATGAGATTGAGCTTGGACTCCTTGATGCGCGCCAGCGCCCCGCCGGAGAACACGCCATGGGTGGCATAGGCACAGACGGCTTTGGCGCCCTGTTCGATCAGGGCCGCGGCGGCGTTGCAGATCGTGCCGCCCGAGTCGACGATGTCGTCGACCAGGATGCAGAAACGGCCTGCAACGTCGCCGATGATGTTCATAACTTCTGATTCGCCGGCGCGCTCGCGGCGCTTGTCCACGATGGCGAGGTCGGCGCCGAGCCGTTTGGCCAGGGCACGGGCCCGGACCACGCCGCCCACATCCGGCGATACGATCATCAGATTGTCCCGGCCGATGTGCTCCAGAATGTCCTTCACGATCACCGGTGCGGCGAAGAGATTGTCGGTCGGGATATCGAAGAATCCTTGAATCTGACCGGCATGAAGGTCAACGGTCAGGACTCGGCTGGCGCCCGCCTCGGTGATCAAGTTGGCGAGCAACTTGGCCGAGATGGGAGTGCGCGGGCCGACCTTGCGGTCCTGCCTGGCATAGCCGAAATAGGGGACCACCGCCGTGATGCGCCTGGCGCTGGCGCGCTTCAGGGCGTCGATCATGAGCAACAGCTCCATCACATTGTCGTTGGCGGGAAAGGAGGTCGACTGGATCACGAAAATGTCCTCGCCTCGGACATTCTCCTGAACCTCTACGGACACCTCCATATCGGCAAAACGACGCACCTGCGCCCTGGTGATCGGTAGCTTGAGGTACTGGGCGATCTTCACGGCCAATTCCTGATTGGAATTGCCTGCGAGCAGCTTCATCCCCCGCGTTTCGTTCGCATCGGTCATGAAGCTGGCGGTTTGCCCGCTGCATGGAAGGAATTCGGGCATAGCTTCTGTCATCGGCCGATTCTTTCCCGAGTAGTCGCTTCGCGCATTTAAGTCGATCCAGCCGTCGTCCGGCAATGAAAAATCCGGTCGCCGCAATTGATTCTTGCTATAAGGCGCTCGGCGCGTACCGGCACCCGCGAACGCCGGACAAATCTGCATTGAGCACGGCTTGCCATCGGTTGATCGATTTTCCGCTGACGGCCCCTGCGGCGTCGTGCGGGGCCAGCACGGGGCGAATCGGCAGCCGGCGGGATTTCGGCCGGCTACGGAGTGCCGGCGCTCACCGGTTCCAGCACGATGGTGCCGAGGTCGACGTCTTTGCGCGCGCCAATGTCGATTTCCCGCCGCCGATAACCCTGCGCGGCAATGCATAACCGATAGCTTACGCCCGCGTCGAGGCCGCTAAAGGCAAAGTCACCGTAGAGGTCGGTTACACCATCGTGTGAGTTCGTTCCTGTGTGGAGCGACACGCGCACGCCGACGGCGGGCTCGCTCATGCGATCGGCGAACGCGACCTCGCCCGAGACGAACCGCTTCGGCAGGCGGACGTAGCGCACGGAGGGCATCAGGCCGAACTCCGGATGCAGCTCCTCGGTCAGCTTGCTCTTCAGAAGCTGCGAAATCCTGCTCGCGGGATCATCCAGATCCCCGAACACCAACGCCTCGGTCGGGCACGCTTCGACGCAGCGCGGCTCCTTCCGCCCCGCATCGAGAAGATGGGCGCAAAAAGTGCACTTCTGTGCGACGTTCTCGGCTGCGTTCCAGGAAATGACGCGGTACGGACAGGACGCCACGATCTCTGGATGCCCCTTGGCCTTCTCAGGGTCGATGAGGACGATGCCGTCCGCCCGACGATAAACGGCGCCATCCGGCGCCTGCGACACGCAGGTGGCGCTCTTGCACTGCTGGCAGGGCAGCGGCACGTAGTCCACGCGCACGCGCGGGAGCTTGCCGCGCTCATGCTCCAATACGTCGATCCATTTGTGCCCGCCTTCCGGCTGCGGCGCAGCGATGGGACGGTAATCGTTGCCCGCGTGCTCGTCACGACAGGCGAGGAAGCAATTGTAACAGCCCGTGCAACGATCGATGTCGATGAGCATACCGTACGTGGTCATGACCTGCTCCTCAGCCGACCCACTTCTCGACCTCGATGAGGCACGAATTGGAGGCCATGCCTGCGACGTTCTGCGAAAGCTGTCGGCCGGAGGTCAGCATGGCGACGCAGCCGGCGCGATCGGGCGAACGCGAGTTACCCGGCTGTAGCGGATCGTATTTTCCGGCCGACGCATAAGAATGCACCACGCCCGGCCGCACGCGCTCGGTCACCTGAGCGATGCACAGAACCGAGGCGCGCTCGTTATACAGTCGCACGATGTCGCCCGAGCGGATGTCGCGCGCAGTAGCGTCCTCCGGGTGCAACCGCGCCGGCCACCAGGCATGACCGTCCTTCACGATGCGGTGCACCGCCACCTCGTTGAGCCAAGCAGTGTGGCCGTCATAATGTGTATGGAAGGAGAAACGCGGATGGGGCGACATGAGCTGCAACGGATAGATTCTCGCCGCCTCCGAGCGATGGCCCTCCCAGCTGGGAATGTAGCGCGGGGAAACCGGCCGCTCCTCGTCCTGTGGCGCCAGGCGGCGCAGACTTTCGGAGGCGAATTCGATCTTGCCGCTCTCGGTGCCCAGCTCGTGCGCCTTCTCCGTATTACGTTTGAAATTCCTGGGATCGGGAGTATCGCAGGCGCGCCCTTCGGCGAACCAGCGCAGCGCGGGGGTGGATTGGTAATCTTCCGGCACGTTGATGACGTAATAGCCCTTGCGGTCGAACTCCTCCCAGGAAATATATTTCGGCAGGTCGGAGATCTCGAAGAACTTCCGCGCCCAGTCCAGATCGGTGTTGCCTTCGGTGTAGTCTTCCCTGAAGCCCAGCTTCCCGGCGAGCTCGGCGAAGATCTGGTAATCCGATTTCGATTCCCACAACGGCTCGATCGCCTTCTTCAGCCGCACCACGACTCGATAGTTGCAGCCGCTGCTGCCGCTCTTGGTCTGGCCGCCCGGCTCGCCGAACTCGCCGATGTCCTCGCGCTCGAGCGAGGTGCAGGCCGGCAGGATGATGTCGGCGTGGGCGGTCTCGGTAGACCACCAGCAATCCTGGTTGACTACGCATTCGAGCTTCGGGCTCTGATACATGCGCACCCACTTGCTGGTGTCGTTCATGGTGCTCATGAACGAGCCACCGTAGCGGTAGAACATCCGCACTTCGGAACAGCCAGCCATCGGATAGGTGAAGGGGACGAATTGCTGGTCGAAATCCTTGTTGCAGAAGCCCACCCCCTTCCAGTGCACCGGCGGATCGAGAATGGCGTCCGGCAGCGTGAGGCGGTAGAGCTTCTGCGGCACTCTGTTCTCGGGGATGTGGCGCGCGATTTTGGTGGAGGTCGCGATGCGGCCTTCCAGGTCGCCATAACCCGGGAACCAGACCTTGCTGTTCCACGGCGCGCCCATGCTGGTGCCCCAGATGGAGATGCCCGGCTTGCCGAGCCCCTGCATCGCCTGCAGCAACACCATCAGCCGGGCCCATTCGGTGGCATAGGCGGCGCGGCAGGCCCCGCCCTCGCCACCGCGGCAGCCGGCGGAGAGTACCGTCCGCTTCGAGGCCCACTCACGCGCCAATGCCGTGATCTTGCGCGCCGGCACGCCCGATTCCGCCTCGGCCCAGGCCGGTGTCTTGGGCGCGCCGTCGTTGACGCCCATGACGTAATCGCGAAACTCGTCGAAGCCGATGGTGCGGTCGGCGACGTATTGCCTGTCGTACGTGCCCTCGCTGATCCAGACATATGCGATGGCAAGCGCCACGGCGGCATCGGTGCCCGGACGCGGCGCCAGCCATTTGCCCTTCATGGCTGCTGCTGTGTAGTTGTAGAAGGGATCGACGAAAGTCATCGCCACACCCTTCTCCTTCAGCCACTGGCGCCAGATCGCCGCATCGCTGCCGTCATAGACCGCGCGGGTCGTATCGGGGTCGTTGGACCAGAAGACGATCATCTCCGCGTGCTGCAGGGCGTCTTCCAGCATGTCGTAGGGCTCGGGCATGCCGAGGCGCCACATGAAGCCATAGGAATGCGTAGCGCCCCAGTGCCAGCCTTCCCAGCTGTCCGGGTTGTCGAAAACCTGCGTGTAGCCTAGAAAATTGAAAAAGCGCGAAAAGGCGCTCATCTTGTAGCCGACGAGGCCCCAATTGTGGTGCGATGAAGTCATGGCCGCGAGCGCCGAAGGACCGTGCGCGCCTTGCACACGCTTGATCTCGCTGGCGACGATGTCCAGGGCCTCTTCCCAGGAAATCCGCACATAGCCGGACTTGCCGCGGTTCTGGGGGTTGCGTTCGCCGTTGGGATCAAAATCCACCCGCTTCATGGGGTAGCGGATGCGGTCGTCGGAATAGAGGCGGTTGCGCTCGGCATGCACGTACGGCGCCAGCGTCACCTTCTTGGGCGGAGAATAGGACTTGCCTCCGGCTTTGATGGTCCAGGGCTTGAGGTCGCCGTCCTGGATCACCAGCGGACGGACACGCACCACTCGCCCGTCCTTCACGTCGACAGTGATCGGTCCGCAATTGGTGCAGCTGGTAAAGCTCTGTGTCGGCACGGCCGTACTCCTTCTCCTACGTCTAGGCGGGCCCGGACGGCCCCTTTTTCCACGCCGGGGCATTTTCTCATGAGCCGTTTCCATGTCATGTCACAAGGGCTTGTTACTTGCCGCCCTCGGAAGGCAGGCGGAGGATTGAGACCCGGTTCAGTTCGCTTGATGCGCTCGATGCGGTTTTCTCTGATTCTCTGGTGCCTGCCCTGGGCATTCAGGCTCTATGCCTGGCGCTCGGCGAAAATCCACGCGCTGATGGAGGAGCGCGAATTCACAGCCCAGATCATGGTCAAGGATGGCTCGCGCGGCCGGTGGTTCCGTTTTGCGGGAGGCAGGCTGATCTCCGGCGCAGGCGTGCGCGCCGATGCCGAGGTCACGCTGCGCTTCAAGACGGCGACGCTGGGGGCGCGCATCCTGCTCCACCTCACCTCCGGCATGGTGCACTTCGCCTGGCCATTGCTGAAGCGATTCCTCGAGCCGATGGAGGTGATCAGCGCCGCCAAGAACTTTGCCTTCGAGGTACTTGGACCGGATGAGCTCATCGTCCGCTTCACCGACATCCTGAACGCCATGCTCACGCATGGCTGGCGCCAGGGCGCACCAGCAGGCGATGGCGAGACACGCTACGTCAACCAGACGAATGGCGGGCCGGTCTTCGTGTATGTGAAGGACGGAAGGATCGTGCGCATCACGCCGATGGAATTCGCAGGCGATGATCCCGAGCCCTGGGTCATCGAGGCGCGCGGGCGGAAATTCTCACCGCCGCGGCGGGCGACGCTGAGCCCGCACGGCCTGGCCTCGAAATCGCTCATCTATTCGCCCAAGCGCCTGCTTTATCCCATGAAACGCGTAGACTGGGATCCTAAAGGCGCACGCAACCCTCAGAACCGCGGCAAGTCCGGCTATGTGCGCATCTCATGGGACGAGGCGCTCGACATCGCCGCCTCCGAGATCAAGCGCATTCGGCGAGAGCACGGCCACGGCGCCATCCTGAACAGCCACGGCTCGCATCACACCTGGGGCAATATCGGCTACTACCTGAGCGCGCAGGCCCGCTTCATGAACGCCATCGGTCATACCCGCATGGTGTTGAACCCCGACAGCTGGGAGGGATGGTACTGGGGCGCCATGCACCACTATGGCAATTCGATGCGAATGGGCGGCGCCGAGCCTTACGGGCAGCTCGAGGACGCACTGCAGCATGCCGAGCTGATCGTGTTCTGGTCGTCTGATCCGGAATCGACCTGCGGCTCCTATGCCGCGTTCGAAGGCACCATCCGGCGGCAATGGGCCAGGCAACTCGGAATCAAGATGGTGCACATCGATCCGTATCTGAACCCGACGGCGAATTGGCTCGGCGGAAAGTGGATCGCGCCCGTGCCTGGCACCAGCCCGGCGCTGGCCCATGCCATTGCTTACGTCTGGATAAGCGAGGGACTCTACGATCGGGAGTACATCGAGAAGCGCACGACCGGCTTCGACAAGTACCGCGCCTATGTCCTGGGCGACGGCGACGGAACGCCCAAATCACCCGAATGGCAGGCGCCCGAAACCGGCGTAGCGCCGCATATCGTGCGCGCTCTGGCGCGCGAATGGGGCAGCAAGAAGACCTATCTCTCCTGCGGCGGCAAGGGCGTCGCCTTCGGCGGCGCCAACCGCTCCGCCACCGGCGCGCAATGGGCCCGCGCCATGGTCTGCCTGATGACCATGCAGGGCTTGGGAAAACCCGGGATCAATTTCGGCAACCTGGGCACGGGTGCTCCGGTCGATCTTGAATTCTACTTTCCGGGCTATGCCGAGGGAGGCATCTCGGGCGACATCGAGGGCACGGCCGATGCGGTGCAGAACTACCAGCGCCTGCCGCACCTCATCAGCATGAACACGATCACGCAGAGGGTGCCGCGGCTGCGCATTCCTGAAGCCATTCTGGACGGCGCAACCGACGGCTATCCGACCGACAGCCGCTCGCTCGAAGGGCAGTTTCAGAAGTTCCACTACCCCTCGCCTGGCCACTCACCAGTGCGCATGATGTACAAATACGGCGGCTCGCATTTCGGCACCACCATGCAGAGCGGCCGCCTGGCCGATGCGCTGCGCAGTGAAAGCCTCGAATTCGTGCTCAATCAGTCCATCTGGAACGAAGGCGAGGCCCGGTTCGCCGACCTGATCCTTCCGGCCTGCACCAATTTCGAGCGCGCGGACATCAGCGAATGGGCGGCCTCAGGCGGCTACGTGCATCACAACCACAATCAGATGAACCACCGCGTCATCACGCTGCAGCACAAATGCATCGAGCCGCTGGGCGAGTCGAAATCGGACTATCAGATCTTCCTGGAGCTCGCCAAGCGCCTTGGCCTCAGCTCCTA
>JAJZLX010000550.1 GCA_021850555.1 Pseudomonadota bacterium | reverse complement strand
CTTGTTTTCCCGGGGTTTCTGCTGCCATTAGCGCCCGGAATCTGCACGAATTTGCGAAAGTAGGGCTAGTGGTACAAGGCTCAACTGACGCTCCACCGCTCGGATCACATCCTGCGACAGCGGCAGGTTGGAACGCTCCTGAGACCACACCTCATGAAAGCTCTGTACGGTCTCCTTCGCCGCTTCCAGGACCAGATGCTGGGGGAGGTTTGCCCGGTCAGCCATATGTGCGAGCTCATCCAGCGTGAGGTCCTTGTAGTAGCTGCTGCGGCTGACCTTTAGCCCGGCACTTTCATCCGGGATGTAGGCAGTCGTGGAGAGGAAGTCATAGGCCGGTGATAAACGGGGGCGCCTGCGGTCAGGGTAAGCCAGTGACCAGTTCTTTACGTGCATGTCGGAGTTTCCGATCAGTGCGTTAAACACCAAACGTCGGGTGAACTCCTGTACATCTTCCGGGGAGGTCTCGATCCCAAGGACCCGCACGACATTCATGGAACTGGCTTTCTTATACTTGTCGGCGGGATACAGATCGAATACTTGCGCGAAATCCTCGGTGTGCACGTGGGTGCCATCGGGGAGGCGATCGAAACGCTCGATCGCCAAGGCTTCGTGGTCGCGCAATTGTCCCAGGCCCGAGGGCAGGTTTTCGATCTCTCGGATGTCGACGAGCTTGACCCGTGGCACATTCATGCGGAGCTTTTGAGCCAGGGTCATCATGCTGTACTCGTTGCGCGGCACACCGGCATAACGCTCAGAAGGCAGCTTGATGATCCACGATCCACCGACGCCTTTGGCTTGGATTGTGAGGCCACCGGAGCTCTTGATGACAGCGGAGAACTTCAGCTGTACGCCAGCCAGCGAGAACCGCAGCGCATGGCTGGCATCAGGATCGGCACGCGCTCCGTCCGATTCGCCAGCAACTTCCCGTGCATACGCTGGCGGTAGCTCATCGCCTTCCGCAGGCCTGACGCGCAGCGCGCCCGGCAGGTCCTCTCCTAAGAGCCAGAGCAGGAAGAACTCGCGATCCGGATGAACCTCTCCCCGCTCAGCGAGATACTGCCGCAGGTGCCCCTCTGGCAACAGGTTGGAGAAGAATGGCATCAGGCGCGTGCTGTAGGGCCGCAACGGCGTACGCAGCACGCCATCCTGCGTCTTGAATGACAAGCCTAGCGTCGGGCGCGCTTCATCGTCGATGTAGCGGCTATTGAAGGAAAAGAGGGTCCTGTCCCCTGCCGTGCGGGTCAGAGCGCCGATGCTTTGCCCATGCAAAAGCACTTCCAGCACCGAAACAGCATCGTTCACGAGGCCTCATCCTCAAGGCTATAGGCAGCCCGCTGAACCCGGGACGCCTGTTCAAGGTGCGTCATTGCGGGGAGTGTCTGATACAACTCCTGCAGCTGTGCGGCAGCTTTGGCCAGAGGCTGTTCGGCCTGCGCGGTGTTCGCTCGAGCGAGCGCAAGCCACCGAACACTACGACGCAGTGGCTGCAGGGTAGAGAACCCGAGATTCGGCCCCGCATTGACAAGTGCCTCGACAGCGCTCTTGACTTTCGTGAGCTCGACGCTGGAGAGGTGCGTGCGCTCGAGCGCAGTGATGTGCTGCTGGATGTGGCGCAATACCCGCATCGGAGTCCCTCGTACCGAGCGGCGCCCCGAATCTTGCCAGCGACTGGTCTGACTCCCGGTTAAGGATTGCACAGCTGGCAACACCCGACGAGGTGTCAGAACCAGCTCCAGATCCAGTGCCCGGGCCAGCTGAACCAGTGTCGAGGTGCGAAGATCGACCTGACCCGCTTCGATCAGCGCCAGACGGTTCTGCCCAAAGCCGGCGCGCTCCGCGAGCTCACGCTGGGTAAGACCGCGTGCGATGCGGGCCTCCTTTAGGGTTTGTACCAGTTGTCTGACGGCGTAAGACGCATCCATAAAACCACTCTAATGCATATCAAAATCAAAGTTCAATGTCGTTTAAAGTATCAAAATAACGCGGGTGGGTCAATTTCTGATACTGTAAAAAGGATCATAAATACGTTATGAGCCTCAATAAGGGATTGCCATCCGAAAGCAAGCTTAACCGGAAGCGGGCGAGCGTAATCCCTGGCTTGAGTTCGGTAGTCCCTCCCCAATCCCGCGGCGAGGGGCGAGAAAGCGCATGAACTCAAGGCATCAGGCGCGCGCCGTGCCGCTAGCGTGCGAGATCTCACGATGCCGCACGGTGGACGGATCGAGACTCGCCGCGCGGAGCCGGACTTGGCAGTGACTTCGCCGCGTGCCTACGGCGCGCCAGGGAAAGGACTGGCGCTTAATGACCCGTTGCCCTGTCATGCGTGACGAACCGGGCACGCTCAACTCCAAAAAAGCGTTCGCTACATAATCGCAAAGCGACTTTATTTCCGGCAGGGGCCACAATTCCGCGTGGAATTTGGTGGTCGGCCTCAACTCGCGCAACGACTCTGGATTGATACTGCGGCCGCAGCCGTGAAATTCCCCGAGTAAGTTGCGCACTCTGGAAACGACTTTAATTCATGCCCACAAATTATTGCCGTATGTCATTGAAGTCATATCCTCGGGAATAAAGCCGGTTCCCCTGGAATGAAGCCCCGTCCGGCCGTCGTCCTACCAGACGAGAGGAATCACCCGTTTGGTCCTCCGTTGGAACTCCGGATATTGATCCGGGAATTCCGCAGACATGAGGTTCTCCTCGGCGCGCATCCGATACACGAAGAGGGGGATCAGAATTGCCAACCCGGCTATCCAAAGAAGTCCTTTTTCCATCAACGCCGCCCCCAGCATTGCCCAAAGGAAACCGGCGTAGATGGGATGGCGGACGACTCGATAGGGACCTGAAATCACCAGTTCGTGTCCCTCCTTCACGGACGCGGCTGAGCTCCAATTCGCACCCAACTGGTGCCGACCCCAAACGGCCAACGCGACTCCGGCGATTTCGAGGCAAGTGCCGATGGACATGATGACCCGGCTCGGCGGAACCAGGTGTGCCTGCGCAAAAGGCAACCGATCAGCCAAAAGGATGAGGACGGCCAACACCGCTATCAGGAGCCGGCTCCACGGTATTGTCTGCCGCACCCGGTCCTTCTTGATCCGCCTGGCGGAGATCTTCCAATAGGCGATCAGAACCAAGGCGATGATGATATTGAGCGGAGTTTGTATATTCATTTCCTTTGCCGTTTGATAGGTTGATGTCGCCGCGCTCAGACTTTCGACGAAGGCACCTTGGGCGCCGGCTCGGGGCTGCGCAGCTCGCGGACCAGGATGGAGAGGCCGCGGATGACCGCCGACCGTTCCGACTGGCTCGCGCCCGGTAGCATTCGCTCGATGAGCGCGCTCGCGTCCTCCTGCAGGAAGCGCTGCGTTCCCGCGATCACCTCCGGATGAACCGCAACCACGGTGGATCGAGCGTCTTCGGGGGGGACGCGCGTGGTGATCCAGCCCCGATTCTTGAGGCGCGTGACGACGGTGGAAACCCTGCTCTGAGCCAGGAGGGTCCCGCGAGCGATGTCCCCGATGCGGGCTCCCTCCGGGTAACGGAAGAGGTAGTCGAGAACGGTGATCTCCGAAGCGACGAGCGGAGGGTCGAGTACGGGAACCGAAGCGGCCAGCGCGTGTTCGCGCAAGCATCGCGCCAGGTAATGAATATCGCCCAGATTCATCTGTATAGATGAATCTAAATAGATTCATATCGGTTGTCAAGGCTGACCGAATATGCCCGGTGATTTGGGCCAACCAACACGAGGTCGCGGGCAAGCGACTTTCATGTGCTCGATTATTCGCGCCAAGGGGGAACCGTTGGAAAACGGATACATCGATCGCTACATGATGGCGAAGCGACTCTACTTCCCGGATTGTCACGGATTCGTGCCGCGCATGGGGCTCGGCATACGCAGGAGTAGCGACTTGGGTTTGAGCCGCAGCCTGGAGCGGCGAGACTTCCCGTGCGCCGAGCACACTCAGGAAACGACCTCCATTCATGCCTGCAGCCGGGGGAATTTGCCTCGGCGCCGGCGATCTCGCGACTGATCCGGCGGGCCGTCTTGCGATCCACCCCGGTCATGCGCTCGATCTCGCGCTGGCTGGTGCCGCGACGCTCGCAGGTCTGGGGATCACCAAGCTGCCCGAAAATGTCGTCCGCGCCGATCTCACCGACGGCAGGCTCGAGCGTGCTCCGCCGCAGGGCAACGCTCCCCTGGGAATCGTGCACGTGGTCTTTCCAGCCCGTCGCGGGCTGCTCCCGGCGGTGCGCGCATTGATCGACTTTCTGGCCGCGAAGCTCCCCTCAAGCATCGGGCAGTGAGTCAGAGAGTCCGCTTTCCCGCCTCCGGCGCGTAAAAGAGCAATCGCCTCAAGGACGCTCACGACACCCTCGATGGATTCCCATTTGGCGCTGGAGGTAACTGCCTTCGACGGGAGCTCTTCTCCCTAGTAGTGGAGATCCGCCCGGACGGCTTCATCTTCAAAGGGAAGAAGACCGTCCGGGACGACGCGAGCATATCGAGATATTGGAGAGTCCGGGGATCCCAATCCGGGCTCGCCGGACACAACCGGTCCGACTCCGTAATGGAGCGCATATCAACAGTCGGTGACCTGCTCTCTGAGATGATCCGACTCACCCACCTCCTTCATGAAGGCGAGCAGGAGCGTGCTGAGCCGAACCGGCTGCTCCCGTTGGACCCAGTGACCGGCGCCCTCGATCGGCTCGATGTCATCCATCCTCATCGCCGTCTTCGTCCTCACAAGATCGACGGCTCCCGCCCCGTGACTTCGCCTGGCACACGGAATCTGCGGTGAGCGGTACATCGTCAGGCCGCCATCAACACGTTCGCAAAATAATGGCGAAGCGACTGGGCTTTCTGGATGCATCACGGTCTCGTGCGGCTGAAGTCAGTCGGTATAAAGCGAGGTACCGACTCTGCCTTGGGCCGCTGGCTGGAACAGCGAGATTTCCCGAGCACCGGGCGACGCCGGGAAACGACTATATTCCCTGGCCGCGGTGGGATTTTGACCCTGAAGATAAAGGGTGGGGAAAAATTCAGGCAACGACATTAGAATGGCGCGCTGACTCGAGCCGGAAAATGCCCGATCATCTTGCACTCTCAGGAAACGCCTCCGATTCGGGGCTGCGTCTTCTTTGACCAGAATTGAAGGCGTGTCCCCGAAGATGAAGTCACGTGCCGGGGAACGAAGTCGTGACGCCGGAATTGAAGTCGTCTTTGGTCAGGTCCGCGGCGCTGCGCCGCATTGCCGCCGCGCCTTGACTCCCGGCGGCAGCGGCGAGCCTGGATCATCGGTCACACGAGGATAACGATCACCATGACGGACTCGCCATTCTACCGCCGGCTGTTTGCGGTCGTGACCGCTGCGGCTCTCGGCTACCTGCTGCTGCGGGTGTTGACGCCGTTGGACGATTCGCTGGGGTGGGGGGCGGTACTCGCATTCATGCTCCATCCTCTGCACAAGCGCCTGAGCAGCGGTCTGAAGGGACGGCGGGCATTGTCGGCAGGCGTTCTCACCGTCGCAACGCCCTTCGTCGTCCTCGGGCCGCTGTCTGTGCTTGCAGTGGTTTTCGCCGAGCAGGCCGTCGGCCTGCTCCATTACCTGCAGAGCCGCCCCTTCATCGGCTTCCCGGCCTTGATCGACCGAGTCAAGCGCCTGCCGCTGGCCGGACCGGCGACGGACTGGATCTCGCGCAACCTCCCGGCACAGGCGCTCGATGTCCACGCGTGGCTCACGGGAGCGACTACGGCGTTGCTGAAGTCGGCTGCATCCGCCGGCGGCAACGTCGCCTTCGGCCTTTTCGGGACCGTGATCAGCTTTTTCATGACGCTGTTCCTGCTGTTCTTCCTGCTGCGCGATGGCGAGCGTTTTCTGCAGCAGGCTGTCGGACTGATACCCCTGCCGGCCGACCGGCGTGAGCGCCTGTTGAGGTATCTCGGGGACGTCACCCGGGCGGTCGTCTATGGCTCCACGATGACCGCCATCATTCAGGGCTTGTTCGTGGCGGCGGGATTCGCACTGGCAGGTCTTCCCTCCCCGCTCGTCTTCGGCGTCCTGGCAATGATTGCCGCGCTATTGCCCGCCGGCGCGGCGGTCGTTCTCGTGCCGGCGGTCGTGTACCTGCTGATCCTGGCTCATTGGGGCTGGGCCATATTCCTTGCCTTCTGGGGCGCCGGCCTCGCCCTCGTGGAAAATATCGTTCGGCCGCTCCTGACGTCGCATCGCGCCAAGGTGTCGACGCTTGCGGTATTCGTGGGCGCCATCGGTGGCGTGAGCGCATTTGGAATACTGGGGTTGGTGCTCGGCCCGGTCCTGCTCAGCTTCGTGGTCGCCATTGTTGACTTCCTGAACGAGCAACCCGCGTGATCCTGCGGATGGGGCCGCGCCGGCCGACGTCTTTGCCCCGGCGTCAAAGCGCTCACCGGGCATCCGACATGACTCGAGAGCGCCTGGGGATGCGAACGCGTCGGCGCGGCTCGCAATACATTCAATTCCCGCGGCTCATTTCTCCCTGCATTTCTCGACACGCGTCACGGCCCCGCGCCATTCCCGCGCGCTCCGCCCGCGTGACTTTCGGTGCCACGGGCGGCATAATCGCCTCATGGTCCTTTTTCACCCGATCGGGCTGATTACCTGCCCGGCTTTCGCGGAAAGCCGGGGGTGTCTCGCGCTCGATTCACGTGAAGCAAATATGAGGACCGGGTTCCATGGTGACCGAAGAAGAACTCCAAGAGGCCGTAGCGCCCCTGTGTCTGCGGGTCTGCGGCGAGGCTGATCCGAGCGCGCTCACGCGTGTCGTGGCCTGTTTTCAGACCCTGAATATCACGCCGCGCCGGGTCCTGGCCGAGTTCGGCACCGATGAAAGGCTGCACATCCGGGTCGACATCGCCGGTCTCACGGAAGGCCGCCTTTCCGTGATCGCGGCAAAGGTTGGACAGATTCCCTGCATCGAGAATGCCTATTGGCATCGGCTCTGACGGCGGTGTCATTTCGACCTATGTCGTGCCGTGATTTCCCCGGGGGTCTCTTTCGGGGGTGCCCCGCCAGGGTATCGCCGAGCGCTCAGGAGCCGCGCGAGAGACGGTGTAGAGCCTCGTGGGTGGCGTGAAGGCCGCGACTCGCTCTTGAGCGCAGCCGGGCCGCGGCGCCCGGCCGCGCTTCGTGCTCATCATTCGGCAAGCGTGACCGTGACGGCAGACGCGGGGTCCGGGCGTGAGCGCCAGTCCGCAAGGCCCGGGAATTGCGCCAGGCGCGGCTCTCGGCCACTCGGCCCGGGCTTGGCCCGGAAACTCATCGTGCTAAAGTCCAGGCCTGCCTGCACCTCGGCGATCCGCCATGCAGTGCGCCGCTCGCGCCGGGACATCGCCGCCGCCGCCGCCTCTGCTTCGTTGATTGCTCCGGCGGCAGGCCGCATCCCAATCGGCAATGCCGTTTCGCTGGAGGAGCGCGAAACAACCATGTTCGCGGGCCGTGCCGGGATTTTGACCCAAGCGCACGACGGGGAATGATTTCAGGAAGCGACTTCAGGAGGGCATGATGACTCGGACCTCAAGACTTCTCGGGCGATTCGGGCGATCAGGTGGTGACTCTGATCGGATCTGGCAGCGACGATCCCCGGGACCAGCAAAGTGAAAAAAGCGATATGTCCGTTGATTTCCATCGCGCTCGCCATTCTTGCCGCCGCACTCGGCTTCGAGCTGTGGATGGCGAAGCGGCCCGTCAGACCCCCCGCCTCGAACACCGTGCACGCCGTTGCGCGAATAGAGATTGCTCTCGGCCGGAAAGCGTGGGCTGCCTCATGCGGCGCCAGCAATCCGGACGTGCTGCGTGACATGGAGAGCCTGGCCGGCGTCAAGATGGGTTCGCTGCCACGGACTCAACGCCGCCTGCTGCAAGAGGTCGCGTCGCGGCTGGCGGGGGCGGACGCGGGGTACAACGCATTGTTTCTCGCCGATCATCGCCCGATGGCCGACTATAACGAGCGGAAAATTCTCAAAGCCGCCGCACAATCGACAACCCCGGCCGGCACCGGGCCGGCGGCGAGGGTGCTCAAGGAGATCTACTTCGGGCTGCCGGCGATCTCCGAGGAGCCGATGAACTGTCCGGGATGATGCAGCCCGACAGTGATTCGCCAAGACACGGACCGGGACGGATTCCCGAGCGCGATCAACCGGGAGATCTCGCGGCCCCGCCTTTCGGAGGCTGGAGGCTGACGATACTCCTGCTGCCCTCGGCCGAGCCCGTGCGACATCGGTTGTGTGGTCACGACGATGATGCACGACGGGCGCGGCCGGCTTAAACTGGCAACCATGAGCAGCACCCCGACAGCTTCGCAAGAGCCGCGCCCGGCGTTTGGAACCGTGCTGGCGCCCACGATGACCCTGGCCCGCTTCCAGAACGGCGAATGGGGGCGCTTCGATATCCGCCCCTGCGCGCCGATCGAGCTGCACCCGGCCGCGCACGTGCTGCACTACGCCAGCACCTGCTTCGAGGGCTTCAAGGCCTACCGCTGGGCCGACGGCAGCATCAATGTGTTCCGGATGGACAGGCACATCGAGCGCATGCGCCAGAGCGCGCAGGCGCTCGTCCTGCCGGAGCCGGACCCGCGGCAGCTCGAGGAGATGATCCGCGCCACCATCGACCGCAACCGTGAGGCGGTACCCGAGGCGCCGGGGGCGCTCTATCTGCGCCCGATACTCTTCGGCACCACGCCCAATATCGGCGCCGCCGGTGCCCCGGCCACCGAGGCGACTCTCATCGTGCTCGCGAGCCCGGTGTGGGATTACTTCGCCGGCGGCATGAAGCCGCTGCGCATCTACGTCGAGGACGTCAATGCGCGCACGGCCTCGCAGACCGGCAAGGTGAAGACGGGCGGCAACTACGCCGCGGCCCTCGGCCCCACCCTCGAGGCCCGGCGCCGATACAACGTCGATCAAGTGCTGTTCTGCCCGGGCGGCTCGGTGCAGGAGACGGGCGCATCCAACTTCCTGTTGTTCCGCGACGGCCGCGTGCTCACTCGCAGCCTCGACTCGACATTCCTCCATGGGGTGACCCGCGACTCGGTGCTCACTCTGGCGCGGGAGGAGAGCTATCACATCGAGGAGCGGGTCTTCGATGTCGCGGAGATGCTGAAATGGGTCGGCGACGGCGAGGCGGCGCTTTCCGGCACCGCCGCAGTGCTCGCAGGTGTCGGCACCCTCGTCTACCACGGCCAGGAGTACAGGGTGGGAAGCGGTGAGGTCGGACCGCACACGCGCAAGCTGCGGGAGCGGCTCGTATCCATCCAGCGTGGCGAATCGGCGGATACGCACGGGTGGACGAAGAGGATTTGACAATGGACGAGCGGCTGGAATTCGGGCCGCTCGCGCTCAAGGTGCTCGGGGCACTGTGGCAACGGGACCGGGCCGCCACGTTCAGCCCTCTCCCCCGGAATTGGCGTACATCAAGGCCATGTCGACCCTGGGCCGCCTGTACCGCAAAGGGGCTGGGCCCTCGCCTCTTGCCGGCGGTCGGATCCGCCGCCGCCGCCGGCCGGGCTCTGGCGTGAGCGCCCGCTCGTGGGCGGGTGTCGGGCTCGGGGAGCGTGTACGACGGTTGCTCGCGCCATCCCGCTAATCTTCCAGCTCGCATGCCGCTCTATGCGTCCCTTCACGGTCTCATCGAGATACTGGCCGCATTCGGACGCTGAGCTTCCAGGGGGCGGCAGCTCGCTGCGCCCACTGGGTCATTGATACACCGCACGGCGCACCGCTCTTGAAAGACCTGATCCTGCGTCTGTACGCCAGGGCCATCGATGTCATCGTCATCGGATTGGTTCTGGTCATGCTCGCGGTGATGGCGTTCGCGTTCTTCGACGTGGCGAGGAACGTATGGGATCTCGTCCCGGTCCTGAAGGCGAACAGCGTCAATGCGGAGGACTTCAAAGACCTGATCGTCAATGTGCTGGACGTATTTGTGCTCATCGAGCTGTTCGGTACATTCACCGGCTACGTGAAGACGCACCACGTCCGACTGACCCAGTTGCTGGATGTCACGGTGGTGTTCACGCTCCGGGAATTGCTCGTCAAGCTGTATGCGAATGCGCTCTCGCCCGGACAGATGATCGGACTGTGCGTCGTGGTGCTCCTGCTCGTGCTCGCAAGAAGCCTGACCGGGGCGTTCTCTCCCCGAAGGGGTCCTTAGGCGTGCGCCCTCAGGGGCGCCAGGTGCACGGCATCACCGGAACGCCGTTTGAACCGATGGACCCGACACCGGTCACATGAATGCGGCCAAGCTAGGCGGATCGGGCGCTGGACGCGCGGGGCCGGGGTCTCACTCTTTCTGGGCAGGCACGGTCCCTCTCGTCGGAGAGAGCTCCGGGCCGTGATCGCCGCGAAAGTGGTATTGAGAGAAAGATCACGGACCACGTTCCGGAGAACACGGCATACAGGGCCTCGCCGGAGCGCGCGGCCGCCTTTCGCCACCAGTGGAGTGCACGAGATGTTCGACAGCCAATCCGAAGAAGCCGCTTACAGTTCCATCGCCTTTCTCGACGGGATCCCCGCATCCGCGCATTCCAGCGAAAGGCCGCGGAGGCCCTCGGGGCCTGCCAGGCGGGTGGCTCTGGAGGACCCGGCGGTGCATGCGATGACTGATTTCAGCGCGGAGCCCGCCGTCACCATAGCGCCCGATCGTCTCATCGACGACGCGCTGCGTGACATGATCATTGCCGGCGTACGCGCCCTGCTGGTGGTGCGCGGCGAAGTCATCGTCGGTCTCATCACTTCGTATGACATCCAGGGAGAGCGTCCCCTGCAGTTCCTGAGGACTTCGGGCTTCACCCGCCACGACGAGATCCAGGTGGACCACATCATGACGCCCTGGGAGAAAGTCCCCACACTCGACGCGCGGTGGGTCAATTCGGCCTGTGTCGCCGACGTCGTTCGTAGCTTCAAGGTCGGCCAGGCCTCCCATGTGGTGGTGGTCGAATATGCGAAGCACGGTGGCGTCCTGGTACGCGGACTGTTTTCCCGAACGCAGCTCGAGCGGCACCTGGGGCAGTCGATCTAGCCTGTCATGCCCTCTCCGGCGGCTCAGGCAGCGTGCGGGCCGCCAGCTCGGCCAGCTCCTCGGCCGACGGCTCCTGCTGCGCGAGCAGCCGTTGCGCACGGGGCAGCCAGGAGGCCGGAACAAGCACTTCCGCGCCCGGCTCAAGGCCCGGGATGGGCCCGAGGTTGCGCACCACGACGGGCACCGACTCAGACCTGAGGAATCCGGCCAATACCTCGGCAGCGATGTGATCGGGGCAGAACTGAACGAGCACCAGATTGTCGTCCACCAAGTCAGTGTACCCCCGGGATCACACATGGGACAGCCCGAGCTGAAGCCATCACATGCGGCTTGATCGCACCGACCGGCTTGGCTACATTGGCCGTGGAGACTCACGGCATCCGCTCGAGCGTGCCACCACGCGGCTGTCGGTCTCAGCCGACACCGTACATTGGCGGAGGACATGTCCAGAAATTTATCCGTAAATCCGCCGCTCGACATCCTGCTGTTTCTGCGCGCGGGATTGCGTAAGCCGCGCCGACTCGGCGCCGTGGCGCCGTCCGGGCGGGCGCTCGCCAAGCTCATCACTTCCGAGATCGTTGCCGACAGGGGCCCGATCATCGAGCTGGGGGCCGGCACGGGGGCATTTACCCGCGCACTGCTCACCCGTGGCGTACCGGAGGCGAAACTCGTGCTGGTGGAGGCCGATCCTCATTTCGCGCGGCTGCTGCAGAAGCGGTTTCCGGCAGCGCAAGTGCTGGCCGTCCAGGCTCAGCGGCTGCGCCATTTGGATCCGCTCCAGGGGCGTGCGGCCGGGGCGATCGTCAGCGGCCTGCCACTGTTGTCGATGCGCAGCCGTGAAGTCCTGGGTGTGCTGAGCGGAGCCTTTCGCCGGCTACGCCCGGACGGGGCGTTCTACCAATTCACCTACGGTCCGCGCTGTCCGGTTCCCGCGGCGATCCTGAAGCGGCTCGGCCTGCGCGCCAGGCGTGTCGGCTGGGTCCTCACCAATCTGCCTCCCGCGACCGTATACCGGATCGAGCGAGCCACCGTCCGCCCATCCCGCTCGCGCCAGGCGTGATCTTCGCCCCTGGCGCGTCGCCATCACCGCTGGCGAAGTCAATGCTCGTGCCGGTGATGGATGTCGGGGTAATGCGGGTGTGAGTGGGCCAGCGGCTGGTGAGTGTGCTCGTGGTAATGGGGCTCGCGGCCGTCCCATTCGAAGTCATGGCTGTGCTGGTGATGCTCGTCGTGCACGTGACCATGCGCGTGGCGCATGTGCCGATGGGTGTGCAGATGGGCGTGCCTCTCGGTCAGGTGCAGCCACACGCCCGCCCCCATCAGCAGCGCCGCGATCCAGAAGATCACCCCGGGCATCTGCCTGAACAGGACCAATGACGCCGCGGCGCCGATGAATGGCGCGGTGGCGAAATAGGCGCCGGTCCGGGCGGCACCCAAGTGGCGAAGCGCCAGCACAAACAAAGCCAGGCTCACGCCATAGCCTGCCAGGCCGACCAATGCTGCGGCCAGGATTCGCGGCCCGGCCGGCCAGTGCGCGCCGAAACCTGCGGCAATGCCGAGGTCGACGGCTCCGGCAATCAGCCCTTTCAGAGCTGCGATCACCACCGGGTCGCCCGCCGACACCTTGCGCGTCAAGTTGTTGTCCATCGCCCAGCAGGCGCAGGCCCCGGCGACCCAGACGGCGCCCGCGCCGCCGCCGAGCGTCACGCGCTGGGGCCACGCGAGCACCACGCCGCCCGTAACAATGGCCAGCATGCCGGCAAGGATGCGCCGATCGAGGCTTTCCCGGAAAACCAGCCAGGCGAGCACAGCGGTGAGCACCCCTTCCATGTTGAGCAGCAACGAGGCGCTGGCTGCCGGCATCCGCTCGAGTCCCGCCATCAGCATGACCGGGCCCAGTATGCCGCCCGCCACGACGGCCCCCGCGAGGCAGAGTGCCTCGCTCCTGCGCCACGCGGCCACCGGATGCCGGCGGCGTGGACGAAGTGCCAGCCACACACCGAGGCCGATGCCGCTGCCGCCGTAGAGCAAGCCGGCCAGCAACACCGGCGGCGTATCGCTCAGCAGCACCTTGGCAAACGGCGTGCTGGCGCCGAACAGGACTGCGGCGAGCAGCGCGTAGAGAACACCGCGCTGCATGTCCGAGCCACTGTCCGAGAGCCACCCCATTTCAACTCAGTATATCCGTGGGCTTCCGGTCCCGTCCGCGGCGCTCATCGTCCGCCGTCCGGGCCATGTGGCGGTCCTGGGAGCGCGGTGCTCTTTAAGGCCGGCTCCCCCCTCATCGAGAATCAGGCTCGCTTCGTCGCGCGATGCCCGCAAGCTCCCCGAGCCGTTCCCTCCACCAGTCGGGCGTGCAGGTCGTACACATCGGAGGCTGTGATCTCCACGTCGGCCCATTCGCCGGGGCGCAGTCCCGCCGCACCCTCTATCCGCACCACGCCGTCGATCTCGGGCGCATCGGCCTCGCTGCGGGCGACTGCCCCGTGCTCATCGGCTGAATCCACGAGCACGCGCAGCCGCTGCCCGATCCGCCGTTGCAGGCGCCGGGCGCTGATGCGGGCCGCACGCTCCATGAAGCGCGCGTAGCGTTCTTCCTGGACTTGCGCAGGCACGTGATCGGCCAGCTCGTTGGCGGCGGCGCCTTCCACGGGCGAGTACTTGAAGCAGCCCACGCGATCGAGCTGCACCTCATCGAGCCATTCGAGCAGTGCCTCGAACTCCGCTTCGGTCTCGCCGGGGAACCCGACGATGAACGTGCTGCGCAGCGTCAGGTCGGGACACTGCTGCCGCCATGCGCGTATGCGTGCCGGCACGTCTTCCGCATGGGCCGGGCGGCGCATGCGCTTCAAAACGGCCGGGCTTCCATGTTGGAACGGGATGTCGAGGTAGGGCAGCACTTGCCGCTCGGCCATCAGCGCAATGACCTCGTCCACGTGGGGATAGGGATAGACGTAATGGAGCCGTATCCAGATGCCCAGAGTGCCCAGGGCGCGCGCGAGGTCGATGAAGCGAGTCCGGTACTCCTTGTCGCGCCACGAGCCGGTGGCGTACCGGATGTCCGCTCCGTAGGCGCTGGTGTCTTGAGAGATGACCAGAATCTCCTTCACGCCGGCGGCCGCGAGCCGCTCGGCTTCCCCGAGCACCTCGTCGATCCGGCGGCTGGAGAGCCTGCCGCGCAGCGCCGGAATGATGCAGAAGCTGCAGGAGTTGTTGCAGCCCTCGGAGATCTTGAGGTACGCGTAGTGGCGCGGCGTCAGGCGAATACCCTGTGGAGGCACCAGATCGAGGAACGGGTCGTGTTGCGGCGGCAGGTGCTCGTGGATGGCCCCGATGACCTCGGCATGGGTCTGAGGGCCGGTGACCTTCAGAACGCGCGGATGGCGCTCCAGGATGCGCTCGGGTCGAGCGCCCAGACAGCCGGTCACGATGACACGGCCGTTGCGCTGCAGCGCCTCGCCGATGGTCTCGAGCGATTCGTCCACCGCCGCGTCGATGAAGCCGCAGGTGTTGACCACCACCAGGTCGGCCTGCTCGTACGTGGCCGAGATCTCATACCCTTCGGCGCGCAGCGTGGTCAGGATGCGCTCGGAATCCACCAGCGCCTTGGGGCAACCCAGGCTGGCGAAGCCGATTCTGGGGACGCGGCGCGTGGCTGTGCGGCGCCGATTGACAGGGGGCATGAAGCGGGTTCCGGGGTGGCGTGGGGGGCAAGAGTGCAAAGGCGCGCAAGACTACCTACGCGCCCGCGGCTGCGCAACACAGGCTCCGCGGGCACTCATCGGCCGTAGAGTACCGTCATCTCGGCCTTGGCGATTGCGGCGGCGCGCACGCTCGAATGCACTTGCCCGGGGCTGGCATTGGTGCTCAAGCCCACCCGGGCGACCCGCAGGGCATACAGCATGAGATGGTAGTGATGGGGCGCGCCGGGCGGAGGGCATGGCCCTCCATAGCCCAGCGATCCGTAATCGTTGCGGCTCTGGATCGCTCCCCCGGGCATCAGGTGCGCGCCCGGGTTGCCGGCGCCGGACGGCAGTGAGCGGGTCTGTGCCGGAATGTCGAAGACCAGCCAGTGCCACCAGCCGCCGCCGGGCGCGTCGGAATCGAACATCAGCAGCGCGAAGCTGCGGGTGCCCGCGGGTGGGTGCTGCCACGTGAGCGCCGGAGATATGTTGCGGCCCCGGCAGCCGTCCCGGTCGTAGACATGCCGCAGGCCGAACGGGGCGCCTGGCCTCAGATCGGCGCTTGCCAGCGTGAATCCCGGCGCCGTGGGCGTGCCGGCCTGGCCGCAGGCGGGCAGCGCCAGAGACAGCGCCATGGCAAGCGCGCTCATGAGGCGTCTCGAGCGGCTCAAAATACTCGGCTGCATGATGATGATCTCCCGGGTTCGCCGGTCACCAGCGAGCAGTGTGCAGCGGCTCGCCTCATCCGGCAAACTAGGGTCCGTGAGCCCGGGTTGCATGGCCGTCCGGCCGGGCCAAGCGCCGCCCTGGGCGCGACCGTCGCGCGCAGGGCCGGGTGACATTGATCCTGCCTGGACTGAGGGGCAGCACTTGCAAGCACGACGCGCCTTCGACCCGCCAGGTGACTCTTTCAGCCCGCGAGAGAGGGGCAGCATTTGCAAGCAAGACGCGCGTTCGACACAGAGTACTACCGGCGCTACTACTACGATCCACGCACCGCAGTCACCACTCGCCGGGAGATGCAGGCACGCGCAAGATTGATCGCGGCTTTCACCGAGCACGTCGGGCTGCCCGTGCGCCGGGTGCTCGATGCGGGCTGCGGCACCGGGATGCTGCGCGCGCCGCTCAGGCGGCTGCTGCCGAAGGCCGAATACGTCGGTCTGGAAACGAGCGAATACCTGTGCCGCCGATACGGATGGGAGTCCGGTCGCATCGAGGACTACCGTCCCGCTAAGCCGTTCGACCTGGTGATCTGCTATGACGTGCTGCAGTATCTCGATGCGCAGCACGCGGCGCGGGCGCTTGCGAACTTCGCCCGCCAGTGCCGCGGCGTGTTGTATTTCAGCGCGCTCACCCGGCGCGACTGGCAATGGAACTGCGACCAGACACGGACGGACCCGGACGTGCACCTGCGCGCGGGCCGCTGGTACCGGCTGCGCCTGCAGCGCAACTTTCGCGAGGTCGGCACGGGCTTCTGGCTGCGCCGCGGGGTGCCGCTCACCGTCTGGGAGCTGGAATCCCGCTTCTGAACTGCGGAACGAACAGTGAACGAGTCCCCGGCGCCACGTCTCATCGCAGTATTCCACGGTCCGGTGGTCTGCCGGCGCGAGGCCGGTGTCCGTGCCGGATTGACGCTCATCGGCGCGGCGGCCGACTGTCCGGCGGAGACGCTGATCCTGACTTTCATGGGCCCGGCGCCTGAGGATCTGCCGGAGAGGCTGTCGGCGCCGAGCGTGGTCGAGCTCGATGGGCAGTGCTTTCGCATCGCGAGCCCCCCGCGGGAATGGCTGCTGTGGGCGCACACGGTTTACGTGCACCGCGATGTCGGCGCGGCGTTCTATCAGGCCGTTCCTCCGCGGACCGTGCCGCTCATGAAGCGTGTGTTCTGGTGGCTGGTATTGACGCTGGCGCGCCGACGTACGGGCCGGCGGGTGCTCATGGCGCTGCGCGGCCGCTGAATTGAAATCCCGGCCGCGGGCAGTGCGTCGCGCTGTCCCGTCTCGCGCAAGCCCGCTGCGGCGTCCCGCTCCGCGGCCCTTGCTCCGCGATCCGTTCGGGGCAGGCTCCCGCCTGCCGCTCGGTGCAGCGAAGCGGTGCTTCGCCGACAGGCGACTCCTCGCGCTGTGCCCGTGCCTCATGCTTCAGCGCTCCGTGATGAGCGCTGGCCGCCTGCTAGCCGGCTTCCACGATTTTCTCCTGCTGAGCCACGGCCGGAAGGCCGGCAAGCAGGGAGCCATACACGGCCATCTGCCGCTGGAATGTCTTCTGCCACGTGAAATGCCGCAAGACACGGGCGCGGGCGCTGGCTCCGACCGCTTCGAGATCACGCTCGTAGAGCGCCGAGATCGCTTCGGCCAGGCTGTCCGCTCTGCCCGGCTCGGCCAGCATTCCCACGTGCTCGTCCACCAGCTCAGGCAGTGCCCCGGCGCGGGCGGCGACCACCGGCCGTCCGCAGGCCATCGCCTCCAGGATCACCAGTCCGAAGGTCTCGCGTGTCCCGGCGTGCACGAGCGCGTCGGCCGAGGCGATCCATCGGGCGAGCTCGATGCCGTCGCGCCGGTACGGCAGAAGAGTGACGTTGGTTGCCAGGCTTCCCCGGCGGGCGCCGCCGATCATCAACAGGTGATAGGAACGGCCCAGTCTGGCGAAGGCACCCAGCAGGACCGGGACGTTCTTCTCGTCCGTGAAGCGGCCGGCATACACCAGCACGCGGGTCTCGGGTCCGAGGCCCAGGCATCCGCGCAGCCAATCCCCGCGCCGCTCGGGCCGGAACATGTCGGCATCGACACCGAGTGGCTGGTGAACGGCGTGCCGGATGCCGAGGTCGGCGAGAAAATCCAGCACCTGGAGGCTGGGTGCGAAAACCACATCGAAGCGCTCGTACAGCCAGCGCACGTATCGGCAGACCAACTGCTCGGCGAGCCGCCCGCCGAGACGGCGCCCGAGGATGCGCGGCAGGTTGGAATGACAGAATGCCGCGGCCGGAATGCCTCTGCGCTGCGCGACGCGCAGCGCCGCCCACGCCGGATGGAAAGCGTCGCCGGCCTCGATCAGGTCAGGCCGCAGCGCATCGAGCAGCTTTGCCCAGCGGCGCGGCGTAAGCGGCAGGCGGTAGTTGAACGAGCCGGGGACGGGCACGCCCCGGAGTGTGCAGATGCCGCCGCGCTCGATGTGATTTTCGCTTCCGGGCACGACCAGCGTGTGTCGCCAGCCGGGCTGGGCGGTGAGCCAGCCGTGCTTGGCGTTCACGTAGCGTCGGACCCCGCCACTCGTCGGCGAATAGAACAGGGTCGTATCGACGAGATGGCACGGCCGCATGGACGTGGTCGGGATCCCCGGGACCTTGTCCCTCCAGGCCCGGATTGCACCCCCCCGCCGCCGGGGTGTCAAGGCGCACGTGCGGCCGCCGCCGCCCGGACCTGCGCTCAGGCCGGGTGGGGGCCCTGCGGACTGATCAGGCGGCTGACGGTGTCCGGCGACGCCCGTTGCGCAGCGATGCGGAGGCGGCGATGACTTCTTCGGCTGTGCCGAAGCGGTTTTCGCGCCGCTTGGAGAGCAGCTGTGCCACCAGGGAGGAATAGCGCGACAGGGGTGCCGGCAGGCGCGGCGGGGGGGAGTTCACGTGTTGCTGCAGCACTTCCATGGCGCTGGAGCCCGTGAAAGGTTTCCGGCCGGTCAACATCTCGTGGAAGATCACCCCCAGACTGTACAGGTCCGATCGCGGGTCGAGCTTCTCGCCGAGCGCCTGCTCCGGGCTCATGTAGTAGGGCGACCCGCGCAGGACGCCGGTGTAGGTGCTGTTGTGAGTGCCATCCAGCAGCCGCGCCAGGCCGAAATCGATCAACACCACGTTGTCGTTGTCGCGCAGCATGACGTTGGGCGGCTTGAGGTCGCGATGCAGCAATCCCGCACGGTGCACGACCGAAAGCGCCGCCGCGATCTTCTCCAGGAACTTCAGCGCCTCCGACTCGGTCATGCCAACCTGCATGCGCGTCTTCAGGTCCCCGAGCGGGAAGTATTCCATGGCAAGGTATTCGTAGCCGCCGGCGGTGCCGTGATCGAAGATGCGCACCACGGCCGGATCGTGCACGGCCAGTATGGCCTGATACTCGCGCTCGAGCGCCTGTCTGGCGCGGCCTTCGCGCGGGATCTTGCTCACCTTCAGGGCGATCTCGGTCGCGAGGCGTTCGCTTTCGGCCAGGTAGACGACGGCCTTTTCAGACTCGCCGATCTTGCGGGTGATCGAGTAGTCGGCGATGCGCGGCCGCTCCGGTGTCCGAGGCGGGGCAGGGCTCGCGGGCAGGGCGGGCTCCTGCGGCGGTTGCGGAGTCGAGGGTGGCGGCGGCTGTGCGATGACGGCGACGTTGCGCGTGGTCTGATCGGTGTCGGAGGCGTCAGCGGGCTCCCCGGCGCCCCGCTGTCCGGCCCCTCTCGGCACCTCATCGAGCGAGGCTTTCAGGCGCAGGGGCGTCAGCAGGCGCTTGGGCAGGTAATCGGCCGCTCCCGCGCGTATGGCCTGCACTGCGGTGAGCTCATCGCCCCGCTCTGCAAGGACGATGACGGGAGGGGCCGCCTGCCCGGCCTGGAGCTTGCGCAGGAGCCTCAGGCCCTCCGGCCGCGGCTCCTCGGGGCCGGAGCCGAAATCGGCACCCAGGATGAGCGCATCGTGGGGCCGGCCCTCCTGCCCGCCCTTGACGGCATCCAGCTCCTCGGGGGCGAGCGTGCTCACCGCGGCCTCCGGGTAGAGGATTCCGAGGTGCAGCCGCAACCACTCGCGATATTTCGGATCGCGATCGACCACGAGTATGCGTGCGGGAACGGCAGTCATATGTCGGCTACACCATGGACTCGGTGAATTCACTTGTCGCGGTACGGCCCGCGAATCTGTGAACTCCGTCAACCGGCGAGTCTGGTTATGTCACGTGTATCCAATGTCCGACAGTCGTGGCGCCGCGGCGGTCCCCGTGCATCGCTCATGGACCGTCCCGCGATACGCCGGTCGGCTCGCGACGGTGGATTCTAACGCGGCAGCAGGAATCGCCGGCCCTCGTAAGACAGCACTACGCCGTCCGGCCTGATAGAGATCACCTTCACTCCATCAGGCAGTGATCCTCCTTGCTTCAGTCTGTGCATGTTGATCATGACGAAGCGCTTGCTCGGATCGGCATCATACACGTGCAGATCGAGATGCAGCCGCGGCAGGGCATCGCCCGGCGCGGACTCGAGCTGCTTGTACAGCGGCAGATGCGCATCGCTGCGCGCGCGCGCGGCGGGGGCATAACCGGCGGAATCGGCGGCCATGGCGGGCGTGATCCCGGAGCCGCCCTGCCCGGCGGCCGCCGGCGAGGCGGCTTGAAGTTGGAGCTGCCCCGGGCCGGGCGGCCCCACGGGCACGCCGCCCGGACTCGTGACTGCCTGCGCCGGGAGCGGTGCGCTCACAGGCCGGCTCGCGGCACCCGACTGCGCGACGGTGGCCGCCTCCGGCGCCGTGGCGCGGGCGGCGGTCGCGGCCGCCCGGCGGGCCGGCCGCCCCAGCACCACCCAGCCGATCACCGCGGCGTTGATCGTCAGAAGCACGCCGAGGGCCACCGCCCATCCCGGCAGAGCGCGCCTGGGCGCGGCGATTTTGACCTCGAACAGCGAGGGTCCGGCCTGCTTCTGCCGGGCTCTCTCCGACTTCTTCAACGCATCCAGGATGAACGACATGCTCGCGCCTCCCCCTCAGCTGCCATGATCCGCGGACGTGAGCAAGGGAGTGCCGGGCGCAGCAATCGCGCCTGACAGCGCCGCCTGCGTCTCGATTCCGGCGACGCCGTCCGCGTTCAGGCGGTGCGTGCGTTGGAAGCGGCGTACAAGCCGAGCCAGACTCGCATCATACACGTCGCTCATGGGCCGGCCGGCGGGCCCCTCCGTGCCTGCCAGTTCCCGCAGGCTCTCGCGCAGCCAGAGCACATCCGCGCCGCTCATGCCCGTGGACAAGGACTGTACCGGATCCGCCCCCGGCCGCCACAACACGAGGTAATCGCCCATCCACTCACGCGAGAGCTCGCCGATGCCGACCTGGTGCGCCGTTTGCCCCAGAGCGATGGTGGCGCGCGACTTCCCGAGCCGAGTCAACACCACGCGATGTCTGTTGCCCGCGTTGTCGGTCAACAGCAGGATGGCCGGGCGATTGTACAGGCGCAGCTGGCCGAGCGAGCCGCGGTCCTTCAGGCAGGCGAGCCCATGGCGGGACGCCTGGACGCAGGGGTCCTCTCCCGGCGCATAGCGCAGGCCCCACAGGCTGAACAGCTTCGCGTAGGCCGCATCGGCGGTGGTATCGCCGGCGTATCGGGTCAACAGAGCCGGCAGGGACGCCGGCGCGCGCGCGCGCACGGTGGCGCTCGCCGGGCCGGCCGGGGCGCCATGCGCGATCCGGACCGGGTCGTGCGCCGGCGCCGCCATGGCGGGATGCGCGCATCCCGCCATG
>JAJZLX010000543.1 GCA_021850555.1 Pseudomonadota bacterium | reverse complement strand
AACCGGCTGGCCTGCATCACCTCCTTGCACGATCTCGGCCGAGAGGTCCGCATCTATCCGCTGCCGCACATGCCGGTCGTGAAGGACCTGGTGCCGGACCTCACCCACTTTTATGCCCAGTATGCCTCGGTCAAGCCCTGGCTGGTCGCTCAGTCCCCGGCGCCGCCCGATCGGGAGCGGCTGCAGTCGAAGGCCGAGCAGGAGAGGATCGACCGGCCGGCGGCGTGTATCCTGTGCGCGTGCTGCTCGACCTCCTGTCCGAGCTACTGGTGGAACAGCGATCGCTACCTGGGGCCGGCGGCGCTGCTGGCGGCCTACCGCTGGATCATCGACAGCCGCGACGAGGCCTGCGGAGAGCGGCTGGATGCGCTCGAGGATCCCTTCAAGCTGTATCGGTGTCACACCATCATGAATTGCACCGACGTGTGCCCGAAGGACTTGAATCCCGCCAAGGCGATCGCCGAGATCAAAAAGATGCTCGTGGAGCGGCAAAGCTGAGGAGTGCCCAGTGACATTTCCGTCTTCGTCCGACGCCCCCCAGAGGCCCGTGATGGGGGCTGCGGTGAACGTCGAAGCGCGGCGGCTGCTGTGGCGCTGCCGGCGAGGTCTCAAAGAGCTCGACGTGCTGCTCGAGCGCTATGCGGGGGCGACCCTGGCCGGCGCAAGCGGCGCCGAGCGGCGGGTGCTGGCGCGGCTTCTCGATCAGCCCGACCCCGAGCTCGCCGGATACCTGCTCGGGGGGAGCGTACCGGAAGACCCCGAGCTCGCCGGGCTCGTTGACCGCATTCTGGCGTTCTGCGGCGCGGCGGAACGTGATCAGATTGGGGCGGGGTTTGTGGCGCCTCGTGAGCCGCTTGGGGCATGATGAGCGGCAATTCCCCCGCGAGGGCGACGGGGATGGGGAGGGCCTGAACTTTCCACCGGGTTCAGAGTCTATTCAGGTCGCGGCGCGAGCGGCCTTCCGGACAGGAGCAGAGGGCGCGCGAATGGGCGCCGATGTCAGCGATTTGAGCCTGGTTCGCCGTGTGCAGCGCGGCGACAAAGGGGCGTTCGATGTGCTGGTGCTGAAGTACCAGCACAAACTGGTCAAGCTGGTGACGCGCTATGTCCGAAACCCGGCCGAGGCCGAGGATATCGCCCAGGAGGCCTTCATCAAGGCCTACCGGGCACTGCCCCAGTTCCGCGGCGACAGCGCCTTCTACACCTGGCTCTACCGCATCGCCATCAACACCGCCAAGAACGCGGTGGTCTCCCGAGACCGCAGTCCCGTCGATTACGACCTCGACCGCAGCAGCATCGATGAGTCCTACGACATGCAAGGCCGACTGAAAGATTCTGAAACGCCCGAGGGCCTGGTGCTGACGGACGAGATCCGCCAGACCGTGAACGCCGCCATTGAGCAGCTGCCCGAGGACCTGCGCACCGCCATCGTGCTGCGGGAGCTCGAGGGGCTCTCGTACGAGCAGATCGCCTCGACCATGGGGTGCCCGGTCGGAACCGTCCGCTCGCGCATTTTCCGCGCGCGCGAGGCGATCGATCAGCGGCTGCGCGAGGTGTTCGAGGGTGGGCTCGGCCGGACGGAGGAACTCGAATGAACGAGGAGCTCGACAGTCAGCTTTCCGCGATGTTCGACGACGAGCTTCCAGGCTCCGAGTGCGAGCTGCTCGCCCGGCGCCTCTCCCGTGACGATGTCCTGAAAGCCCGTTGGAGCCGTTACGCGGTGATCGGGGCGGTCATCCGCTCCGAGCGGGGCGTGGTGCTGCAAAGCGCGGTGGCCGGCCGCGTGAACCAGGCCCTCACCCGAGAGCCGGTGCTGGCCGCCTCGGCGGCGCAGCCCTGGCGAGGCGGGGTGGCCGGCTGGACGCGCCTGGTGGCCGGAGCCGGCATGGCCGCGGGCGTGGCTGCGGTATCGATCCTGTGGCTTCGCCTGCAGGCCTCCGACATGGGGCAGCCGGCGCAGATGACCGTGGCCAGCACTTCCGCGCCCGCCGGCCAGCGCACCGTCTCCAACGCGTCTGACAGCTTCGTGGTGCCGCCGGCCTCGACCCAGCCGGCCATGATGGCGGTCCCGCCCACGCAGCTCGCCGATTATGTCGTGGCGCACAGCGCCTACTCCTGGCCGATCAGCCGCGGGAGCCTGCTCTCGGCGCTGATGGTGGGGGAGCCGCGATCCCGCAGTTCCTCCGCCGTGTCCGAGCAGCAAGCCTCCGGCGGGCACGGCCATGCGACCCACCCGATCCGGTAGCGAGTGCTTCGGCGCCCTGGCGCTTGCGCTCGCGGTGGTGCTGTGCGGCTCGGCGAGCGCGGCCGAGGCGGCGCCCCCCGCCGCGCCGGCCCATTCGCGGCAGCCGACCCGGCCGATGCAGTGGCTGCGGCGCATGAATCACGCACTCACCGTGCTCGACTATGAAGGCACCTTCGCCCACTCGCAGGATGGCAAGGTGGAGATGCTGCGCATCATCCATCGGGTCAAGGACGGCGTGGTGTCGGAGCGGCTGCAGTCCCTGGACGGCTCGGGGCGCGAATTCATCCGCCGCGGATCGAAACTGACCTGCTATCTGCCGGACAAGCACGTGGTGCTGGTCGAGCACATGCTGCCGAAGAGCCTGCTCCTCGGGGGCATCCCCGTCATCAATGCCCAGACCGCGCGCTTCTACGACATCCGGCAGGGGGCTCGCATGCGCATCGACCAGCACGAGACGCGCCTCATCACCGTGATGCCGAAGGACCAGTACCGCTACGGCTACCGGCTGTGGATCGACCGGTCGGGTTTGCCGTTGAAGATCCAGCTTTGGGACACACGCAACAAAAGAGGCGGCCACGTGATCGAGCAGATCGCCTTCGCGACCCTCAAAGTCCGCTCCCACATCCCGGGCTCGGCCTTCAAGCCCGGCATCTCCACTGCCGGCTACCGCTGGCTGCGCACCGACGCGCCCGCGCCGCAGAGCGGCAAGGGCAAGATGCCGGCGTGGCACGCCCGGTGGCTGCCGCCGGGGTTTCACATGGCCATGAGCGCCTCGCAGGTCATGCCGGGCTCACCGGGGCCGGTGGATCACCTCGTCTATACGGATGGGCTGGCTTCAGTGTCGGTGTTCGTGGAGAAGCACGCCGAGCCCCCCCCGCGACGGCCGGTGGTCGAGTCGGCCCGGATGGGCGCCTCGTATGTGTTCTCCACGTTCGTCGACGGCCACAGAGTGACCGCGGTGGGCGAGGTTCCGGCGCTCACGGTTCGCTCCATCGCGGACTCGGTGCGTGCCGAGAAGACTTCCCTTCCCCGGCTGCCGGCCGGACCTTTCGCACACTCACCGCAGCCATGAGCACCCTTACACTGGTTCACCGGCAGGATTGCCCCCTGTGCGACGAGATGCTCGCGGAGCTGCGCGAGCTCGGCCGCACGATCCCGCTGCCCCCCATCGAGCTGATCGATGTGGACAGCGATGAGCTG
>JAJZLX010000014.1 GCA_021850555.1 Pseudomonadota bacterium | reverse complement strand
CGATGAAGAGGCCCTGGGACGTGGAAGAAGTCCTGCCGATGCCGAAGAAGCCGCAGACCCTGCCGGTCATCCTGAGCCCGGAGGAAGTGCGGCAGTTCCTGAGCTGTGTGCCCCGGCGTAAAGCCCGTACCGCCCTCACGGTCTGCTACGCCACGGGATTGCGCGTCTCGGAGGCCATCGCGCTCAAGCCCACCGACATCGACAGCCAGCGCATGACCATCCGGGTGACTCAGGGCAAGGGCCAGAAGGACCGTGACGTGATGCTCTCCGAGCAGCTCCTCACGATCCTGCGTGACTGGTATCGCTTCGCCAGACCCACTGAGTGGCTGTTCCCGGGCGTGATCCCCGGTTCCCACATCACGCGCAGCGGCATCGAAAACGCCTGCACCCTGGCTCACGAACGCAGCGGCCTTTCCAAGCCGGTCACGCCCCACAGCTTGCGCCACGCCTTCGCCTGCCACCTGCTTGAGTACGGGACCGATCTGCGCACCATCCAGCTCCTGCTGGGGCATCGAGTCTTTCCACCACGGCGCGCTATCTGCGCCTGGCCACCTCCAAGGTCTGCGCCACCCGCAGCCCCCTGGATCTCTTGCCCCATCCCCTGCCACCGCCCGAACCGACCCGGCCGCCCGAGCGTAAGCGATAACCAGAAGGCGTTCTTCCTTCTCGCGCGTAGATGCTGAGAATGGCGCTCCAGTATTTCCTGACTGGAGCGAACGATGCGCAAGATGATTCTGCGGCGAGGTGAGGCGGCGTGGCGGGAGCTGGTAGCTCGGCAGGCCCGCAGCGGACTGTCGGTGCCGGCATTCTGCCGGCAGGAGCAGCTGAACGAGAAGACGTTTTACGGCTGGCGCGGGAAGCTGCGAGAGCGGCTGGGGGCGAGCGAAGCTGCTGTGGTGTGCAGCGCCTCGGCGCCGGGCCCGACGGCCGGGTTCATCGATCTGGGGACTGTGGGCAGCGGCCCGCCGCGGTGCGAGATCCGCTTGGACCTCGGTGGCGGGGTGGTGCTGCAGGTGGTGCGCGGCTGATGTTCTTCCCCGAAGGGCAGATCCGGGTACATCTGTACGGGCAGCCGTGCGACATGCGCCGAAGTTTTGACGGACTTTCGACGCTGGTGCGCCATGAGCTGCAAGCCGACCCCTGCGATGGCTCGCTTTATTGCTTCATCAATCGACGTCCGGATCAAACGACATTCAGCATACCGTTCGTGTCCGGTAACCATCGAGTATCGATGGCACCCCCTGCATGGCAAGAAGGTGCCGCTGTTTCGGCGTACCGGTCGCCGCGGCGAGCAGGTGGTACACATCGATGTCGACCGCATGAAGTATACGCGAGAGCTGCCCGCGTGGATGGTCGATAGGACGATCTGTGGCGCGATGGTGTTGGGATCCCCGCAGGTGTCAATCGCGGCGCTGAGCGAGCTGCATGCAGTTCTTTGCAGCCGTGCTGAAGCCGGCGGATCATCGATGCCCTCGAAGGTGGAGGGCATATCCAATGAGACGCGTGGCAAAGCGATCCAAGGGACAATTGGCGCTCTCTCTGGAGCGCGAGGTTCAGGTCGAATTGAGTCCCGATCAGGAAAGCGCACTACTTCTCGCGCTCGCAGATCTGCTGCTGGAAGCACTGGGCGAAGCGCCTCCCGTGTCGACCGACGATCCGGGAGAACACCATGAGCGTTAAAATAACGACTGACCATCTCTCGCGTGGGGCCGTGGTATACGTGCGCCAGTCGACGTTGGGCCAGGTGATTGAGCACACCGAGAGCCAACACCGGCAGTATGCGCTTGTTGACTCCGCCAAATCTCACGGCTTTGCGCCCGTCACGGTCATTGATGATGATCTGGGACGCTCAGGATCGGGGCTGGTTGAGCGCCCCGGATTTCAAAAGCTCGTGGCTCAGGTGTGTTCGGGTGGAGTCGGCGCGGTGTTTTGCATCGAGGCTTCGCGTCTGGCGCGAAACGGCCGTGACTGGCATCACCTGATCGATCTGTGCGCTCTGACCGGTACGCTGGTGATCGACCCTGATGGGATCTACGACCCCAGACTGATGAACGATCGACTTTTGTTGGGCTTGAAGGGCACGATGTCTGAGTATGAGCTATCGCTGCTTCGGCAGAGAGGGATTGCCGCGCGCGACTCGAAAGCCAAGCGGGGTGAGCTGCGCTATGAGCTGCCGCCCGGGTATTGCTGGGACGAACTCGGGCGCGTCGTGCTGGACGTCGATGAACGGGTCGTTGAGGCAGTAAGGCTGGTCTTTCGCAAGTTCCGCGAGCTCGGCAGCGCTCGCCAGGTCATGCTGTGGGCGCGGGAGTCGGAGCTGGAATTCCCGGTCATTCACCAGAGCCGTGCGGGACGGCGTATCGGCTGGCATTATCCGGCCTATCACAATGTGGTATCGATGCTGAAGCATCCGCTGTATGCTGGCGCGTACGTCTTTGGGCGTACCACCAACCGCACGAAGGTAATTGAAGGGCGGGCCCGAAAGAGTACGGGCCACAAGAAGCCGATACAGGCCTGGAGTGTGTTGCTGAAGGATCATCATCCAGGCTACATCAGCTGGACTGAGTTCGAGGAGAATCAGCAGACGCTCTCGGAGAACGCACACATGCAGAAACGCACTGCGCGCAAAGGAGCTCGTGGCGGGCGCGCCTTGCTCACGGGGTTGGCGCGCTGTGGCCGCTGTGCGCGCATGATGCGCATCTTCTATGGCTCGCAGGCGAGTCACGCGCACCGCTATCAATGCATTGGCGAGTACATGGGCAATGGAATCTGTCTCGGCATCGGTGGCGTTCGCGTCGATCAGGCTATCGCCCGCGCAATCCTCGAAGTTGTTTCCGACCATGCCGTCAAGGCCGCGATCCTCGCCGAGGAACGCTTCGCACATACGCAGGATGATATCCGCCAGGCGCTCGAGCGCGAGCTCGAAGAGGCCCAATACGAGGCTTCGTTGGCCTCGCGGCGCTATGAGGCCGTCGATCCCGCCAAGCGCCTGGTAGCGCGCGAGCTCGAGTCGCGCTGGAATGCCGCTCTCGAGCGCGTCGCACAGCTTCAGGAGCGTCTGGCTACCCTGCAAGCCGGCCTCGCACAACGCCGGCCGATCGACCGGGCCGCGCTTCTCGCTTTGGCGCAAGATCTGCCTGCGGTGTGGAACGCACCGACCACCGATACCCGAACTAAACAGCGCATTGTGCGCATCCTCGTCCTCGAGGTTGTCATTGACCTAGACAATGCGGCTGACGAAGTCGTCCTCACGATCCACTGGATTGGTGGACGGCACACCGAAGTGCGCATCCCGCGCGTCAAAACCGGCCGCTATCCGGCCGATCGCCATCCCAGCCCGGTTGTGGTGATGCGGAAACTCGGCGGCAAGTGGCCCGACAAGGAACTTGCAACGACGATGAATCGCATGCGCTGCAAACACCCTTCCGGGGGTGCCTGGACGAAG
>JAJZLX010000427.1 GCA_021850555.1 Pseudomonadota bacterium | reverse complement strand
TCGCCTGCATCATCTGCCGTTCGTGTGCCTGAGCGTTTCCGGGCGGAAATTGCGCCTTCGGCGTCCCGGCGGCATGCCGGGCCCTCTCCGTGCAGACGGATTGACGAGACTCGGTAATGATACCAGTCTTGCGGCTCGATTGGAGTCCGCGCCGCGCATGCCCGGGGCGAGGGACGCCCGACCCGCGGCGGTGGTCGCGGCCGGCGGCCCGGCCCGGTAAAATCGGCTGGCTCCACGGCCCACCCCGTCACTGGCAGGTTCCCATGTCCTCGATCCCCCGCCGCTCGTCCGTCCCCGTCCAGATTGGCGCCATCCGTGTCGGCGGCGACGCGCCGGTCGTCGTCCAGTCGATGACGAACACGGACACCGCCGACGCCGAGGGTACGGCTCAGCAGGTCAAATCACTTGCCCGCGCCGGCTCCGAGCTGGTACGCGTCACCGTAAACACGGCCGAGGCTGCCGAGGCGGTGCCGCGGATCCGTGACCGGCTGGATCAGATGGGCGCCGGCGTGCCGCTGATCGGCGATTTTCATTTCAATGGCCACAAGCTGCTACGCGAGCATCCGGCCTGCGCCGAAGCACTCGCCAAGTACCGCATCAATCCGGGCAACGTCGGGCGTGGCAGCAAGCGTGACCCGCAGTTCGCCGAGATGATCGAGACCGCCTGCCGCTACGGCAAGCCGGTACGCATCGGCGTCAACTGGGGCAGTCTGGATCAGGATCTGCTCACGCGCCTGATGGACGAGAACTCTGCCAGCGACCAGCCCCTGAGCGCGCAACAGATCATGCGCAACGCGGTAGTGCTCTCAGCGCTCGACAGCGCGCGCCGGGCCGAAACCCTCGGCATGCCCCACGATCGCATCATTCTTTCGGCGAAAGTGAGCGGCGTGCAGGACCTGATCGCGATCTACGGCGAGCTCGCCGGCCGCTGCGACTATCCGCTGCATCTGGGCCTGACCGAAGCCGGCATGGGCTCCAAGGGAATCGTCGCCTCCACCGCGGGCATGGCCGTGCTCCTGCAGCGGGGAATCGGCGACACGATTCGTGTATCGCTCACGCCCGAACCGGGCGGCGACCGCACACAGGAGGTGATCGTGGCCCAGGAGATCCTGCAGACGATGGGCCTGCGCTCGTTCCTGCCGCTCGTGACGGCCTGCCCCGGTTGCGGGCGCACGACCAGCACCGTCTTCCAGGAACTGGCCCAACGCATCCAGACGCACATCCGCCACCGGATGCCGGCGTGGCGGCGCGAGTACCAGGGGGTCGAGGACATGACCGTCGCGGTCATGGGCTGCGTGGTCAACGGCCCCGGCGAGAGCAAGCATGCCAATATCGGCATCAGTCTGCCGGGCACGGGCGAGCGGCCCGTGGCGCCGGTCTACGAGGACGGGGAGAAGACCGTGACGCTCAAGGGAGATCACATCGCAGAGGAATTCCAGGATCTGCTCGAGCAATACGTGGCGCGCAAGTTCAGCAAGAGGCAGGCCGCGTCCGAGACCGCGGGCGCCTGAGGGCCCGGCGATGAGCGAGCTGACCGACAAGAAATGCAAGCCTTGCGAGGGTGGCGTGCCGCCGCTCACCCGCGAGCAGGCCGAAGCGCTGGCCAGGCACCTCTCGCCCCAGTGGATTGTTTCCCACGAAGGGCCGTTCCTCAGACGGGAGTTCAAGTTCCTGGACTTCTACCGGACCATGAGCTTCGTGAACGCGCTCGCCCACATCGCCAACATCGAGGATCACCATCCGGATCTCGAGATCGGCTACAACTATTGCCGCGTGCAGTACACCACGCACGCGATCGACGGGCTTTCGGAAAACGATTTCATCTGCGCCGCGAAGATCGATCGGATCCCGCTCAGCTGAGCCAGGCATCGCCCCGACGTGCGGCCTCGGGCAGCTCACCCGCCAACCCGAGCGCGCGGGTGATGAAGAAACGCTTGACCTCGTCGCTGCGATTGACCCAGGACAGCCCCCGCTGCGCGAGCCTCGAGAGCGGACCGGCGCCATGGGCGAGGAAGCGGTTGAATGCATCGATGGCCAGCGCCAGCGGCACGAGCTCGCTCTTGCGCCAGCGCTCGTAGCGGCGCAACGGGCTCATCGCCCCCGGGTCCTCCCCCGCCCGATGGGCCCGCAGCACGCACTCGGCGAGCGCCGCCGCATCGAGCAAGCCCAGGTTCACACCCTGACCCGCCAGGGGATGCACCACATGCGCGGCATCACCGATCAGCGCGCAGCGAGCCGCGGTGAAGCGCTCGGCCTGTACGCGGCGCAAGGGCAGCGCGGCACGTTCGGTACACAACCGCACGGTGCCGAGCACGCCGTCGGACGCAGTGAGCAGCGCCTGCTCGAAGGCCGGTCCATCCATCCCGAGCAGCTCGCCCGCAACCGCCTCGTCGACAGACCAGACGATGGAGCTCGAACCGTCGGCCAACGGCAGGAATGCCAGCGTCCCGGTGCGCAGGAAGCGCTGCCAGGCCGTGTGCTCATGTGGACGCTCGGTGCGAACGTTCGCAACGATCGCCTTCTGCCCATAGCTGTGCGCATGGGCGAACAGGCCGACCGCCTCGCGCACTCTTGAATGGGCCCCATCGGCGCCGATCAGCAACCGGCATCGCTCGATGCCAGAACCGGTACGCACCTGCACCGCCTGCTCACCGATCGTCACCGCCGACAGTGTCTCCGGGAGGATCGTCCCGCCGGACGCCGCGAACGCCTCGAGCGCCGCGCACTGCGCCAGTCGATTCTCCGCGATGACCCCGAGATTGGCCTCACCCGCGTACGCGGCATCGAACATCAGCGCCTGCGGACTGCGGGCCGACAGTGTCTCTGGCCAGACGCACATGCGCTCGTAGGGCTCCATGCGCTGCGGCGCCATGTGCTCCCAGGCGCCGGCGGCGCGCAGAATGCGCTCGCTGGCGCGTGACCAGGCGGATACCCGCGCGTCGAGTGGCGCGTCCGGCGCCGGAGGCGTAGGGCGCGCCGGCTCGAGCAACCCGACCGTCAGCGACCGACGCGCCTTGGCGGTTGCACGCTGCAGCAGCGCCGCCGCGCACGCGCCGACCGGCCCACCGCCGATGACCAGCACGTCCCAATCCGTTCGGACGCCGCTCATGTCAGGGTCAAGCCCCGCGCCAGGCGCGGCGTCGGGCCGCCGAACCCCAGACTCACCCGCGCCAGAGCCCGCTTGGCCGGCGGGGAAAGATCGAACAGCACCAGGCCCAAGTCGCGCAGCACGCTCACGCCGGGCAGGCGGCTGGCGAACAGCCTGACCAGGGAATCGGTAAACCGCACTACGCCGCCGCGGTCCGCGGCGCGCGCACGACAGTAGCCGTCCAGCAGCTCGGGCACACCCGGATCACCGCCGGCGGCGACAATGTGCTCGGCTAACAGTGCCGCATCGCGCAGCCCGAGGTTGAAACCCTGACCTGCGACCGGATGCAGCCCCTGAG
>JAJZLX010000111.1:15116-21235 GCA_021850555.1 Pseudomonadota bacterium | reverse complement strand
GGGTTGCTGGAAAGGGTTGTCTTCTGAGGGGAAAACATGTCCGAGACGAAATTCATCGTACGCAAGGCGGCCGTGCTCGGCGCCGGGGTGATGGGCGCGCAGATCGCCGCGCACCTGGTCAACGCGCGGGTGCCGACGATCCTGTTCGACCTTCCGGCCGGGGAGGGTGAGAAGAACGGCATCGTGGGCAAGGCGCTCGAGGGGCTCAGGAAGCTTCAACCCTCGCCCCTCGCCGGGCGCGAGAGCGCCGGCTGCATCGAGCCCGCCAACTATGACGAGCACCTCGAGCGGCTGGCCGAGTGCGACCTCGTGATCGAGGCGATCGCCGAGCGCCTCGACTGGAAGAGCGAGCTGTACCGCAGGGTCGCCCCCCGCCTCGGGCCGCGCACCATCTTTGCGACCAACACCTCGGGCCTGTCCGTCGAGAAGCTCGCCGAGGCCTGCCCGCAGGGGCTGCGCCCGAGGTTCTGCGGCGTGCACTTCTTCAACCCGCCGCGCTACATGCACCTGGCGGAGATCATCCCCTGCAAGGCTTCGAGTCCGTCGGTGCTCGATGATCTCGAGCGCTTTCTCGTCACCACCCTCGGCAAGGGAGTCATCCGGGCCAAGGATACCCCGAACTTCGTCGCCAACCGTGTCGGGGTGTTCTCGATGTTGGCGACGATCGCCAACGCCGAAAAGTACGGCATCCGCTTCGATGTGGTCGATGACCTCACGGGGCCTCGCCTCGGGCGGGCGAAGTCGGCCACTTTCCGCACCGCCGACGTGGTCGGGCTCGACACCTTCGCGCACGTGGTCAAGACCATGCAGGACACGCTGGCGCAGGATCCGTGGCATGACCTGTTCCGCTGCCCGCCCTGGCTCGCTCGGCTGATCGAGGCCGGCGCGCTCGGCGCCAAGACGAAGGGCGGCATCTACCTCAAGAAGGGCAAGGATCTTCAGGTGCTCGATCCGGCCGGCGGCGGGTATGTCCCGGCCGGGGCGAAGGCCGATGAAAGCGTCACCGAGATCCTCGCGATCAAGGACCCGGCACAGAGGCTCAGGCGCCTGCGCGAGAGCGATCACGGCCAGGCGCAGTTCCTCTGGGCCTGCTTTCGCGACACATTCCATTACATCGCCTGTCACCTGGCGGACATCGCCCACTCGGCTCGGGACGTGGATCTGGCGATGCGCTGGGGCTTCGGCTGGAAGCTCGGACCGTTTGAGATCTGGCAGGCCGCCGGCTGGGCGCAGGTGGCGGGTTGGATCGAGGAGGACATCCGCGCCGGCAAGGCGCTGGCGCACGTGCCACTGCCCGCGTGGGCGCGGGAGGCGGGGCGCCAGGGGGTGCATTTCCCTCAAGGATCGTACGATGCCGCAGGCAATGCCCTGGTGGGACGCTCCACGCTCGATGTGTATCGGCGGCAGTTGTGGCCCGCCACCGTGCTCGGCGAGAGCAGGGGGACGCTGGGGGAGACCGTGTACGAAAATCCCGGCGTGCGCGCCTTCACGAGCGGCGATGGCATCCTGGTGGCCTCCTTCAAGACCAAGGTCCATTCGATCAGCCCGGAAGTGCTCGAGGGCTTGAATCGGGCCATCGACCTCGCCGAGCAACGCTTCAAGGGGCTGGTGATCTGGCAGACCGAGGCGCCTTTCTCGGTCGGCGCCAACCTCGAGTCGCTGCGGCCGGCGCTCGCCGCGGGCGACTGGGCGAGCATCGACGGGGTGATCGCGCTCTTTCAGACGACTTCCCAGCGCCTGCGCTACAGCGAGATCCCGACGGTGGCGGCGACCGAAGGCTATGTGTTCGGCGGCGGATGCGAGTTCGCGCTGCACTGCGACCGTGTGGTGGCGGCGCTCGAGTCCTACGTCGGGCTCGTGGAGGCGGGCGTGGGCCTCTTGCCGGCCGGCGGCGGCTGCAAGGAGTTCGCTCTGCGGGCGGCGCGGGAGAGCAAGGGCGATCTTCTCGCCTCGCTCAAGGACTACTACTTCATGATCGCCACCGCCAAGGTTGCCACGAGCGCCATCGAGGCGCGCGAGCTCGGGTTTCTCGGCGCGGGCGATGTGGTGCTGTTCAATCCCTACGAGCTGCTCTACGTCGCCAAGCAACAGGCGCTCGCGCTCGCCGAGGCCGGCTATCGTCCGCCGCTTCCGGGCCGGCGTTTCCCGGTCGCCGGCCGCGCCGGCGCGGCCTCGATCAAGGGGCAGCTCATCAACCTGCTCGAGGGTCACTACATCAGCGAGTACGACTTCGAGATCGGCTCGCGCATCGCCGACGTCGTGACGGGAGGGGATGTCGAGCCCGGCACCGAGGTCGATGAGCAGTGGATCCTCGAGCTCGAGCGGCGGCACTTCTTGAGGCTGCTGAAAAATCCCAAGACCCAGGAGCGCATCGCCCACACCCTCGCCACCGGCAAGCCGCTGCGCAATTGAAGACCGCGGAGGACGCAACAGTCATGACCCGACAGATTCAAGATGCCTACATCATCGCCGCGACCCGCACCCCGGTCGGCAAGGCCCCGCGCGGCATGCTGCGCCAAGTGCGCCCGGATGACATGCTGGTGCACGCATTGAAGAGCGTGCTTGCGCAAGTGCCGGCCATCGAGCCGCAGCTCGTCGACGACGTCGTCGTCGGCTGCGCCTTCCCCGAGGCCGAGCAGGGCCTGAACATGGCCCGCATCGGCGCGCTGCTCGCGGGATTGCCCGACACCGTCCCCGGCATCACGGTCAATCGCTACTGCTCCTCGGGGCTCAACGCGGTGCAGATCGCCGCCGACCGCATCCGCCTGGGAGAAGCCGACGTGGTGATCGCCGGCGGCGCCGAGTCGATGTCCATGGTGCCCATGATGGGCAACAAGGTGGCGTTGAATCCGCAGATCTTTGCCAAGGACGAGAACTACGCGATCGCCTATGGAATGGGTATCACGGCCGAGAAGGTCGCCAGCCAGTGGAAGGTCTCGCGCGAGGACCAGGACGCGTTCGCCCTGGAGTCGCACCGGCGCGCGGTGGCGGCGAGAGCCTCGGGCGCATTCCGGGCGGAAATCTCGCCCATCGAGACAACGGTGCGGATAGCGGATCTCAAGACCCACGAGGTGCGCCATTCGACGAGGACCCTGGCCGACGACGAGGGCCCCCGCGCCGACACCTCGGCGCAGGCGCTCGCGAAGTTGAAGCCCGCCTTCGACGCCAGGGGAACGGTCACGGCCGGCAACAGCTCGCAGACCTCGGACGGGGCGGCCGCGGTGATGCTGGTGTCGGAGGCGATCCTGAAGCGCTACGACCTGACTCCGCTCGCCCGTTATGTGACTTTCGCCGTCAAAGGCGTGCCGCCGGCCGTGATGGGCATCGGGCCCAAAGTGGCGGTCCCGGCCGCCCTCGAGCGCGCGGGCCTCAAGCAGGGGCAGCTCAAGTGGATCGAGCTCAACGAGGCTTTCGCCGCCCAGGCGCTCGCGGTCATGCGCGACCTCGACCTGGATCCAACCCTCGTCAATCCGCACGGCGGTGCCATCGCCCTCGGCCATCCGCTTGGGGCGACCGGCGCCATCCGCACCGCCACGCTGGTGCACGGCATGCGCGCCAGGGGCGAGACGGGCTATGGCATGGTCACCATGTGCATCGGCACCGGCATGGGTGCGGCGGGGATTTTCGAGGTGCTCTGAGCTGCCGCGCGGCCACCGGCGTGCCGGCGATGCGCCGCGCCCCTACCCATGCCACTGCAGCACGATGGCGGTGGTGATGAGCACGGCCATGAGCTGATGAAAGACGACGAGGGTCCCGGGGGATTTCGGCTTGAAGTTCACCGCGTGAAAGAGGAAGAAGCCCACCGCGGCCTGCAGGAGCGCGAGCCCGAAGGCCACCGGATAGCCTGCGCTCAGCCAGCCCAGGGTCCCCAGGAGCGCGAGGGCGGCAAGTCCGTGCACGACGAAGATCCATTGCGCCGTCCGAGCGGGCCGCAGGAACGGCTCGATCGGCTTGCCGAAGCCGCGTTGGCCGGTGACCATGCCGCCCATGAAGACGGCGAAGAGCACGGCGTGCAGGGGGAAGGCGCTGGCGAGGTAGGCGCCCAGATGCGCGGCCGGGAAATTCACCGCCACCAGGTAGTTGATGAATACGAGGTAGGCCAACAGCCCGTGCGTGCCGTGCACGAAAGCCGGCGCGCGGCCGGCGAGAACATAGAGGGTGCCCATCCCGAAAAGCGCCGTGAGCACGATCAGGCCGAGCCCGAGGAGGGTCGTGTAATCCGGCTGCAGAATGGCGAGAGCCAGGGCGGTCAGCCCGACCGCCGTGGCGAGCACGCGATGCGCCGCCTCCGGGTCCCCGCGCAGCATCAGCACGATGATGTTTCGTGTGTACGGCCAGCGCGTACCGAGCGAGAGGCCGTAGCCGAAGCCTTCGACGATGCTGCCGAGCAGAATGAGCGCCGCGGCAAAAATGACCTCGGCGGTGGTGAGGCCGGTGACGAGCGCCTCCCTCGCCGGCTGCGCACTTGCCATGGCGCGCCACGCGCCCATGGCGATCGCCAACAGGACCATGCCGGCGATTCCCAGTCCGATGACGCGCACCGTGCGCGTCATTTGTCCTTCGACTACATGGCCCGCATCATGAGAAGGTTGGATATCGGGGGAATTCATGGTTGGCATCCTTATAGCCTGATTCCCGCGCTCACGTCGAGCGGGAATTGTGCGCACGAGTCCGTTGGAGCCTTGCGCCCGCTTGCGGCTCGCGAGTCTCAGCCGGCGCGCAAGCCGGCGGCGACCGGCCTGCGCTCGGCCCTCATCGCCGGCAGCAGGCCGCCGGCGAGGCCCATGAGAAGCGCGTTTGCCAGCCCCGCCGCGAGCAGCGCCGGGGTGACGGCGAAGCGGAACGCGACCACGCTGAAGTTGATCGCACCGAACACCGCGCCCCCGCCCATGAGCATCGCGATGATCCCGCCCGCGATGTTGAAGAACAACGGGCGCCGGATGTTCCGTGCTGGGCGCGCATGTCTCACAGCGCGCCCCCGGTACCCCCGGATCGACGCCGGGGAGCGCGCCGGCTATGTGCCGGTGCAGGCGAGGGCAGGGTAGTCCGTGTAGCCCTCGCCCTCCCCGCCGTAGAAGGTCGCCGGGTTCGCCGTGTTGAGCGGCGCGGCGCGCCTCAGCCGCTCGACCAGATCGGGATTTGCGAGGTATGGGACGCCGAAGGCGACCAGATCGGCGGCGCCGGTCTCGATCGCGGCGATCGCCCTTGCCCGATCGTAACCGCCGTTGACGATGAAGGTGCCGCCGAAGGCGCGCCGCAGCCGCTCCCAGTCGAATGGATCGGAGCCGGCCTGGTAGACGTGCAGATAGGCGAGACCGCGGCCTCGCAGTTGGCTTGCGACGTACTCGAAAGTCGTCTGCGGATCGGAATCCCGGATGTCGTTGAACGGGTTGATGGGCGAGAGGCGCACGCCAATGCGGCCCGCCTCGAGCACGGAGGAGACGGCGCTGATCACCTCGAGCAGCAGCCGCGCCCGGTGCGGCACGGAGCCGCCGTAGGCGTCCGTCCGCCGGTTCGTGCCATCGCGCAGGAACTGGTCAAGGAGATAGCCGTTGGCGGCGTGAACCTCGACGCCGTCGAATCCCGCCTCACGGGCATTGACCGCCGCCTGACGGTAGGCGGCGACGATGTGCGGAATCTCCCCGATGTCGAGCGCCCGCGGCTCCACGAACGGCTGGGGGCCTGACATCGTCATCGCATCGCCCGCCGGCTTCAGCGCCGAGGGGGCGACGGGCAGCCTTCCGTGCGGCTGCAAGGACGGGTGGGAGATGCGCCCGACGTGCCAGAGCTGAAGAAAGATCCGTCCGCCCTTGCGGTGCACCGCTTCCGTGATGAGCCGCCAGCCGGCGATCTGCTCGGTCGAATAGATGCCGGGCGTGCGCGGGTAGCCCTTGCCCTCGGGCGATATCTGCGACGCTTCGGAGATGATGAGACCGGCGGCGGCGCGTTGGGCGTAGTACTCGGCGTTGAGCGCCCGCGGGACATCGCCCGCCCCGGCCCTGTTGCGGGTCATCGGCGCCATCACGATGCGGTTGGGAACGTCGAGGGCTCCGACTTTCGCCGGATCAAACAGACCTGCTGCGCTCATCCTGGAAATACCTCCGATTCGTGTTGCGCCG
>JAJZLX010000111.1:0-15106 GCA_021850555.1 Pseudomonadota bacterium | reverse complement strand
ACAGGGCTCGCGCCGGTGGTGGGGGCAGAATGCCAGGAACGGGCTGCCGCGGCCATCGTGCTTGCGAGTCTTCCCGGCTCTCCTGGGAGTCGGCCGGCGAGTCCATCGAAGGAGGGATTGTGCTCAGCCCGGGTGGCCTCAGGCCTCCTGCACGGATACGGCTGCGCGCTCCCCGGATCGCAAATGGCGGGCGCTGGGTGCCAAGAGGCTAGAGTCGGCCGGGGCGCTCGCCTTCGGGTTCGCTTCGCTGCGGTAGCGGCTTGCGGGTCGGCTCAGTCCACCGGCAGCCGCGTCGTGAACTTCTTGGTGCGCAGCACGAAGCTGGTGTTGACCGAGCGCACCGCGGAAAGCTGCAGCACGTGCGTGGAGAGGAATCGCTCGTAGGCCTCCATGCTCGCCGCCACGATCCGCAGGAGGTAGTCGTTCGGGCCGCTCATGGAGTGGCACTCGAGCACCTCCGGCCGCTCGCGCACCATCTGGTCGAACTGCTGGACGGTCTGGGGGTGGTGATTCTCGAGCGAGACGAGAGCGTAGGCTTGCACGGCCAGGCCGATCGCCGCGGCCGAGAGGAGCGTCGCGTAGCCGGAGATGAACCCCTCTGCCTCCAGGCGCTTCAAGCGCCGCCAGCAGGGCGCAGGGGAGAGACCAACCCGCTTGGCGAGCTCCTGATTGGTGATGCGCGCATCGAGCTGGAGCTCTTCCAGGATGCGGCGGTCGAGGCGATCGGGCGGGCGGGCCACGGTAATGCTCCAAAATCGGCTTGTAAGCAATAATATTGCCAGAACATCGGAAATAGCAGCAAGACAAGCAAGCCTATTTCTTAGATGACGGCATAGGCTATTCCCGATCTTTCCACGCTCGGAGCGTCTCGATGCCCGCCCTCGCATCCGCGGCTTCCCTCGACAGCCGCGCCCCCTCCTCGGGGCGTCAGACCGACTGGCATCGGGTGACGCACCTGCTGCAGCTCTCCCGGGCCCTGGATGACATCGAGGAGTCGCGCCTGCTGCCCGAGCGGCAGGTGCTCTATCAGTTCTCCGCCCGCGGGCACGATCTGGCGCAGATTCTGCTCGGCCTCGAGCTCACCGATCCGCACGACGGGGTGACGGTGTACTACCGCTCCCGGCCGCTGATGCTGGCTCTCGGGGTGGGAGTGGAGGAGGCCGCGGCAGGACCCCTGGCGCGAGCCGGCTCCTTCAGCGACGGCCGCGACATCGGCGTGGTGTTCAACAAGCCCGGCCGCGGCGGCCCCACGGTGCTGCCTGCCTGCGGCGGCGTCGGCGCCCAGTACACGCCCGCGGCCGGCTGGGCCCAGGCCATCGGCTACCACAGCGAGATCCTCGGTGATGCGAGCTACGAGCGCAGCATCGCGGTGGTGCTCGGCGGGGATGCGTCGGTCGCGACGTCCGGATTCTGGTCGGCCCTCACTCTGGCGACGACCCTGACTCTGCCGATGTTGTTTTACATCGAGGACAACGGCTTCGGCATCTCGGTCGGCTCGCGATTGCAGACCCCGGGGGGCAACATCGCCGCGAACCTGCGCTCGTTCTCGGGCCTCGCCCTCTTCGAGGGCGACGGCGCCTATCCGCAGCAGGCCGCCGAGCGGGTGAGCGAGGCGGTCGGTTATGTGCGCGGACAGCGCGCTCCGGCGCTGCTGCGCCTGACGGTGCCGCGCCTGTGCGGGCATTCGGGGCAGGACACGCAGGCCTACAAGTCAGCCGAGACGCTCTCGCGCGAGCGCGCTAACGATCCGCTGCAGCGGCTGTATCGCCAGCTGGTGCCCCGACAGATGTCCGAGGCGCAGTGGGCGCTGCTCGCCGAGCAGGCGCGCCAGGAGGTCGCGAGCGCGGTTGCGCAGGCGCTCGCACGGCCCCATCCCGATCCGGCGCAGGTGACGCGTTACGTGTTCTCGGAGCAGAGCGCGGACGGGCAGCCGGAGCTTCAGGAGCAGGGTGGTCTCGCCCCGCTCGGGCTCGAGCGCGCTCGCTGCGGCACACAGGCCGTGCCTGAGCCGAACCGCATCAACATGCTGACCGCGATCCGGCGCACGCTCGATGTCGAGCTTGCGCTCAATCCGCGCATGATGGTTTTTGGGGAGGACGTGGGACCGAAGGGCGGCGTGCACGGCGCGACGCTCGGGCTGCAGGAGAAATACGGAGCGGCGCGCGTGTTCGATACGAGCCTGTCCGAGGAAGGCATCATCGGGCGGGCCGTGGGCATGGCGCTCTCGGGTCTTTTGCCGGTGCCGGAGATCCAGTTCCGCAAGTACGCCGATCCGGCCGCCGAGCAGTTGAATGACTGCGGCACGATCCGCTGGCGAACCCGCAATCGCTTTGCCGCGCCCATGGTGGTGCGCATGCCGGGCGGGTTCTTCAAGTGTGGCGATCCCTGGCACAGCCAGACCAACGAGGTCGCCTGGGCGCACGGCATCGGCTGGCGTGTGGCGGTGCCCTCGAACGCCGAGGACGCCACCGGGCTGCTGCGCACCGCGCTGCGCGGCAACGATCCGACCGTGTTCTTCGAGCACCGCGCGCTACTCGATGGCGCGTGGGCCCGGCGGCCTTACCCGGGCGATGAGTACGTCGTGCCCTTCGGGGTGGCCCGGCGGGTGCGCGAGGGCGGGGAGCTGACGGTGGTGAGCTGGGGAGCGATGGTCGAGCGCTGCGAGCTCGCCGCCACCGCCTCGGGCGTGGAAGCGGAGATTCTGGACCTGAGGACGCTCTCGCCCTGGGACCGCGAGGCGGTGCTCGCCTCGGTGCGCAAGACCCACCGGTGTCTGATCGTGCACGAGGACAACCTGACCGCCGGCTTCGGCGCCGAGATCGCCGCCACCCTCGCCAGGGAGGCGTTCTTCAGCCTGGACGCGCCGCTCGAGCGGCTGGCGATGCCGGATATTCCGAGTCCGCACAGCCCCGTGCTGCTCGAGGCCGCCGTGCCGGGTGTGGAGGCGATCACCCGCGCCATCCGTACGATCGCGAGCATCTGAGCATGGCGCAGCAGTCGGTGGAGGTCCGGGCGCCGGCGGACCAGGAGGAGGGCACGCGCTCCCAGGTGTTGCGCTGGCTCAAGGCGGTCGGGGAGTCCGTCGCGCAGCACGAGCCGCTGATCGAGCTCGAGACTGACAAAGTCACCGTGGAGGTGGCCTCGCCGGCCTCCGGCGTGCTCACCGAGATCGCCAAGGGCGAGCAGGAGGAAGTCTCGCCGGGCGATCTGTTGGGGCGGATCAGCCTTGCGGGCGCTTTGCCGGCCGACGCTCGCGCGCCCGAGCCCGCCGCAGCGGCCACAGCGCTCGGGGCCGCGACAGCTGCCGCGGCGGGGCGCGAGCCGCTCGAGCCGCGCTCGACGGACGGCGCGCCTGCCCCTGCCGCCACGGTGCCGGCGCGCTCGAGCCCGGCCGTCCCGGGCCACGGTGGCGGTGCGATGCGCCTCAGTCCCGCCGTGCGGCGTCTGCTGGCCGAGCATGGACTCGATCCGGCGGCGGTGGCGGGCACGGGCGAGGGCGGGCGAATCACGGTCGACGATGTGTTGCGCGCTGCGGCCGAGCGTGGGCAGAGCGGCGTATCGCGGGGCGATGCCGCAGGCGCGGCGGGGGAGCAAGAGAAGTCCCCTGCAGGCGCCCCCGGTGACCTGAGCGCGGTGCCGAGTCGCAAAGTGCCGCACTCCGCGGTGCGCAAGCGTACCGCCGCCCGGATGGTGGAGAGCCTGCTGCACACCGCTCCGCACGTCACCACCGTGTTCGAGATCGACATGGCCGCGGTGCTTGCGCACCGCCAACACCATCGCGGTGAATTCGAGCGCCGCGGCGTCGCGTTGACGTTGACCGCGTATTTCGTGCGTGCGGCGGTCGATGCCATCCGCGAGGTGCCGGAGGCCAACAGCCGCTGGACGGACGATGCGCTGGAGGTGTTTGACACCGTGGGATTCGGTATCGGCACGGCCGCCCCGGGAGGATTGGTCGTGCCCGTGCTGCGCCGCGCCGAGACGCTCGATCTGTTCCAGACCGCGTGGGGGATCGAGGATCTCGTTCGCAGGGCCCGCTCGGGCGAGTTGACGCCGGCGGATGTGCGCGGCGGCACCTTCACGATCTCGAACCACGGGGTGAGTGGAAGCCTGCTGGCCGCGCCCATCATCCTGCATCAGGGGCAGGCGGCCATCCTGGGGGTAGGCAAGCTCGAGAAGCGCGCCGTGGTGCTCGAGCAGGACGGACCCGCCGGGAGCCGCATGCCGGGCGGGCCCGGCTCGGGAAGCGATGTCATCGTCGCTCGTCCGCGCTGCTATGCCACATTGACGATCGACCATCGCGTCATGGACGGAGAGCAGGCGAACCGTTTCATGCGGGTATTCACGCAACGGCTGGGGAACTGGAGGGAGTGAGGAGGACTCCGTAGAGGTACGGGGCTTTCTGCGCCATTTGCCCACCGGGCCGGGGATCTGTGCGTGCGGTCCGGCTGTTTTAGTGACGCCGACGCTCGGGGCCGCTACCATTGGGGATCACTCCAGCGGAGGACGTCAGCATGACCGAAGGCGTAAATACCATGCCCGGCACGCCGAGCGAAGAGTCCGAACCCGACCTGGCCCGACGACGTATGCTCACCGCGGCGACCGCAGCGGTCGGCGCTGTGGGCGTGGCCCTCGCCGCGACGCCCTTCATCGAATCCATGGAGCCGAGCGAGACCGCCCGCGCCCTCGGGGCCCCGGTGACCATCGATATCTCGAAGCTGCAGCCGAAGCACATGCTGGTCACCTCCTGGCGACGCCGCCCGATCTACGTGCTGCGGCGCACAGAATCGGAGCTCAAGCGGCTTCCGACGCTCAACGGGACGCTGAAAGACCCGCTCTCCAAGGCGGATCAGCAGCCGGCGAATCTGCCGGGCTGGAATCCCATCCAGCGCTCCATCGTTCCGGAATACCTGGTCGCGGTGGGGATATGTACCCACCTCGGCTGCATGCCGAAGCTGCACGCGATGGTCGGGGACCCGCTGCTCGGGGCGAGCTGGCCCGGCGGCTACTACTGTCCCTGCCACGGCTCCCGCTATGACCTGGCGGCGCGCGTCATGGACGGCTCGCCGGCGCCGCTCAATCTTCCCGTGCCGCCGCACTTCTACAAGGATGAGCACACCATCGTGGTCGGCGAGCTCAGCAACGGCGCCGAGAAGAACTGGGAGCCCAACACCTGGTAGCCGCTGAAGCCCGGATCCTGTGCGGGTCGCAAGACCGCGAGGCTCGGGATGAGCCTGCCGTGCAGCAACGTGCGCCGCGCTTCTGAGCGCACCTGCGGTCCCGCTTGGCGCCAGGAGCCTGTTGGGCTCTGATCCGGATCCGGGCTCAGCAGTCCGTCAGCCCGCCGAATCGTGCATAGACCGCGGGGCCCGGCGGCGGCAGCATCTGCTGCGCCGCCTGCGCGGTCTGTGTCAGATACTCCTCCGCGCCGGCGAACACCGCGGCGTACAGACTCCTGCACAACTCGTACGCCTCGGCGCCGATCCAGGAGCGGGGCAGCAGATCGGGCGGCAGCTGCGGATCGCGCAGATGGATCTTGCGGTACTCGTGGATGAGGAGCGTGCGCACGAGAAAGGCGGCCTGGGGCGAGAGGGGTGCGAGGCCGGCCGCGCTCTGTACCGGTGCGAACACGTCGCGGAACCGATGGTAACGGCGCGCGATCCCCGCCAGGTCCCAACCCGCAGCCGCGAGCCGCCGATCGTGCTCCAGCCCCTCGGCGGCGCTCTTGAAGAGCCAGCTTTCCCCGGCGCATTCGCGCGCCTCGAGCCAGCTGCGCGCTTCCTCCAGAGAGCAGGAGGGGTGCGCGAACACCCCCGGGGCGAGTGCCCCGAAGCCGAGCCAGCGCAGTTCCTCGCGCAACGTGCGGCGGGGCGGACCGCCCGCGGGCGGCAGGATCACCAAAGTCCAGCGGCCGTCCCAGGCCCTGGGACTGGCGCCGTAGATCCGGCGGGTGGCCTCGGCGAACAGCCGCTCCCCGTTGTCGGTCAGGCGGTATTCGCTGCGCCGGCCGTGACGGGTGGCCGTGAGCCACCCCTCGGCCGCGAGCCGCGCCACGGAGGTGCGGACCAGCCGCTCGGAGAGCCCAAAGGGTCGAGCGAGCCCGATCAGGCTCCCGAGCATCACCCGCCCGCCCCGCGGCGCGATGGCATCGCCGAAGATCGTGATGAGGAGTGATCCGCCGCGCAGCGGCCGCTGGCTGCGAAAGCGTCTCAGCAGCGCATCGACTGCGGCATGCGGGTCACGTGCAAAGTCCATGGATCACCGGAGGGTCTCGGAGCCGGCGATTCTGTCATGGAATGTTCTTGACACAAAAATAAGACTAGGTTTAAAGTTTTTGTATCATATCAGCCCTGGCAGCATCCACCATGTACACCCAGGCTCTCGACTCCCCCGGAGCCGAGCTTGCGTCCCTCACCCCGGCCGGTGAGGCCGAGCGTGAGCGGCGATTCCAGGAGCGCATCGATCGGGACGAGAAGATCGAGCCCAAGGACTGGATGCCGGAGGCTTACCGGCAGACTCTCATCCGCCAGATCGCCCAGCACGCGCACTCGGAGATCGTCGGCATGCTGCCGGAGGGCAACTGGATCACCCGCGCTCCCAGCCTTCGGCGCAAGGCGGTGCTCGTCGCCAAGGTGCAGGACGAGGGCGGACACGGCATGTATCTTTACAGCGCCGCCGAGACGCTCGGGGTTTCCCGGGGCGAGCTGATCGGGCAGCTGCTCGCGGGGCGCGCCAAGTACTCGAGCATCTTCAATTACCCGACGCTCACCTGGGCGGACATCGGGGCGATCGGCTGGCTGGTCGACGGGGCGGCCATCATGAACCAGATCCCGCTGTGCCGCTGCTCCTATGGTCCCTATGCCCGGGCCATGGTGCGCATCTGCAAGGAGGAGAGCTTTCACCAGCGCCAGGGCTACGAGATCATGCTGACTCTCGCCCGCAGCGGCACGCGCGCGCAGCGCGAGATGGCGCAGGATGCGCTCAACCGCTGGTGGTGGCCGTCGCTCATGATGTTTGGCCCGAGCGACGCCGAGTCCGTGCACACGGCCCAGTCCATGCGCTGGAGGATCAAGCGCTTCAGCAACGATGAGCTGCGCCAGAAGTTCATCGACGTGACGGTGCCCCAGGCCCGCTTCCTCGGCCTGTCGATTCCGGACCCGGATCTGCGCTGGGACGAGGCGAGCCAGCACTACGCGAGCGGCCCCATCGACTGGAGCGAATTTCAGGCGGTGCTCAAGGGCGAGGGACCCTGCAACCGCGAGCGCATGAGCGCGCGACGCGCGGCGCACGAGTCGGGCCGTTGGGTGCGCGAGGCGGCGGCGGCGTACGCCCACAAACATGGCGATCGGGCCGGGGCGGGCCGGTCAGGGTATGCGCAGGCTAGCTGAGGATCACGGGTCATGAACGAAGACTGGGTACTCTACGAGGTTTTCATCCGCGCGCGCTCGGGCCTCGAGCACAAGCACGTCGGCAGCCTGCACGCCGCCGATGCGCGCATGGCGCTCGAGCACGCGCGCGACGCCTACACCCGCCGCCTGGAGGGCGTGAGTATCTGGGTGGTGCGCTCGAGCGACATCGTCGCATCGGACCCCGAGGAGGCGGAGGCGATGTTCGAGCCGGCCCGCGACAAGGTGTACCGGCACCCGACCTTCTACAGCATCCCGGAAGACGTCAAGAACATATGACCATCGCGGCCGAATGCAACTCGGGGGCGGTGTCGGCCGAAGAGCGCTTCCGCTACCTGCTGCGCCTTGCCGACACCAGCCTCGTGCTCGGCCAGCGCCTGAGCGAATGGGTGGGCCATGCGCCCACGCTCGAGGAGGATCTGGCGCTCGGCAACATCACGCTCGATCTGATCGGCCAGGCGCGGCTGCTGCTCGCCTACGCCGGGCAGGTCGAGGGGCGGGGCCGCGACGAGGACCAGCTCGCCTTCCTGCGCGATGCGCCGGAGTTCCTCAACGTCACGCTCGCCGAGCAGCCGAACGGGGATTTCGGCCAGACGATCGTGCGCCAGGCACTGCTCGATGCGTGGCAAGTCGAGCTCTACCACAGCCTCATCGGCTCGACGGACGAGCAGCTCGCCAACATCGCCGCCAAGGCGATGAAGGAGTGCCGCTACCACTGGCGCTTCAGCTGCGGGTGGCTCGTGCGCCTGGGTGATGGAACCGAGGAGAGCCACGCCCGCGCGCAGGCCGCGCTCGATGAGCTGTGGCGATTCACCGGCGAGCTGCTCACGCCCGATGCCCTCGATGCGCACATGGCCTCCCACGGCATCGCCCCGCCCCTGGCGGTGATCCGCAGCCGCTGGGAGGCAAGAGTCGCCGCGGCGCTCGAGGAGGCTACGCTGCGGCAGCCGCCGCCGGCGTATTTCCCGTGGCTCGGCAAGTGCGGTGTGCACAGCGAGCACCTGGGACACCTGCTCACCGAGATGCAGCACCTGCAGCGCGCCCACCCGGGGGCGACATGGTAGCCGCTGCTCGATCACCGGGGGCGCAGCCGCTCGTGCGACGGGTCTGGCAAGCGCTCGAGACGGTGATGGACCCGGAGATTCCGGTGGTCAGCGTCGTCGACCTCGGCATCGTGCGTCACGTCAGACTGGGGGAGGAAGGGCGGGTGCATGTCGGCATCACGCCGACCTACTCGGGCTGTCCGGCCACGGAGTTGATCCACAGGTCGATCCGCGAGGCGCTCGTCGGCCAGGGCCTCGCCGGTGTCGTGCTGGAGACGGTGTTGTGGCCGGCCTGGAGCACCGAGTGGCTGAGCGAGGAGGGGCGGCGAAAGCTCGAAGCGTACGGCATCGCGGTCGAGCGCACGCCCTCGGGGCGCATCGCGTGCCCGCGCTGCGCCAGTGAGTCGGTGGAGCGATTGAGCGAGTTCGGGTCCACGCCCTGCAAGGCGCACTACCGCTGCAGCGCCTGTCTCGAGCCCTTCGACACCTTCAAATGCATCTAGGTCCCGCATGTTGAAATTCCACTCCCTGCGCGTGACGCAGGCGCAGCCCGAGGCCGAGGACGCGCTGAGCGTCGCGCTCGCGGTGCCCTCCGAGCTCGAGGAGGCATTTTCCGCCAGGCCCGGCCAGCACATCGTGCTGCGCGCGATGATCGACGGGGAGGAGATCCGGCGGACCTACTCCCTGATCAACGCTCCGCAGGAGCGGCCGCTGCGCATCCTGGCGCGGGTGCAGCCGGGCGGGCGCATGTCGGGGTTTCTCTCACGACTGCGCGCCGGGCAGACTCTCGAGGCGCTCGCGCCCAACGGCAGCTTCACCCCGCACGCCGGGCCCCTCGGCACGGGGGTTCGCGTGGCCTTCGCCGCCGGCAGCGGCATCACGCCGGTGCTCTCGGTCGCGCGCGGCGTGCTCGGCGCCGGTGGGCACATGATCGTCTTCTACGGCAATCGCAGCGCCGCGCGCACCATGGGCCTCGAGGAGCTCAAGGGGCTGAAGGACCGCTACCCGGATCGGCTGTCGCTGCACTTCCTCATGAGCCGCGAGCCGCAGGAAGTCGCGCTCTACAACGGCCGGCTCGATGCGGACAAGGTGAGGGAGCTGAGCGGCGCGTTCTTCGTGCCTCAGGCGGTGGCGGAGTACTTCCTTTGCGGCCCCGGCGAGATGGCCGCGACGGTTTCCGGCGCGCTCGCCGAGCTCGGCGTGCCGGCGGATCGAATCAGGATCGAGCACTTCGCGGCGGCTGCTGCCGGTGAGGCCGCGGCGAGGCCCGCGGACGCGAAGGCAAGCCCCGAGGCGGCGGGACTTGCGCAAGTGACGGTCACGCTCGACGGACGGCGCCGCTCCTTCACCATGAGGATCGGGGAGCAGACCGTGCTCGATGCGGCCGAGCGCGCCGGGCTCGATCTGCCGTTCTCCTGCCGCTCGGGCGTGTGCTCGACGTGCCGTACGAAGGTGCTGCGCGGTGAGGTCGAGATGATGCAGAACTACGCGCTCGAGGACTGGGAGGTCGAGCAGGGTTATGTGCTTGCGTGCCAGTCGCGTTGCAAGACGGCGGAGCTCGAGCTCGATTACGATGAGAAATGACGCGGCGAGGGACTCGTGATGAGTTATAAGACGATCCTCTTCGAGATGACGGACGGCATCGCCCGGCTCACGCTGAACCGGCCGCAGCGTCTGAACAGCCTCAACGCCGAGATGCACGCGGAGTTGAGAGATGCGATTTCGACGGTGCAGGCCGGTTCCGCCCGCGTGCTCCTCATCACGGGGGCGGGGCGCGCCTTCTGCGCGGGGCAGGATCTCGGGGAGCGCACCGTGGCGCCCGGGGGCGCACCGGCGGATCTCGGCGAGTCGATCGAGCGCAACTACAAGCCCCTGGTGCTCGCCCTGCATCGCCTGCCGCTGCCGGTCATCGCGGCGGTCAACGGGGTCGCCGCCGGTGCCGGGGCTAACCTCGCGCTCGCCTGTGACCTCGTCGTGGCGGCGCGCTCGGCGAGCTTCGTGCAGGCGTTCTCCCGCATCGGCCTGGTGCCCGATTCCGGCGGCACGTGGCTTTTGCCACGACTCCTCGGTCAGGCGCGCGCCATGGGGCTCGCGATGCTCGGCGAGCAGCTCGCGGCCGGGCAGGCGGCCGACTGGGGCCTCATCTGGCGCTGCATCGATGACGAGGACTTCGCGGGCGAAGTGGACATGCTCGCGCGCCGGCTCGCCAGCGCGCCGACGGGCGCGCTGGCGCGAACGAAGCAGGCGATGCACGAAGGCTGGGGTCGCACGCTCGAGCAGCAGCTCGATGTGGAGCGCGATTATCAGCGCGAGCTCGGCTTCGGCGCCGACTACGCCGAAGGGGTGGCCGCTTTCCTGCAGAAGCGGGAGCCGAGATTTACCGGCCGATAAGGGACTTCGAGACAAAGCGCGCCGCCTTCATTACTACATTGGGCAACCCCATGCAGCTACAAAGCTTCATCGCCGGCAGATGGCTCTCGGGCGCCGGCAACGCCACTGCGCTTCGTGACGCCACCACCGGCGAGGTCATCGCGAGCGCCACGAGCGAAGGCCTCGACTTCGCCTCCATGCTCGATCACGCGCGCGGGGTCGGCGGACCGAATCTCCGTCGCCTCACCTTTCACGAGCGCGCCGCGCTGCTGAAGGGGCTCGCCAGGCACCTGACCGAGCACAAAGAGGAGCTCTACGCCCTCTCGTATGCCACCGGCGCGACCAAGTCCGATTCCTGGATCGACATCGACGGGGGCATCGGCACGCTGTTCGCGTACGCCAGCAAGGGAATGAAGGAGCTGCCGGACGGTCACGTGCATGTCGATGGCGCCGTGGAGGTGCTGTCGAAGTCCGGCGGATTCCTGGGCCAGCACATTCACGTCCCACTCGAGGGGGCGGCGGTGCACATCAATGCCTTCAACTTCCCGGTCTGGGGCATGCTCGAGAAGCTCGCCCCGGCGCTGCTCGCGGGTGTGCCGGCGATCGTCAAGCCGGCCACCGCGACCGCCTACCTCACCGAGCTCGCCTTCCGGCGCGTCATCGATTCGGCACTGTTGCCGGAGGGCTCGGTGCAGCTCATCTGCGGCGGCGTCGGCGACCTGTTTGATCACCTGAGCTGCCAGGACGTCGTCGCCTTCACCGGCTCGGCCTCCACGGCACGCAGGCTCCGTACGCATCCGGCCGTGGTGGATCACTCGGTGCGCTTCACCGCCGAGACCGACTCGCTCAACTCCTGCATCCTGGGGCCGGACGCGGCGGCGGGCACCCCGGAGTTCGACTTGTTCATCCGCGAGGTGACGCGCGAGATGACGGCCAAGGCGGGCCAGAAGTGCACCGCGATCCGCAAAGCCATCGTACCGGCCGCCCAGGCAAGTGCGGTCATCGAGGCGTTGCGCGCGGCCCTGGGCAAGGTCGTCGTCGGCAACCCGCGCCAGGAGCAGGTGAGGATGGGGCCGGTGGCCTCGCTCGCCCAGCGGCGCGAGGTGCTCGAGCAGGTCTCGAAGCTCGAGCGTGAGACCGACGTCGTTTATGGCGGTGACGGAAAGCTCTCGCCTGCCGGAGCCGATGCCGATCGGGGCGCGTTTCTTGCTCCCACGTTGCTCTTTTGCAAGGATGCCGCCGGGGCGAAGGCGATCCACGAGGTCGAGGCCTTCGGTCCGGTGAGCACCGTGGTGCCGTATGCGAGCCTCGAGGAGGCGATCGCGCTCGCCCGCCGCGGCGCCGGCAGCCTGGTGGGCTCGGTGTTCACCGCCGAGGAGCCGATCGCAGCGCGCCTGGTGCTCGGGCTCGCTCCCTTGCACGGGCGCGTGCTGGTGGTCAACCGGCACTGCGCCAAGGAATCCACCGGTCACGGCTCCCCGCTCCCGCATCTGGTCCACGGCGGGCCGGGACGCGCCGGCGGCGGAGAGGAATTGGGGGGCATTCGCGGCGTGCTGCACTACATGCAGCGCACGGCGGTGCAGGGCACCCCCGAGGTGTTGACGGCCGTCACCGGACGTTGGGTGAAGGGCTCGCGCCAACTTGATCCCGGCGCGCACCCGTTCCGCAAGCCCTTCGGGGAGCTGAAGATAGGCGATACCTTCAACTCGGGGCAGCGGGAGGTGACCGAGGAGGACATCGAGCGGTTCGCGCAGCTCTCCGGTGATCGCTTCTATGCGCACACGGACGAGGCGGCCGCTCGCCGCAATCCGATCTTCGGCGGCCGGGTCGCACACGGCTACCTGCTCATCTCGGCGGCGGCGGGGCTGTTCGTCGATCCGCCGCTTGGACCGGTGCTCGCCAACTACGGGATCGACGGGCTGCGCTTCACCAAGCCTGTCAAGCCGGGCGATCGCATCAAGGTGCGTCTCACCTGCAAGGAGAAATCGCTGCGTATCGGCCAGGGCTACGGGGAAGTGCGCTGGGACACGCAGATCACCAACCAGGAGGGGGAGACGGTGGCAGCCTACGATGTGCTGACGATGGTCAGTGAGAAGGCTGTGCCGGACGCCTGAGGGCGGCTCACTCGAGCACTCCGTGCCCGCCTGTTCGCGGCCTCGGCGAGTAAGCCCGATGAGGCGTGCGCGCACTCGCGTGCCGCCGGGCATTTCACTGCAGTCCGACACTCGCGGGCGAGCGCGGTAGTCCCGGCTGGCAAGGCCGCAGCCCTTCACCGTCTTGAGGCCCGCGGGGGCCGTTAGCACACTCCGGGCCTGGGCGCCGCGACGCGCCTTGCGCATTGCCGCCGCTGCGGGAATTCCGTGAACTCGCGCACAGGCGTGATGTTCCACCCGTCCGGCGACTGAAAAATGGATCGCACGTCTCAAATCGCCACCGCCCGCTCCAATTAGGATTAAGTCTAATAATGCACAGCCCTGGGGCTGGGGGACGGTTGATGAACTCATATGCCACGCGCGTGCGCGTTGCGGCGTTCGTGTGGGTGGTGGCGGCGTGCCTGCTCGGCCCGGTGATCCCGGCGCGGGCGGCCACGGCGTCGCCCAGCGTGCGGCGAGTGGGCTGGTCCGGGCGCATTCAACGGCGGATGCGCGCGGTGCTGAGCGAAGTGCTGCACGCACAGCGCGGCCGCCGGCTCGATCTGGCGCAGGCTCAGGCCCTGGCCCGCGCCGCAACGGTACGCTTGCGTCAGGCGGGGGATCTGGTGGCGCTCGTGGTGCTCACCCGGCGCGACTGGCGGAGCTTTGAGCACACCGGGAATCTCACGTTCCGGGTGTTCGAGGGGCGCGTGGGGGCGGTGCGTGTCCAGAGCAACACCTCGCACGTGGCGAGCGCTCGGTTGCGGCGCGTGGCGCGCGAGGCGCTGTGTCCGAACGGGCTCGGCGATTGCGTACTGAAGAAGCGTGGGATGGAACGGGCGCAGCTGCTGCTGCAGGACACCCCGGGGGTGCGCCTTGCACCCCTGACACTGACACCGGCCGGGGTGGGGCTCGGGCAGACGGCGGTGCAGATTGCGGCCGCGGCGAGCGAGGCGCGGGTGACCGGCGCGGTGAGCATGGACAACTACGGGGTGCCGCAAAGCGGTCAGAACCGCGCCGGAGTGAGCCTGAGCGCGAACAACCTGCTGCATATGGGGGATGTGTGGACGGGCTCGTTCGAGGATACGGACCGGCACGAGGCGACAGGCGCCCTGGCAGTGTCGCTGCCGCTCGGGTATCGAGGGATGCGCGTGGATCTGAACGGTGCGCGCACCACCTACAGCGTACCGCAGGTGCAAGCGAGCGGTCTGGCGGATACGGCGGCGGTGGGGCTCGGCTACCCGCTGGTTCGAGGGTTGGGCAGCGACTGGAGAGTGTCGCTCGATGGAGTGTGGACCCGCTCGAAGCTCACGGTGATCGGGCAGCCGGCGGCGGCTCCCAGGCGCATCGTGGCCGCCGAGGCGACGCTTTCGGGAGACTCGGGGGAGCGCAACCAAGTGCTCTGGGGTGACACCTGGAGCGCGGCGCTCTCGGTGCTGAGCGGCGAGGTCTCGCAGCGGCTTGCCGCGCCTGACACCACCGGGGTGCTCGGGCGCTTCACCAAGGTGATGTGGAACGCGCTCGCGAAGGTGGATCTCGGCCAGGGGGGGCTGTACACGCTGTGGAACGTGCGTGGGCAGTGGAGCGATCACAACCTCGATCCGTACGAGGAGCTGCCTGTGGGCGGCCCCACGGGGGTGAGGGCGTTCAGCGCGGCGGAGGCGTCCGTGACGCGCGGGGTGCTGTTGACGGTCGAATTGCGTCAGCGGCTGCTGTGGCGCGGGAACGTGTTCGCCCCGGGGGTGTTCATCGACTATGCCAACGGGGACTTTCTCGCCCATCCCTACCCCTCGTGGCAGGCCAATCTGGGCTATGAGAATTCAAACCTGTCTAACCATCACGTGTGGGCGGGCTATGGGTTGGGGCTCGATTGGGCGGCACCCTGGGGGATGACCTTGAGCGTGGTGTGGGCCAACCGGCTGCCCGGCAGCTCCCAACCGTTGTACCGCCCCCCCGGCAGCGCGCAGAACCGCTGGCTGGGCTCGGTGGCGTGGCAGTTCTGAGCGAGGAGAAGCGGATATGGCTTTTGATCTGGGGCGCTTCGAGTATCACGCCTACCGGCGCGAGCGCGAGCTCGCCGCACGGGAGCTTCTGGAGCTGCTCGGCAGCCTCGACAGCCACTACGGCGTCGCCGGCGCGGCCGGGTGCGACTTTCACG
>JAJZLX010000166.1 GCA_021850555.1 Pseudomonadota bacterium | reverse complement strand
GGACCAGAGCGTCGCGAGCATTGACGGAACGTGACCGATCGGAGTAATAAACCCTCACAGCGCCGACCCGGCGGAATCGCCGGTCACGTTCGGCCGGAACGGCCGGTCATAATCGCCGGAATACGCACAATGACGGGTCAAGCATGGAGACACTCCGCGACCTACATTAGATTTTCTTCATCGACATTAGCACTTCTTGATGGCCCCCGCAGCGTCCGGCGGTGAGACTGGCCGCATGCAGCCCGGCTCATCAGCGGCCTACGCCACCGGCCTCCTCCTTGGCGCCTCGCTCATCGTGGCCATCGGCGCCCAGAACGCGTTCGTGCTGCGGCAGGGGTTGAGCCGCATGCACGTACCACTGGTCGTCACCGTGTGCGTGTTGCTCGACGTGGTGCTGATGACGATCGGTGTCGGCGGACTCGCCGTGTCGATCGGTCGTGACCGCTCGGCACTCGAGGCGGCGGCGCTCGCGGGCGCCTGCTTTCTGGGATGGTATGGGTTCGGCGCGGCCCGCCGGGCATGCTCGGGGGAGTGTTTGCATGCCGGATCCCGTGCGGGTGCGCAGTCGGCGCGCGGCGCGCTGGCGCAAACGCTCGCGGTCTCCCTGCTCAACCCGCACGTCTATCTGGATACCATTCTCCTGGTCGGTTGCGTGGGTGCGCGGCAACCGGCCGCGCTGCGACCGGCGTTTCTTGCCGGCGCCTGCACCGCGAGCCTCGGCTGGTTCACAGGCCTCGGCTTCGGCGCCCGCCTCATGGCCCCGCTGTTCGCCCGCCCGGGCGCCTGGCGGGTGCTCGATGCGCTGGTCGCACTCACCATGTGGACGATCGCGCTGATGCTGCTGCGAGCCACGCTCCTGTGAGACGCCGCCGTTTCCCTCATCTCCTGGAGCCTCATCCAGACCGACGTCAGTCCGCTACGGCGATTCTTTTAATCAGTTTACCTTGCCAGTTTAACTGTCTATCAATATCATGGCGCCATGAGTCGCGCCGATGCCTCACTGCCCCTTGAAACGCTTGCGGCCGATCTGGCGCTCGCCGTGGGCCAGCTCCTGCGCCGCCTGCGCTCACAAGGGCACACCGGCGGGCTGAACCTCTCGCAGCATGCGACCCTCGCACGGCTGGAACAGAGCGGCTGGATGACGGCGGCCGACCTCGCCCGCGCCGAAGCGATGAAGCCCCAGTCCATGGGCGCGATCCTCGGCGGCCTCGAGCAAGAAAATCTCGTCCGGCGCCGGCCCGATCCGGCCGACGGCCGCCGAATCCTCTTTGCGCTCACGGCCAAGGGCGCTGAAGTGAGAAAAGAGCGCAGTGCCGCCAAGCGGGAATGGCTCGCCATCGCCTTGGCGGGACTCGATGCGCAAGAGCTGCGGATTCTTCTGGCAGCCGCGCCGCTGATCAAACGGCTGGGCGAATCCTGATGCCGGTCGCGAGGCGATGAGCCGCGCCCAGAGCGCGCAGCGCTCGCTGTGGGGCCTCTGCGCACTTGCCTTCACGGGCGGCCTCGGCGGCGGGGTGGTATTCCCGATCCTGCCGATCGTGGGTCTTGCCCTCGGCATCACCCCGGCCATGATCGGGCTCATCCTCGCGCTGAACCGCATCACCCGCCTCGCCGTCAACCCGATCACCGGTCACCTCGTGGATCGCTTCGGTGCGCGCTGGCCACTGCTCGCGGGACTGTGCGTTCAGGGGCTCGCCACCCTGTGCTTTGCCGCCGGACTGCGAAGCCCTCATGCCATCGCCTGGTTTCTGCTCGGCCGGGTTCTCTGGGGCGTCGGCTCCTCGCTCCTGATGGTCGGCTCGCTCACTGCGGCACTGATCATGAGTGAGGCCGCCACGCGCGGTAAGGCCGCAGCCGTGGTGAGGATGTGGCTGAGCTTCGGAGTCCCGGCCGGCATGGTGCTCGGGGGACTGGTGGCGGATCTGCTCTCGGCGAGGGCTGCCTTTCTCTCGGCCGCAGGCATCACGTTCGGCGGGATGATCGCGGCCTACTTCATCGCTCCGACGCGGGCTGCTGCGCCCTCCACCGACGGTGCACGCTCCAGACCCGCTGCGCGCGGTGTGATGCGGGAGCTGCTGCGCAGCGGATCGCTCTGGTTCGTCTGCATCTTCAACTTCATCGTGTTCTTCGCCATTCAGGGGGTCATTCTCGCCGCCCTGGTGCTGATCCTGCAGGATCGGCACCTCACCCTCGGCTCTCTGGGCCCCGAAGGCTCCTCGGGCATCCTGATGGCGGCGATGATCGGCAGCTCGGCGCTCGTCTCGCTGGGCGCCGGACGGTGGATCGACCGTCACGGCCGCAAGGCTGACCTGCTCCTGCCGGCCTCCTTGTGCTGTGTGGCCGGATTCGCCCTCCTTGCGGCCTCATCTCGGATGATAGCGGCCATTGTCGGCATGAGCGTCCTCGGCATCGGTCTCGGCGGCATCAACGTGCCGCTGGTTGTCATTCTGGGAGAACTGGTGAGCGCCGACCGCTACGGCCGGGCGATCGGCATGTACCAGGTGCTCGGGGACATCGGCGGCAGCCTCGGCCCGATCATCGGCCTCGAGGCCATCAGCCGATTCGGCCCGGGCCCGGCCCTGACGGCCGTGGCAGCCGCGATGTTGGTGACCGTGCCGCTGTCGGTGGCACTGCGGCGGCGCGAGCGGGCGACCTACTCGACTGTTGCGTAAACGAGCGGATCGACTCGCTCCATGTGGCGCTCGGGATGAGCCGGCGCTTCGAATCCGAACCCCGCGTACAGACCGTGCGCATCCTTCGTCACGAGGTGCCAGCGCCGCAATCCCTGCAGCCGCGGATGCGTCATCGCCATTGCCATCATCGCCTTGGACAGGCCCTGTCCGCGGTGCTCTTCGAGAACGAACACATCACACACATAGCAGAACGTCGCGTAGTCGGAGATCAGGCGCACGAGACCGACCTGCCCGCCGGCCTCATCGTAGGCCCCGACGCACAGCGATCCCCGAATCGCCCGCTCCACGACCTCGACCGGGATGCTCTGTGACCAGTATGCTCGACGAAGGAATGCATGGATCACACCCGGATCGAGCCGGGCCGGATCGTCGGATACGACGTAGGACCCGACCTGACTCATGACTGATCCACTTGGGCAGGACACGGGCTTCAGATCCACACGTCGCTCTGCGCCGTCCGTGGCCCTCCCTCATGACCGGTGTTCAGTACCCCGCGCGGCTCGATCAACAGCAGCTTGACCTCCTCGGCCGCGCTCGGCTTGTGGCGCACGCCCTTCGGCACGATGTGCATCTCGCCCGCCCCGAGCTCGACGGAGCCGTCCGGATAGTCGATGCGCAACCGGCCCTCGAGCACGACAAAAGTCTCGTCGGTCTCGGGATGGTCGTGCCACATGAAATCGCCCTGGATCCGCACGAGCTTGAACTGGTAGTCATTCATCTCGGCGATGACTTTCGGGGCCCACCGCTCGCTGAAC
>JAJZLX010000219.1 GCA_021850555.1 Pseudomonadota bacterium | reverse complement strand
CATGGAGGTGCTGAACGTAGGGCGGACGGCGGTTTGGCGAACACGCGCCGCGTATCTGAAGGGTGGCCTTGATTTCGCGCTCCACGATGAGCCTCGACCCGGCAAGCCCAAGCGGTACGAGGCGGATGCCGAGGCACAGATCACGGCTCTGGCCTGTTCGGCACCGCCCGCGGGTGCGCAGCGCTGGACGATCGCGTTGCTGACCGAGGCGGCGCGGCGCCACCCGCAGATGAGGAACATCAGCCGAGAGACGATCCGACGTGTCCTAAAAAAAACCTCCTCAAACCCTGGCGCAAGCTGATGTGGTGCATTGGCGAGATCACCGCGGAGTACCGCCGACGCATGTACGAGCTGCTGGCGCTGTATGCCCGCGCCTATGATGAGCGCGAGCCGGTGATCTGCCTGGATGAGAAATGCAAGCAACTGCTGCGGGAGACGCGCGAACCCTTGCCGGCCAAGCCCGGCAGGCTCGCCAAGGAGGACTACGAGTACGAGCGGGCCGGGACCTGCAACATCTTCGTCGCCGTCGAGCCACGCGGCGGGCGACGATTCGCTCAGGTCACCGCGCGGCGCACCAAGATCGACTTCGTGGCATTTGTCTGCCAGCTCGTGCGCCGCGGGTACTCTCAGGTGCGCAAGATCCACCTGGTTCTGGACAATCTCAATACCCATTGGCCCGAGAGCTTCGTAGAGGTGCTCGGCGCGAAGACCGCGGCCACCCTGCTGCGCCGGATCGAGCTTCACTACACCCCGACCCACGCCAGCTGGTTGAATATGGCCGAGATCGAGATCGGTGTGCTGCAGCGTCAATGTCTGGCGCGCTGCTCGAGCGAGCCGAGGGCCCTTGCCACCGAGGTGGCAGCCTGGCAACGGCGACGCAACGCCGCTCGATGCGGTATCGAGTGGACCTTCACCCGGCGCGAGGCAGATCGAAAGCTTAGCGCTCATTATGTTTCGTAATTAACGTGTCACGCTACTACACCTACCGCGTCTCATGGTCGGCCGAGCAAGGTGAGCACGTCGAGCTGTGCGCCGAATTCCCTCGCCATCCTGTCTGGCCAAGACCCCGAAGGCGGCCTTGCAGGGTATCCGTCGGCTGGCGGCACACGGGTTGGCGGATATGAAGGCGAGTGGTGTGACCGTTTGGCAAGTGTGTTTTCGGACCGGCGCTACAGCGGCGCGTTTCGCGTGAGAATTCCGCGAGCTGCGGCTGATCCAGGATTTACACCGCGCCAGGGTTGACTTGGATTCCGAGACGCCGTTCAAGGGCTAGCCGGCCCGGAGACCGGCGACGCGGCAGCGCTTGTCATCTCGAGTGACCGCGGCCGACCGAACGCAGTAGAATGCGCGTACCCCACCTGTGCTTTAACCGGTTCGCAGTGCCCCGATGAAACTCCTGATTGTCGAGGACGAGCGAAAGACAGCTACGTATCTCAAGCGTGGGCTGGAAGAGAATGGTTTCATCGCCGATGTCGCAGAGAGCGGTGAGGACGGCAGTCACATGGCCGAGACGCAACCCTACGACCTCATCATTCTTGATGTGCAGCTGCCAGGGCGCGATGGCTGGAGCGTAGTGACGGACCTTCGGCGCCGGGGGATCGAGACACCCGTCCTGTTCCTGACGGCTCGTGATGCGGTTCGCGACCGGGTGAAGGGGCTGGAACTCGGTGCGGATGATTATCTCGTGAAGCCTTTTGCCTTCTCGGAGCTTCTGGCGCGCATGCGATCGCTGCTGCGCCGTGGACCAGCCAGGCAGTCGACGGTATTGCGGATGGCAGATCTTGAGCTTGATCTCGGACGTCACCGGGCGCGACGGTCCGGTCGGACACTCGACTTGACGGCGAAAGAATTCCAGCTGCTGTCATTTCTGCTGCAGCGCAGCGGGGAGGTGCTCTCACGGACGCTGATCGCCGAGCAGGTCTGGGACATCAACTTCGAGAGCGACTCGAACGTCGTCGAAGTCCACGTGCGGCGATTGCGCTCGAAAGTGGACGACCCGTTCGACGCAAAGCTCATTCATACGGTGCGCGGCGTTGGATATGTCCTCGAGCAACGCGCCTGAGCGTAGCGCCTGCGGCGGGCGCGCCTCTCGGCGCCCCCCGTCGATCGCCTTGCGCATGACCATTTGGTATGTGCTGTCCGCCTTCGCGCTCATCATCGTGGCGACGGGATCGCTCTACTGGGTGCTGGTCAATGGTATGTATCGGGAGGACCTGCACGATCTTAAGGACAATCTCGAGAACGCGTCTCTTCTGCTGGGTTCCTCGAGTGGTCAGCATGGCGCTTCGTCTCCCTTCGAGGCGCCGCGGGCACCAGGGCATCGACCGGACATTTACGTGCGCGTCTTGGATTCGAACGGGCGAGTGCTGATCGAGACTCCGGGCCTCTCGAGACAGCTGCCCGTACCTACGAAGGCGGATCTCGCGGTGGTCCCCGCGAACGGCGGTGCGAGCCGACAGATCCTCTCGCGCCAGGGGGAGCCTTTTTTGACGCTCATGGCGCCCATTGCCGGAGCCCAACCACGATTTCTGGAGGTTGCGCTGGATCGGGCGCATGATGAATTTCTCCTGGCGCGCTACCGCGAGCGGCTCTGGCTGGTGCTCGGCGCATCGCTGGTACTGTGTGCGATCGTGGGCTTTCTCATCGCCCGGGGCGGGATGCGTCCGATCGAGGGGATCAGCCGAACCGCCGAGCGCATCCGCGCCACCACGCTTCATGAGCGCATCTCGACGGACGGCCTGCCGCAGGAACTCCGCGGCTTGGCCGAGACGTTCAACAGCATGCTCGACCGGCTGGAACAGTCATTCGCTCACATTTCCCAGTTCTCAGACGATGTGGCGCACGAGCTGCGCACCCCAATCAATAACCTGCGTGGGGAGATCGAGGTGGCGCTGGGGAAAGCGCGCTCGGCGGAGGAATACCGAGATGTCCTCGGCTCCTGCTTCGAGGAATGCACGCGCATTGCACGACTGATTCGCACGCTGCTCTTCCTCGCGCGCTCGGATACGGCCGCCGATGCGCTGCAGCGCGAGCCGCTCGACGTGGGCGAGGAGCTGGCTACGGTCGGCGCATTCTATGAGGCCGCTGCAGGCGAAGGTGGGGTGCAGCTTCGCATCGAGAGTGCGCCGGGCCTGCGTGCGGAGCTGGACCGAACGCTCCTTCAGCAGGCGATCGGCAATCTGATCTCAAACGCCGTCGCGCACACGCCGGCGGGCGGTTCGGTCGAACTGGCCGCGACCGCGAGAGGACAGGACGTCGTGATCACTGTGACGGATAGCGGCTGCGGCATTGCGCCGCAGCATCTGCCGCATGTCTTCGAGCGCTTCTACCGCATCGAGCAGTCCCGCACCGGCTCGCAGCAGAACGCGGGGCTGGGGTTGGCTGTGGTCAAGAGCATCGTGAGCCGCCACGGCGGGCGGGTCGAGATCGAGAGCCAAGTGGGAGAGGGTA
>JAJZLX010000708.1 GCA_021850555.1 Pseudomonadota bacterium | reverse complement strand
GGAGATGGCGTTGCGGCAGGTGCCCAACGACCTGCGGGATGCGGCCTATTCGCTCGGCGCCAACGAGCGGCGGGTCATTCTGGGGGTCTGCCTGCCGGCGGCGATGCCCTCCATCCTGACGGGCGTGCTGCTCGCGCTCGCCGTCTCGGTGGGCGAGACGGCGCCGCTCCTTTACACCGCGGGCTGGTCGAACTTCATGTGGGACGGGCGGCTCACACACTCGCCGATCGGCTACCTGACCTACGCGATCTGGACGTTCATCAACGAGCCGTTCGCCTCGGCCAACAAGCTCGCCTACGCGGCGGCATTCCTGGTGACGGGCTTCGTGCTGATCATCAACGTCTTCGCCCGCTTCGTGCTCGAGCGGCGGGCCGCGCGCTGAGGTCGAGCAGCCCACTCAGCCCGACTCGACCTGAAAAAGGCGCGCGACATACAAGCTGTCCATGTATTCGCGCACGGCAAAGATCTTCCCGTCTCGCACCTCGACCGCCCACGCGTAGCGATTTTCGTACGGTCGTCCATCGGCCAGCCGGCCGAGGCCTCGCGTCTCGATGAGCACCAGAGCGCCTTTGGAGGCGATGGTGTCGGGCAGCACCTTGGGGTCTCCGGGCTGGAACTGTCCGCGCACCGGCGCGAGGAATCGATCGACGATGCCTGCTCTTCCGCGATGCACGCCCTCTCCTGGAATCCCGCGCACCATCGGCGTCCATGTCGCTTCCTCGTGGAACAGCTCCCGCAGCCGCACCAGGTCGCCGCTGCTCAGGGTCTCGAAGAATTGCAGCACGAGTGTCTCGTTCTCGTTGTCCGCGTTCACCATCTCACCGCCTCCCCAAACTCACAAGTGAACCCGCATATGCGATTTCTAACCGCCGGTTTGAGGACTCACGCCGCCGTCAGGCCGCCGTCCACCACGAGGGTGTGCCCGGTCACATAAGAGGCCGCGTCCGAGCAGAGCCAGACGATGACCTGCGCGATCTCCTCCGGGCTCGAGATCCGCCCCATGGGCACGCTCGCGGCAATCTGCGCCGTGTCGAGGTGACCGCCCACCATCCGGTGCAACAAACCGGTCTCCACCGGCCCGGGCGCGACGGCGTTGATCCTGATTCCCGAGCGGGCGACCTCCAGCGCGCTCGCCTTGGTCAGCCCGATCACCGCGTGCTTGCTCGCGCCGTACAGTCCTATGTTGGGAATCGCCGCGACGCCGGCCGTAGAGGACGTGTTGACGATCGCCCCGCCGCCTTGCGCCAGCATGTGCGGAATCTGATATTTCAGGCCGAGCCAGATACCCCGGAGGTTGACGCCGATGATCCGATCGAAATCCTCGACGGTCATGTCCTGAACCGGCCCGTAGCGGCCCTCCGTGCCCGCATTGTTGACCGCGGCGTGTATGCGCCCAAACCGCTCGACGGCGGACTGCATGAGTGCGCGCACTTCGCCTTCCCGGCTGACATCCGCCTCGATGAAAAGCGCCTCTCGCCCCAGGGAGCGGATCTCAGACTCGACACCGCGCCCCGCCTGCACGCCAAGACCCGACACCACGACGCTAGCTCCCGCTTGCGCGAAGGCGAGCGCTGCGGCACGGCCGATGCCGGAGGTGGCCCCCACGACCAGCACGGTCCTGCCGCTCAGATTCACCGCCTGTCGCGTCGTTGTGCTCATCATCATCTCTCCGCCCTATGCCGGTGGACGAGCCCTCAGCGGCGCAATATCTTCTCGAAGTCCACGCGCAGGTCCTCACCGATGCGCATCGCCGTCGCCCGTCCCGCCCCGAATACCCCGCCGCCCGGATGTTGAAAGGGACCGACCAGGTAGAACCGCTCGATTCCCGGCACCACGTACTGGCCGAGCTCTGGAGTCGGGCGGTGTGAGCCCATCTGATACGTGGAAGTCGCAATGCCGTGCAAGTCCCCGCGCAGGAAGCTTGATGACGTCCGTTCCATGTCGACGGGCGAGTCGCAATGGTAGGCAAGGATGTTGTCGGATGTGAGATTCGGCAGAAAGCCGCGCATGTGCGCCAGCATCCTCTCCGCGTACTCCCTTTTGCAATCGTCCCAAGCGCGCCCGTCGGCGCGTGCATAGGGGACGTAGTCCCAAGCATGCAGGGTGGCACGGCCGACGGGCACGCGCGTAGCGTCGAACTGAGAGAGAGAGCCAAGGCCCACCAACGGATAGCCCGCAAGTCCGCCATAGCGCAGGTCGTCGAACGAGCGGCGCATGCGATCGTACTCGTTCGGCAGAAGCTCGGTCATCACGGCATCGATCGGCTGGCCTGCGACCGTGCGCAGCGGCTCCCGCAGGGCCGCATGAACGGTGATGCAGGCGTTCTGGGAGATCTCGGTCTCAGCGGCTTCCCTGGCGACGGCGGCGTCGATCCCCTCCAGTACGCGGCCGAGATGGTGCGGGTGAATGGCGCCGATCACCGCCTCCTTTGCCGCAAACTCTCGTCCATCCCGGGCACGTACGCTGCTCGCCCGGCCGTTGCGCACGAGGATGCGCTCGATGTCGACGCCGCAGAGCACCTGCCCGCCGTGATCGCGTATGCACGCGACGAGCGCCTGCGTCAGGCTACCGCTGCCGCCGACTGGCACGCCGATGCCGTAGGCTTCCAGGAAGCCGACAAACACGAACACCCCGAGGGCGGTCGCCTTCTCATCGGGTGAGATGAGATTCTCGCCGGCTATTCGCCCAAAATGCATCCGCACGCGCTCGTGCTCGAAATAATGGCACAGCAGGTCGTGCGTGCTCATCTGCATCACGCGCCAGAGCGCGCGCCCTTCCCGGCTCTGATCCATCAGCGCCATCGAGGCCCCGAGAGGCATGGGCGCCGTGTAAAACATCGCCGCAAGCATGGGCAGCCAGTGCGCCGCTTGTTCCGCCAGCCGCGCATAGGCGTCCGCGTCGCGCCTGGAGAGCCTGGCGATCTCGGCATGAGTGCGTCGCCTGTCCCGGTACAGGGCGATCGAGGAGCCGTCCTCGAAGATCGAGCGCATGGGAATCTCCGGGAACACATAGCGCAGTCCGTACTTTGACTTCAGCCCGAGCTCATCGGCGAGGAGCAGCGGGTTCGCTTGGATGAAGATGTGCGCCATCGAATGTTGATCGTGACGGAAGCCTGGCACCGTCAGCTCGCGTGTGACCACACCTCCGCCCGGCCAAGCGTTGCGCTCCAGCACGAGAACGCGCTTGCCTGCCGCCGCCAGATAGGCTGCGGCGACCAAGCCGTTGTGTCCGGCCCCAACCGTGACGATATCTGCAGCTGTCAACATTCCCCCTATGATCGCTCTGCGATACACATTCAGCCGGGCCGGCTCGGCTCCTCATCCAGCCGGGCCACGATCCCCGCGAGCTGTGGCCGCGGCGGCCGATACCGGCTCATGACCAGTGGGTCATGACCCGGGACGATGTAGTCAGCAGCGTCCGCAAGGCGCCGGATCCGCTTCCAGCCGTCGATCATTTCCGTCGCGTCGGCGAGGATGGGAAATGGCCGGCACGAATCCCTGTTCGCCAGAAAATGCATGGCGTCCGAGGCGAGCACCACCCACCCGATCTGCGTCCAGACGCGCACCACCTGCAGGCCGCGCGTGTGGCCGCCGACGTGGTGAACGCTGATGCCCGGCGCAACCTCCTCGTCCGTACAATCGTGATACCGGATCCGTCCGGCATACGTCAAGCGGACCGCGTTCAGGACATGCTCGAGGTCGTATGCCTGCGCGCAGAACGGCTCGGCCATGTAACGGCCGGTCGCGTAGGCGATCTCCCTGTCCTGAACGTGAAAGGTTGCCCGCGGAAACAAGTCGAGATTGCCGGCGTGATCGTAATGCAGATGCGTCAGGATTACATTCTCGACCGCTCCGGGATCCACGCCGAGCATCCTCAGGCTTTCCTCCGGGCGGCGAGTGAGCTCGCGTCCCCTGCGGCGCGCTGCAGCCTCATCGAAACCCGTATCGATGACGACGGTGCGCTCTCGATTGCGTGCCAACCAGACGAAGTAGTCCATCTGCAGACCCGCATCGTGCGGATCGCCGCCCACGAAGACCTCGGCGGCGCTGCGCCGGGCACTTGCGTAGCGGATGGCATAGAGCTCGTAGGGCCGAGGCTCAACCACCCGCCCCTCCCGCAGGCAGCGACTCGAGGTACCTCACGACCTCGGTGTTGTCCGCACCGAAGCCCAGCTGCTGCTCTGCCCGCTCCCAGAGCCTCGTGCAGCTTTCCAGCAGCAGCGTCGGCGCCCCCGTCTCGCGCGCCAGTCCGAGTGCGATTCGCAGGTCCTTCGCCATCAGGCCGAGGGCGAATCCAGAATTGAAAGTCCGCGGAAGCACGAAAGCCGGAAACTTCTGCTCGGTGGCCGTATTGCGGCCCGTGGAGCTGTTCAGGATGCGGATCATGGTCGCAGGATCGATGCCGAAGCGCTCGCCGGCGATGATCGCCTCTCCCGCGGCGCCGAGCGCGATCGCCGAGAGGTAATTGTTCAGGGCTTTCATCGCATGCCCCGAGCCGGACGGTCCGGTGGCGAACACCTGCCCGAGCGCTGCGAACAGGCGGCCGCAGCGGGCCAGGGCCGCCGGGTCCCCGCCGGCCATGATGGCGAGCCTGCCCTCCTGCGCCCGCGCCACTCCGCCCGACACCGGCGCATCGATCAGGACGATACCGGAGGCGGCCAGATCCTCTGCCAGAGCGCGCGTCCCGCTCGGCGCGCAAGAGCTCATGTCGATGACGAGCGCCCCCGGTGCGAGTCCGGCTGCCACCCCCCCGCGGCCGAGAATCACCTGACGGACGGCGCGGCCGTCGGGCAGCATTGTGACGACCACCCGGCAGGCCCGGCCGAGCGCCTCAGGCGTGGTTTCAACCGAGCACGCTACCCGGCTGCGGAAGCGGTCGACGGCCTCGCCATTGGCGTCCAGAACCGTGAGTGTGTAGCCGGCCTCGCGCAGGCGGCGGGCCATGGGAGAGCCCATGTTCCCCAGTCCGATGAAGCCCACCCGCTCGGGGGGCAGGAATTCATCCGGCATTTCCGGAGAGCACCTTGCCCGCCGCCCGGAAGCCGTCGACCGCGGCCGGCACCCCGCAGTAGATCGCGGCATGTGTCAGCACCGCGGCGATCTGCTCGGGGGTCAGTCCGTTGTTGAGCGCTCCGCGCGTATGCGTCTCGATTTCCTGAGTGCGTCCGAGCGCGGTCAGCATCGCCAGGGTGATCATGCTGCGCTCTTTCATCGAGAGCCCTTCCCCGCCCCAGCCTGCGCCCCAGCAGTACTCGTTGAGCAGCGCATGAAATGGCCGGTTGAAGTCGGTAGCGCCCGCCAGCGCCCGATCGACGTATTCGTTGCCGAGCACTCGACGCCGGATCGACAACCCCAGATCGTGCAGCTGCTTTCGAGTTTCATCGCTCATGGCTTTGGCACCTTCTTTGCCTCGAACCCGTGGTAACATAAATCAGGCTCCACCTGCGAAGAACCACCCTTAGGGGTGGAAGTGCATCGGATCAGAAAATGAGGCCGGCGGCCCGCGCGCGGTTGATCGCCTGCAGCCGCCGCCGCGCGTCGAGCTTGGTGAAGATGCCCTTCCAGTACCACTTGACGGTGTTCTCCGAGAGTGCCAGGCGCCTGGCAATCTCGCGATTGGGCACATCACCGGCGGCAAGCTCCAGGATGTCTCGCTCCCGGCGATTGAGTCCAACGTGCTGCTTTTGACGGTGGGGACCACTGCTTCGCGGCTCCGGTCGGCAGCGCCGCGCGCTGCCGAAGGCCGAGCGAAGCACGTGTGCGTAGGCCAGCTCGGCCGGGCGAAACGCGGTCGAGCCCGACAAGGCCGCGTTCAGAACCTCGCGCACCTCCTCGCCTCCGTCGAGGAATACCCGCAGAAACCCGCCCGCCCGGGCCTGCCCGAGCGCCTCGCACAGGTGCCGGCAGGCCGCGCCGAGATCGCCGCGAGCATGCAACAGCCTCACCAGCTCGACGGCCAGGCGCACCGAGGAGCGGTAACAACCGCGCTCCATCGTGAACTGGTGCCAGTTCTTCAGCAGCCGGATCGGTGCGTCGAGCTCCCCGCGCGCAAAGGCGGCGCGTGACCACGCGATCGCCATGAGCTCATCGCGCGTGGTCGCCGCCTCGTGCGGCTGGTAGCGAATGCTGCTGCCCATGAGCCCGGAGGCGCGCGCCAGCTCGAGCACCTCGTCGCGCTTCTCCGCGAGCAGGAGCTGGCGCATGCGCTCGGCGAGCGCATGCGCCCGCAGTCGCTCGAAGCCGGTCCTCGCCGCGTACCGCTCGGCCTCATCGAGAGTGCACTGCGCGGCCTCGAGCCTTCCCTCGAGGAACTCCAGGCGCGACTTCGTCATGAATCCGGCGATCAGCTTGTCCACATACCCGAGTCCGTGCGCCACGCCCAAATAAGCGGCCACGAGCGCTTGGGCATGCTGCAGCTCGCCCTGCTCGTAGTGAACCTCGGCGAGCAGCAGCGCCGGCATGGACGCGAGCCGGGAAAGCCGCCCGTGCAGCGCCACCGCCGTCTCGAGCGCCCTCTCGTAAACCTCCCGGGCGCGCACGGCATCCCCTTGCATCAGAAACGACAAGCCGCTGATGCAGTCCTGGAAGATCGCCCCGAAGCTGAACCGGGCCTCTTGGTAGGCTTCGTAAAGTGCCGCAGACGCCAGCCCCGTGTCCTCGCAGGCATAGTGCTCCCGGCGCGCCGCCCTCAGAGCGTCTTTGGCCGAGAGCTCCATGTAGGCGTCGACCGGATGGCCCGCGGCGAGCCATCGCTCGCACAGCCTGCGCGCCGCGTCCATGTTATCGGTCACAAAGGACAGCATCAGCTCCCGATGCGCGATCTTTGCCGCGAGGTAATCAAGATCCACGCGCTGGGGCACAGGGCGCGCGCCGCTGCGCCACTCGCGCTCGAGACGCTTGAACTGGTTGATGTCACGCCGGCATTTCGTGAACTCCCAGTCCGACTGCCAGCCCCAGTGACGCTCGAGTTTCAAATTGGGAAATTCATCGAGAACCTCTTGCGGTATCTGCACGACCAGCCGCTCCTGCAACACCATCTGGCCCTGCTCGTACAACCCAAGCTCATCGAGCAGACGGGCCGCCCGGCGGAATGAGCGCGCTTTCAAGGCGTGATCGATCGCCTCGACCCCCTGTCCATTCTGCTCGAGCCACTCGGCCGCGCGCTCGTGCAGCTCGCGGGCGCGCTCGGGCTCGAGCTCGCGCAGCCGCTGCTCGAGAAATTCCGCAAACAGTTGGTGATATCGATACCAGCTGCGCTCGTCATCCAGCGAGAAGATGAACAGGTTCAGCGCTTCGAGCTCATCGAGCCGCGCGCGAGCATCCCAGCGCCGCGTCACGTGATTGCACAGCTCCGTGCTCATGCGCGTGAGCACGGCGGTATCGAGCAGGAAGCGACAGGTCTGCTTGTCCAGCCTGGCCAGCACCTCCGAATACAAAAACTCCGACACTTTACGGCTCATGCCCGAGAAGCGCCGGATCGTGACCGCCGGATCGTCCGTGCCCGCCAGGCTGAGCGAGGCCATTTGCAGGCCCGCGACCCATCCCTCCGCGCGCTCGTTGACCAGCTCAACCATCGCCGGCGCGAGATCAACCCCGGCTGCGGAGTCGAAGAAACGCCGTGACTCCTCGGTCGTGAATTTGAGATCGCGGGCGCAAAGCTCCACGAGCTCCCCCCGCATCCGCAGCCGGCTCAGGGGCAATCCGGCCGGCGTAGCTCGCGTAGCGATGAGCCACAAAAGACGAGAGCCCGGCCCCTGAAGCAGACCTGCCATGAACTGCTCGATGGCCGTATCCGTCAGCACGTGAAAGTCATCCACGCAGACGACGACGTCCTCATCGAGATCGGCGACTGCATTGCTCAACAGATCGCTCGCCATCAGCGGCGGAAGGCCGGCACTCGAGCCGTAAGCCTCCTCGATCGCCGAGCCGAGCTGCACGCCGACCGTCGCGAGGGCCGCGAGCAGATGCTGGAGGAAACGAGCGCAGTCGTTGTCGGTTGCATCCAGACTCAGCCATGCGGCCTTACCGTCGGCGCGCGCCGCATGGAAGCACTGGGAAAGCAGACTCGTCTTGCCGAAGCCCGCAGGCGCCTGGATGAGAGCCAGCCTCGGCCGGGCCCGCCCCTGCAGGCGCCGCAGGAGATGGGGGCGCTCGACCAGAGGACCTTTGCAAGAAGGCGGCCGCAGCTTGGTCCTGTTGACCGACGACGATCGGATCGGACAGACCGGGTCCTCGAGCGCGACGGGACTCGGCTCGATCATGATCCTGCTCTGCGCCTCTGTGCCTCTGTGCCGCGAGTTCCTAGGTCCGGCGTACGGCCGCGACCGCTGGAGAACTCGCGGATGGTCTCTGCAGGCAGCGGAAGCTCAGTTGTCATCCGATTCCCCCCCATCGCGAGCGGGCGACTTACAACCGGCAGACCGGCCGCAAAGCGGCACCGCGCTCAAATTATAAGCCGGACTTTCCCAAGCAAGACAAGACGTCGGCCGCGCGCTGCGGGCGCCCGCATCCCCTCTTCGCGCCTCGACCGGGCATGGGGCGGCGGCTAGCGCGCCCGCCGGAACGGCAGGGAGAGCAGGAATAGCACCAGCCTAAAGTTGAGCAACTTCAGGAACTTGCGCACCTCCTGTGGCCCCAGCATCGCCGTAATCGGCATCGATCCGAAAGCCTGGCCGCGGATCACGAGCTCGTTGCCGCGCTTATCGAGCCCTTCGACCCGCAGCAGCTCGGTCCGGTCTTGGGAAAACAGTCTCATGACGCAATGTTCCCGGTGTAGGGGTGGGTGTACAGGCCCTAGGCTGCCTGTGCGCCCTTAAACAGACAAGGCCGGCCCCGCAGCGCCGGCGGCATTTCCACCCCAAAGGGTGGTTTCTTCCACCCGCCGATTTGATTCCCTTCCTGCACCTTGGCCCGCCTCGCAGCGCCGATTCTTGCCGGATTGAGAGCGACAGGCGCCGGCCGGGGGCCAAAAACTAGCCCAAGCTGGTACGAGGGGGAAAAAACATGAACATCATAACCGTCAAACGCAAGGCATTCGCGCCGCTCGTGCTGCTGTCACTCGGCGGCTATTGCCTCTCCGGCGCCTACGCTGCCGCCGCTGCGCAAGCGCGCTCCGAAAACAGACCGCATCCACTGGCAGAGCTGCGCGAAGTTGTGGTCACCGCGCAGTACCGCCGCCAGAACGTGCAGAACGTGCCCATCGCCATCACGACCTTCACGCCCGAGACGTTACGCAATCAGAATATCACGAGCCTTGCCCAGCTGAGCAACCTCACGCCCGGGGTTACCCTGACCGCTGGCGCGCCGTTCTCCGGCGACAGCTCGGTCCTGTCCGCATCGATTCGCGGCATCGGCCAGTCCGACTTCGCATTCAACATCAACCCCGCGGTCGGCGTCTACGTAGACGGCGTTTACTACGCGCGCACGATAGGCGCAAACGTAAATCTGCTCGACGTGCAGAACATCTCCATCCTGAAGGGCCCCCAGGGAACGCTGTTCGGCGCGAACACCATCGCCGGGGCCATCAGCATCACCACCCGCGAGCCCGGCGAGAAGCCCTCTTTCGTCGCACAGGCCACCGGCGGCAGCCTCAACCGCCGCGACATCGCCTTCAGCGCCGATATTCCGATCATCAAGCATGAGCTGCTCTCGAGCATCACCTTCTCCTCGCAGAACCAGCAGGGCTACCAGCGCGTCATCCCGTACCCGACCAACTCCCCCTACGGCGAGACGCCGTTCGTCGTCACGCCGGCGACAGCCTGGCCGAGTCCGGGGTACCGGAGCTCGAACCGGTTCGGCGGCACGGGCGTGGTCGCAATGCGCGGCAAGCTGCTGTGGCTCGCCTCCGATCGGCTCAGAATGACCCTGGAAGGAGACTGGACGCGGGAGAGCCAGACCGCGCTGCCGCTCGTCGATCTTGCCACCTTCAGCGGCAACCTGAGCGCATCCACTTTCTCGACGCTCTACAATCTCTGCATCAGCAACAATGCCTCGACGCTGCCCGCGGCAATCGCGGCGGACGGTGGGCCTCCGGTCGGCACACCCGTCAATGCCCTGTTCGCCGGCACCTGCGCCCAGCCGCGCGGCCACGTGCCCGGAATCTCGATCGGCGGCTCGCCGCTGCTCGGGGCGGGCTATGTCGGCGGCCCCCCGGGACCGTTCAATATCAACGAGCATCCCGGCACGGCCTATCTCGGCACGAGCCAGCCGCGGATCTACTACGACTACGCCGCGGCCAACACGGGCAATTACGATACAACCTATGCCCAGGGACCGGATTTCGCCCGCAGCAACATCTTCGGCTTCGCGCTCACGGGCGACTACAGGCTGACGCATAACGTGCACCTGAAGTCCATCACCGCCTACCGCCAGACCCGTTGGAACGTCGGCACCGACGTGGGCGGCACGCCCGAGACGATATCGTACGTCATCGACCTGCAGCATCAATACCAGGTTTCCCAGGAGTTCAGGCTCCTCGGCGACGCGCTCGACAGGCGGTTGCACTACGTCGGCGGCCTGTTCTATTTCAAGGAATCCGGCTACGTGCACGACTTCGTGCCGTTCGCGGGCCTGCTGGACATCTATGACGGCGCGGGAAACGACATCGAAAACACGGACTATGCCGCCTACTTCCATCTGGATTATCAGTTGAACCGGCATTGGGAATTCATCGCCGGCGGCCGCTACACCGACGCCCAGGCCTACTTCATCGGCGGCCAGGGCGATCTCAACTCCTTCCCGTTCGGTTCGGTGCTGGGACCGCAGCTGACCGGACAGCCGTACACCCTGTACTTCCCTCCCGATACTCCGGACAGTCAGGCCTGGCACGTGTTCGATCCCACCGGCAGCGTCCAGTACCACTTCACCCCGAACACCATGGCCTATGTTACCTGGAGCAAGGGCTTCCTGGCCGGCGGATGGACCACCAGAGTCACCGCGATCACAGCGAGCCCGACGCAGGCCCGCTACGGCCCGGAAACGTCCAAGGCATGGGACGCCGGCGTCAAGACCACTCTTTTCGGACACCACCTGATCCTCGATGCCGACGCCTTCTACACGAACTTCGACGGCATCCAGCTGGATGTGCAGCGCGGCACCTCCCCGGTGCTGACCAACGCGGGCAACGCCAAGATCCAGGGCGCGGAACTCTCGTTCGAGTCGCTCGTCGGCCATACGGGGCTGCGGCTGAACGGCTCAGCCTCGTACATCGACGCTTACTACACCTCGTTGAGTCCGAACGCGAACTTCCCGCAGTACGCTCTCCCGGACGGCTCGACCGTCTGTCCGGCCGGGCCGCCCATCTGCGCGATCAAGGGCCCGGGCAGCGCGCTCGACGCCCAGCTGCCGCAGACGCCCAAGTGGAAATTTACACTCGATCCTGAGTACACCTTCGGGCTGCCGAGCGGTGCCACCATCAGCTTGATTCCCGTCTACACCTACACGTCCAGCATGTTCAACGATTCATTGAACACTCCGCAGATACGTCGACCCGTAACGCACATGCTCGATATCTCTCTCCACTACGTTTCTCCAAGCGGCAGGTATCAGCTCGCCGTGGGTGGCACGAACCTGATCAATGACCGCTACATCACGTCCGGTGTCGTCAACTACGGCGCCGGCTTCATCAACGGGTATGTCAACCCTCCGCGGGAGTGGTACGCCACCGTGCGCGTGCAGATGCATTGAAAACCATGCGCACGAAGATCGAACGGTCCTTCGGCGGCGTCGGCACCCTGGCACCCGACGCCGCCCCGATCGCCACACGGACATGAGCACCAAGCCCGCAGAACTCTTTGATTACGTGATTGTCGGGGCGGGTACGGCCGGCTGCGTGCTCGCCGCCCGGCTGTCCGAAGACCCCGGCACACGGGTCTGCCTCGTGGAAGCCGGCCCGCCCGATCGTCACCCGTTCTTCCACGTACCGGCTCTCGTGGGAGCCGCCATTGCCCGGCCGGCGACCAACTGGCGCTTCACGACCGCGCCTCAACCGCAGCTTGCGAGCCGGCGCATCCCCCTGCCCCGCGGGAAGGTCCTCGGCGGCTCCGGCTCGATCAACGGCATGGTGTATTTCCGCGGACAACCGCGCGACTACGATGACTGGGCGGCGGCAGGCAATCCGGGCTGGAGCTGGCGCGAAGTGCTGCCGTACTTCCTGCGTTCGGAGAACAACCCCGACTACCTGGGCTCGCCTTATCACGGCCAGGGCGGACCGATCAATGTCGAGCACATTCGACATCCCAATCCATTGAACGCGGCCTTCCGGGACGCGTTCGCGTCCATCGGGGGCTTTCAGCCCTGCGAGGATTTCACCGGCCCGCATCCGGAAGGCTATGGTCCGCGCCAGGGCACCATCCGCAACGGCCGCCGCGACTCCAGTGCAGTCGCCTTTCTGCGCCCGGCCCGGGCACGCCGAAACCTGACGGTTCTCACCGAGACCCCCGTCACCCGGGTGATCGTGGAAGCGGCGCGCGCGCGCGGGGTCGAGCTCCTGCGTGACGGGGCCCCGCGGCGCATCCAGGCCTCCCAAGAGGTCATCCTCTGCGCCGGCACGATCCAGACGCCCCAGCTGCTGATGCTCTCCGGAATCGGCGACGCCGAGGAGCTCCGCCGGCACGGGACCGCGGTCCGCCATCACCTGCCGGGCGTTGGCGCCGGCTATCACGACCATCTGGCCGTGGCCGTACTCATGGAAACGCGCAACACGGACTCCTACGGTCTGTCGCTGCGCACCCTGCACCGCTCCGTCATCAATGTCCTGCAATATGCGCTCGCCCGCAGCGGCCCGCTCGCGAGCAACGTCTTCGAGTCGACCGCATTCATCCGCAGCGCCCCCGGTCTCGACCGGCCCGACCTGCAGATCGTCTTCCAGCCCGCGCGGCGCAACCGCGGCACCTTCCCCCTGCCTCTCGGCCACGGGTTCGCACTCAGCACCGTGGGCCTGTACCCGCGCAGCCGCGGCCGGATCACCCTCGCCGACGCCGACCCTCGCAGTCCGCCGATCATCGAGGCAAACCTCCTCGGCGACGACGCGGACATCGCCCCATTGCTGCGCGGCTTGAGGCTTTCCCGCCGCCTGTTTGCGACATCCGCGTTCGCGCGCTATCGGGCAACGGAAGTCGCACCCGGCCCCGGGGCGCAAAGCGATGAGGAACTGATCGATTACCTGCGGCGCACCGCCAGCACGGTACACCACCCCGTCGGCACCTGCCGCATGGGCCCCGACCCGGGCGCCGTCGTCGACGCAGAGCTTCGGGTTCACGGAGTGCGGTCGTTGCGCGTCGTCGACGCCTCCGTGTTCCCCAGCATCGTCGGCGGCAACACCAACGCGCCCGTCATCATGATCGCGGAGAAGGCCGCGGACCTGATACGCGGACGCAAGCCGCCGCCGGCCTTCGTAACCGAGCGTCCGCCCGCCGCATTTCCGGATCCTGCAGAGGAGCCTTAATGACAACCGAGACCATCAAACATTGGAGAATTGGCGAAGTCGATGTGGCGAGGATCGTCGAGGTCGATAGGCTGGAAGACGATATCGCCGTGCTGCTCGCGGGCGCCACGCCGCAGCTGCTGCAGCAAATCGCCTGGCTGCGGCCGCATTTCGCCACCGCGGACGGCCGCATGATCATCAACTTTCAGGCGTTCGTGCTGCGATCACGCGGCAAGACCGTCATGATCGACACCTGCATCGGCGCCGACCGCCAGCGCGAATACGAGATTTTCTCCAACCTCCACACCACCTTTCTCGATGACCTGCAGGTCGCCGGCTTCCCTCCGCAGGAAGTGACCACGGTCCTGTGCACACATCTGCATTTCGACCACGTGGGCTGGAATACGCACCTCCTCGACGGCCGATGGGTACCGACCTTCCCGCAGGCCCGCTATCTCTTCGGGCGCCGGGAATGGCAGCACTGGAAGCATCTGCGCGATACCGGAGGCTATCATCACATGGCCCACCTCGCCGACTCGATCGATCCGGTGATGGAGGCCGGCCTGGTGGACTTCATCGACCCGGACTACCGGATCACCGACGAGGTGTCGCTGATCCCGACGCCGGGACACACGCCGGGCCACGTGAGCGTGCTGATTCGCTCGGGCGGCGAGGAAGCGGTGATCACAGGCGACATGATGCATCACCCCATCCAGCTCGCGCTGCCGGACAGGCCCGGCAATTTCGACATGGACAAGGAGCAGGCCTTGCGGACCCGCCGCGAGTTCATCGCCCGTTTCGCCGAGAAGCCGACCCTGGTGATCGGCAGCCATTTCCCGGGCCCCACCGCCGGCCGAATCGTCCGCGACGGCGCGGCATGGAAGCTGCTGACGGAGTAGCATCGTCATGACGCTCCAAGTGGATCTTTCCGACCGCGCCATCGTGATCACCGGAGCCGGCCGTGGTCTCGGCAAATCCATGGCGGGGAAGCTCGCGGCCTGCGGCGCGATCGTCGCAGTGGTCGATGTCGACGCACAGAGCTGTGCCGCGGTGGCTCGGGAGATCTGCGCCCGAGGCGACCGGGCGATCGCGTTCACCGCCGATGCCGCCGACCGCGGCCAGATGTTCGAAATGGCCGCGCGCTTCGCGGCCGAGCGGGGGCGTATCGACGCCGTCATCAACAACGCCATGCTGCTGCGCTACGAGCCCGTGGAAAAAATCACGCCGGAGACGCTCGACCGGATGGTTTCGATCGGCATTCACGGCAGCATTTGGGGCGCCCAGCTTCTGTTGGCGCACTATGACCGGGGTCGCGGCGGATCGCTCATCAACATGGCATCGCCGGTGGCCGAGCGCGGGTTTCCGAATACCGCGGCCTACAGCCTGGTGAAAGGCGCGCTCGTCACGCTGACCAAGGTGCTGGCCGCGGAGCTCGGCCCCCGCGGCGTGCGCGTCAACGCGCTCGCGCCGGGCTCTGTGCCGACACCCGGCGCGCTTGGGCTCAACGACCAGAGCGAGTACGAGCGACGCGCGCGTACCATTCCCCTTCGGCGGCTCGGGCGCGAGGAAGACAATGCCGAGGCCTGCGCCTTCCTGCTGAGCTCCGACGCTGCATTCATCAACGGCGAGATTCTGCATGTCGACGGCGGTATCGCCGCCGCTGGATAAATCATGAGCCGACCGATCCCCGAGTTCGACGTCGATCCGTTCAGCCGCGAGTCGGTGCGCAATGCGCGCGCCGTAGACGACCGGTTGCGCGAGCTCGCGCCGGTTGTACGGCTGCCCGACGATGATGTACTGATGCTCGCACGCTTTGAGCATGTGGCTTCCGGGCTCAAGGACTGGAAGACGTTCTCCTCGACTTCCCGCCCCTGGCATGATCCGAAATCCGTGCGACCGGAAGTGCTGCTCACCGATGATCCGCCGAAACATACACGCGTGCGCGCCGTGGTCGCCAACGCTTTGTCGCGCTCCGCCCTGGCGAAGATGGCGCAGGCGTTTCGCGCGGAGGCGGATGCCGTGGTCGCGCGCCTCAGGGAAAAGGCGCTTCGCGATGAGCCGCTCGACGCCGTCGCCGACCTGACGCAGCCGTTCGTCTACAAGGTGCTGCCGGATCTGCTCGGCCTGCAGCGGCAAGGGCGCGAGCACCTGTATACGTTCGGCAACATGGTCTGGGCCACGATGGGTCCGATGAACGAGCTGTTCTACGAGGTCATGCAGGACACCGAAGAAGTCCTGAAGTGGGCGGACCAGAGCTGTGAGCGCGCCAACCTGGCCGCCGGCAGCCTCGGCATGGCGATGTACGAGGCCGCCGACCGGGGCGAGGTCAGCCGGGAGGAGGCGAAGCTGCTGGTCGGCACGCTGTTGGCGGCAGCGGCGGATACCACCGTGATGACCCTGGCCAACACCATCCGCGCATTCTGCGAGTTCCCGGATCAGTACGCCGTGGTGCGCACGGAGCCCTCGCTGGTCCGGGCGGCGTTCGAGGAGAGCCTGCGCTGGGATTCCCCCTCGCGCATGGCCGGCCGGATCGCGGCGCGCGAGGTCGAAATCGACGGCTACATCATACCGCAAGGCACCCGCTGCGGCCTGATGTTCGCTGCCGCCAACCGTGACCCCAGGCAGTGGCGCGAGCCGGACCGGTTCGACGTCCGCAGGAACAATCTTCACAGTCTCGGCTTCGGCTACGGCCTGCACGCCTGCGTCGGGCGTGTGCTGGCTCTGCTCGAGGCCGAGGCGCTTCTCGAAGCCGTGGCCCGCGCGATCACTCGCTTCGAGTCCGCCGGCGAGCCGAAGCCGTGGATGACCACGGTCGGTCACGGTCCCGAGCGCCTGCCGATCCGCGCGTATTTCGAATGATCAGTTCCCGGAGGAGACCATGACAATGGGTGCAGCAAACATGGATTCGAGCCGTCTCGAGGATCTGCAGGCGGTCGTCAGAGAGGACATTGCCGCAGGGCTTTACCACGGCGCCGTGATCAAGGTGGCGCGCGGCGGAAAGGTGGCGCTGGATGTAACGATCGGCTCGGCGGACAGGCAACAGAGCCTTGCGCTCGCCGGCGATTCCGTCTTCAGCATCTTCTCGGTCACCAAAGCCTTCACGAACATCCTGATACTGCGGGCGATCGAGCGCGGCCGCCTCGCCCTCACCTCGCGCATTTCCGATATCATCCCCGAGTTCAGCGGATACGGCCGCGAGAAGATCGAGGTCTTCCACCTGCTGTCGCACCAGGCGGGCTTTCCGATCATTTTCGAATTGAAACCCGGCATGTACATCGACGTGCTCGATGAGATGGTCGCGGCGGTCATCGAGGTCGTCAAACCGTCCGAGCCGCCGGGCGAGCACGTGGCCTACGCGCCGCTGGTCAACCACGTGCTGCTCGGCGAGGCCCTGAGGCGCATCGATCCGAGGCGCCGCAGCTACCGGCAGATCATCCAGCAGGACCTGCTCGACCCGCTGAAAATGGCCGACACCTCGGTCGGCCTGCGCGCCGATCTGAAGCGGCGCCACGTCGTACCGGACTTCCGCGGCAACTATCCGATCGGACATCGCGGCCACAGCAACCTCGGCCCGAACGGCGCCTTCGAGGAGGAGCACGCCGAGATGCCGTGGGTGGGAATCGCATCGACGGTCCCGGACATGTTCCGCTTTGCGGAGATGCTGCGGCAGGGCGGCACTCTCGATGGCGCGCGCATACTGTCGCCGGCGACACTCGAGCTCGCGACCCGCAACTGGACAGGCGAGAAGCCGAACGAGTTGTACGTCGAGCGCGGCAGGGAGCGCGGCTGGGCGCCCGCGCCGGCGTACATCGGCCTGGGGTTTTCCCTGCGCGGCACCGCGATCTGCCATCACATGTTCGGCACGCTCGCCTCGCCGCGCACCTTCGGCAACTACGGCGCGGGCACCACGCTCTTCTGGGTCGACCCGGAGCGCGACCTGACGTTCGTCTGCCTCTCGGCGGGGGTCATGGAGAGCAACGCCAACATCGAGCGCTTCCAGAAGCTGTCGGACATCGTGATTTCGGCGGCGGATTGAGCGGGCGCCGTCGCCGAAGAGACCCGATTTCCCTCGGCGGACGGCCCTCATCTTCGTGAACGGCCCGGCGTGCAGCCGGGCCGAATCTCCCCAGGAGCGAACCCCATGAGCAGCGAGCCTTCACCCGCCCGGAAATTGATCGGCGACCTCGCACCGAAGCTGGTGGATCTCACCGAGCAGGTGCTGTTCGGTGATGTCTGGGAGCGACCGGAGCTGTCAAAACGTGACCGAAGCCTCGCCACGGTGAGCGCGCTGATCGCGCTCAACCGCCCGGAGCAGCTTCTGGGTCATCTGCGAAAGGCTCTGGATAACGGCCTCACGAAGGCCGAGCTGATCGAGACGATCACTCATCTGGCATTCTATTCGGGCTGGCCGACCGCGATGACCGCCATCGCGGTCGCCAAGGAAGTCTTCGCCTGAGCGGCCGCGCCGGGCGAGGGACCCGCGCCCGAGCGCCTCCGGGTAGATTCTCCGCGCATCGGGCTGCGATTCGGCATTGCCATCTCCGCCCGATGCATCGCCGGATGCCCTGCGATCGCGAGCGCTCCGCCGGTACGCCAACGCCTGTCAGCGGTCAACGAGCTCGGTGCCCGGCGGGGACCTCCGTTCCACCCGAAAGGGTGGTTTTTTGCCGCCCGGAGTTTGCTCTACTCATTTCGCGTCGACCGACATCCGCCTTGCCGGCCGCGCGAGCACGCTCGAGTCGTGCGGCCGGGACCCTGTGAACCCGCTTCGCCCCGAGACGAGGACCAGGACATGCGCACTTCCGCCAATCGTTGCGCCGCCGTGATCACCTTGAGTCTGATCGGCGCAGGCGTGCGCCTCGCACAGGCCGCAGCACCCGCGCCCGACCCCGCCCGCGTCTACGCTGCGACCTGCCACTTCTGCCACGACACCGGCATCGCCCCGCCGATCCGCGGCTCGCACTACCCGCCGGCGCAGATTCGATTCGTCGTGCGGCATGGCGATGGCGCGATGATCGCTTTCAATCCTGCGGCGATCAGTCACGCGGAGCTCGCAGCGCTTATCGTCTGGCTCGACAGGACGGCGCCGGAAAAGCATCCGGCCGGAGCGCATCCGTGAGCGCGGATCGGCGCGAATTTCTGCAGGCGACGATGACCGTCGGCGTGTTTGCCTTCGCCCATTCGTCGGCCCTTCTGCCGGCAGACAGTGAAGCGGCTTCTGTTCCGACAGTCGCCCCGAGCCGCTTCGTGCTCCTGCGGTCTTCGGGCGATGAGGCATTCGCGCTGTCCGCGGCCGAGGCCGGGCGCCGCCACCTCGGTGCGCCGCCCGCCGAGGTCGCTCTCGGCAGCGACCTCATCACCGATACCGCCCGCTTGCACGCAATCCTCGACTCCCATCGGGGCCTTGCCATGATCGGCCTCATGGACGATTTCACGCACATACTCCTCGAGGAGTCGGTGCGCGGCCTCCACGGCGCCGTTGTCTGCCGCGGCAGGCATCGGGGAGTCTCCAGCTCCTGTGCCGCCTCCTGCCACACATTCACGACGACCGCACGCTCGAGCGGCGTCGGCGCCGCGCTCGCCGGCGCGCTCGCGCATGACGGCGGAGACTGGCTGGTGCAGGAGGATTGCTGCGAGGGATCACAGGGCGCCGGTTACGGGTCACGGCGCACCCGCCGCATCGCGCCGATCGGGCCGGCGAATTCATGGGGCGAGGCGCTCGGCGCGGCACTCGCGCGCATGGCACTGGGCCTTTGGACCCCGGGACCGGTGCTTGCGCGAGCCGGTCGCAGCACATCGCCGCCGCATCCGCAGTCGCGAGCGTTCGTCTCGCTCGTCGCGCAGCTCTGAACATCGAGGGGTGGTGCAGATGGATCAGTTCTCAGTGCTTCCCGCGGGCGTCTCGGCGGCGAGCTTTGCGGCGGCGATCGGCGAGCTTGCCGAAATCGTCGGCCGCGAGCACGTCGTGGTGGATCCCGAACGGCTCGCGCCCTACCGCAAAGTGTACATTCCCGTGCCCGAGGAGTCCGTTGCGCCTTCGGGCGCGCTCATGCCCTCCTCCGTCGCCGAAATCCAACGGATCCTCGCCGTGTGCAACCGCCGCAGGATTCCCCTGTGGTCCATCTCCACCGGACGCAACATCGGCATGGGCTCGGCAGCGCCGGCGACGCGCGGACAGATGATCCTGAATCTGGGCCGGATGAATCGCATCATCGAAGTGGACACCGAGCTCGGCAGCGCCTTGATTGAGCCGGGCGTGACGTACCTGGACATCAAGAACTACCTCGACAAGCACGGGCTGCCGTTCTGGGTCGATGCGCCCTCTCCCGGGCCCATCGTCAGTCCCATCGGCAACACGCTCGAGCGCGGCCACGGCTACTCGCTCTATCAGGATCACGTGGCGAAGTTCTCCGGGATGGAGGTCGTGCTCGCCAACGGCGATGTGATTCGCACCGGCTTCGGTCCGCTGCCCAACTGCAAGAGCTGGCAGGCATTTAGGACCGGCTATGGCCCGTACATCGACGGCCTGTTCACGCAGTCGAACTTCGGCATCGTGACCAAGATGGGCATCTGGCTGGTCCCCGTGCCGGAGGGCGCCAAGAGCTTCGTCGTTTACTACGACCGGCGCGAGGACCTGCCGCAGGCTGTCGACACGTTCCGCCGCCTGCGATTGAACAGGACCATTACGGTCGCCGGCTCCATTCTGAGCGGACTGGCCCTGCTCGGCTTCAATGCGCCGCGACGCACGTTCTACTCCGGCAGCGGTGCGATCCCGCGGGCGCAGGTCGACGCGCTCCTGAAAGAGCGCGGCCTGCCGCAGTGGCGCGTCGGAGGAGTCGTGTTCGGGGACGAGGAGGAGACCGCGATCAAGCTGCGCAAGATCCGCAAGGCATTCGAGGAGACCGGCCCGGCCGAGGTGCTGATCCAGGGCAGAGGGGGCATTCCTTCGTGGGGCGAGGGCGATCTGGCGAGCGCCACGGGCAAGCTGAGCCTCGATGCGTTTCGCATCCTCAACTTCATCGGCGGCGGCGGCGTCGTGTGGCACATGCCGGTCACGGCGGCCAAGGGCGCGTACGTGGAGCAGCTCAGCAACATGTCCGAGGATATCCTGCGGCGCTTCGGCTTCGACTACCTCGCGATGAACTGGTGCTACGGTCGCGAAATGCACCAGACCACCGGGATCTTCTTTGACCGTACGGACCGCGCGCAGATGCGCGCAGCGTACGACTGCTACGATGTGCTCATGCAGGAGACGTCAAAGGCGGGATTCGGCAACTATCGCTGCTCGACGCACTACATGGACAAGGCGGCGGAGCTGCTCGGGCCCGAGCTGCGCGCTTTCAACCGCTCGATCAAGCGGGCGATCGATCCCAACGGCATCCTGGCCCCCGGGAAATCCGGCATTCATATCTGACTGACGGTCGACCGTGTGCGCGGATCGCAGTCCGATTCCCCACCCGCTGAAGCCGAGCCCCGGCGCCTCGAGCGCGATCCGGGCAGCTCGCGCTCCGCACTGTCGCACATCAGACGCCCGTTGTCTGAAGCGACAATCACTCAATCATGTCTCGGCGCCGCAGCAGCGCTCGCTGAGCAGCGCGTGCAATGGCCGGTTGCAGCCGGCAGCGCCGGCCTGCGCCCGATCGACGCAGCCGTCGCCGAGCACCCGATGCCGGATTGACAACCCCGGCTCGCGCAGGCGTTTCCGAGGCTGATCGCTCACGCGCAGCGGCAAAGCCGGTCCTTATCTGCGCAATCGAGCCGAGCCGGGGGCTGGGGAAGGCAGGGCTTGCCCGGCGTGCCGCAGGTCGGGATCCGCGACGTCCTGGCG
>JAJZLX010000564.1 GCA_021850555.1 Pseudomonadota bacterium | reverse complement strand
TGCAACCAACGCATAGAATCCAAAATTCTAAAACAGGAGAACGCGAAAGTGGCACGTCGTACATTTTTCAGCTTTCACTATGAGCGGGATGTCTGGCGCGCAGGCCAAGTCCGCAACAGTTGGGTTACGCAGGATGACCGGGAAGCAGCCGGATTTTGGGACGCTGCGTCATGGGAGGAAGTCAAGAAGAAGGGGGATGAAGCGATTAAACGATGGATAGACAAGCAATTGACGGGCACCTCAGTGACCGTGGTTCTCATCGGAACGGAAACGGCGACACGACCCTATGTGGACTACGAAATCACCGAGAGCCACAAGAAGGGAAACGGACTCTTGGGCATTTACATCCACAACTTGAAGGACAGCAACAGCAAGACGGACACGAAAGGATCGAATCCATTTGACAAGTGGACGTTCAGAAACGGCAGCAATCAGGTTGTCACCTACCCCACCTACGATTGGGTATTAAACGACGGCCGCAAGAACATGGGCGATTGGATTGAGGTCGCAGCGAAGAAAGCAGGGAGGTAGAAAAGTCTAAATGCCGTGCCACCACGGCCGCCTACGCACGCCCATTCAAAGGACGCAAGTTCCAGTAGTATTACCGCGTGACCGTCATCCGGAAAATCTGGCATGACCCGGTTTGGTCGAAAATCATCGCGGCGGGGATCGTCGCGCTGATTACTGCAGCGCCGGCTGTTATATATTGGAATACCATCTGGGCATGGCTGCAAAACGATCATCAGAGCCGCGGCTGGATGCTCGGTCTCTTGATTATGGGCAGCATTGTCGGTGTTTGGCGGCTGTCAATAGCCTTTGCTGGCAGTTTCACACATTCTCACGCCCGTCCGTTCCGACCGGTGGTGGTACAAGATCTCCAGTGTGGCATCGAGTGGCGCATACAGGTTCATCCGAAACACTGGGCCGAAGTTGAATCAAGTCGATTCGGTCCGGAAGCGGTCCGCGATATACTTATTGGACCATTTCATCTGACCAATGGATGTCATCACGAGGTTCAACTGCTCAAGGCACCACGCGATTTCGGACCGGACGTTTTGCGCCCATTCTGTCCGAGGTGCGAGGACCCGGAAGACATTACTGGCCCGGAAGAGCCCGCCGATCAAGAAACCGAGAGAGATGTACGTTTTGAGGCAATCAAGGAGCTGCAGCGTATGCATCGCGCAGGAACGCAACTGACTGGCGAGATCGTGTTGGAAAAGCCCCAATACTGGAGACGCATGCAACTGCAGCGAGGATGACGCTCTCGATTAGTGATTCGATAGAAATGGTCAGCAGAACATATCGATTGCCCGGGGCACCGCGAGGTGCATCGGCACGTTTCGAGCCGCGAGCAAGAGCTCCATCGCTGGATAGATGGATGCGGCGTGTGTCCCTGTGACGCGGTGACGAGGTGAACACTCACGCTCACTTACAAGCCCACGCAATGCCCTTCATGCCGCTGTGGATGTCGCCGGCAAGCAGGACGACGTCCTGATCCCCCTTCGGCGGTGTCCAGTCGGCGAATTCGCGGTGCAGGTCGGAGAGGACGCGGATTTTCATTCGAGTTCACCCGGCACCACGACTTGGCCAGCGAGGTCCATGATTCCGCGAAGACCCACGCCATAGCCGTGGAATCCGAGGGACGATCCGTTCCGCCGGTCGGCATGCAAATGGCCGTGGAAAGTCTTGGTCACGTGGAGTCCCCGGGTAAGCTCGGCGACCGCCGCCTGCCCATGGTCGCGAGGCCAGTAGCTCGGCGCTTCGTGAGTCACGAGCACGTCGGCTCTCTGCTTGACCAGCCGGTGGTACACGTCGGGGAATATGGTGCTGCAGTGCTTCAACGGCAGCCCCCCGCGCCAGCGGTTACCGCGCCCGCACCAGTGGTGAAGTCCTCGGCGGAATGGTAGAGAGGAGCCCCGGGCGGCGCCCAGACCTTCTCGCGAAACACTCCGCCGAAGCCGGTAATTCACATGCCGGCGGTCTCGACCGCGCGGCCGTACAAATTGTAGTTGGTCAGGGCCGAGCCGTGGAGGTGATCGTGGCTCGCCTCGCTATCGGTGTCGTGGTTGCCGGGGATCCACCAGATCGAGGTGATCGCCACGATCGGGGCCAGGACCTCGTTCAACGGCGCGGGGCCTCTATGTCACCCAGGAACACGATAGCGGCCGGCAGATACACCTGCGCGGCCTCGGTCACATGGTCAAAGCGTCTGTGGCAGTCCCCGGCTAGAAAGACCCGCCCGCTCGTTGGCCGTGAAGTGTTGCAAGGTAGCATATCCACGAGTTACCCATTCATTGCCATTGCACCGCTCATTCCAGGATCTCTTTGAGTAGCGGTGTCGCACGGGCGGCCAGATGCACGTCGGGCCGGTCGATGCCATGCTCGGCGAGCGCATCGAGCAGTTGGCCATACCACTCGATCTCGAGCAGGTCCATGGCGTCGCCGTGGCACAGTTCTCCCCGTGAATACGCAAGCAGCGCACGGCGAGCCCGCCCCTCACCCGGTAAGGTCTGTTGGCGGATCTCATCGGCTGCTCGACGAGACGGCGCGAAGAACTCTTCAACTTCCTTGAGGAAGAGCTCGATCTTCCTGGTCATGTCCACAGCCTTCTCAGATAAAACCGATCCGCCGCCGCCCGGGCCCACGCCGTGCCGAGGAAAGGATCACGCGATCCGAACCAGCCGCGAGCGCGGTGGCGAAACCTGCGCGGGCCATCCGCAGGAGCGCGCGCACATCGAGGTCCGGCGTCGCGAGTGCCGCTTCGGCACTTGCCGCATCGATCGCCATGCCTGCCGGGCACTCATGTGTCTCAATGAGTCGCCCGAGGTACTGCTCGAGGATCAGCCGTCGCTGGTCCGCCGTGGGCGGCGCGATGTGAAATTCCGTGAGACGGGACAGCAGCGGGGGTGCGATGCGCTCGCGATCGTTCGCTGTGCAAATGACGATCACGCGGGAGGCGTCCATCTCGAGCTGGAGTGACATGTCGCGGTAGCGGCGCGCCGAGTCCTGTTCCAGCAGGTCGAGCAGTGTATTGATGGGTGTGTCTCGGTTGGCGCCGGATTCAGGTGCGAGCTTATCCAGCTCGTCCACGACGAGCACCGGGGCCGCGCTGTCGCCCATCGCCAGCGCGTCAAATACCATCCCAGTCCTCGTGTTGCTCCACCTGGCATCCGACCCGCAGAGCTGCATGCTGTCGCACGCGCTGCCGGCGGAAAAGATGGACATCGTCACGTCGATCAGATCGGCGAGTGCAGCGGCAAAATGCGTCTTGCCGACGCCGGGATCGCCGGTCAGGAGAATCGGGTCGATACGCGCTTCTGAGGCGCAATGGGCACGGCTCGCCAGTGTCCACTGCGTGCGCAGGTGCTCGATCACCTCGCGGAAGTTCTCGACCTCGGGGCCGAGGCTGGCGAATGGCTCCACGACTTCGGTGGGGCCTGCCCAGGGCACCGACCG
>JAJZLX010000262.1 GCA_021850555.1 Pseudomonadota bacterium | reverse complement strand
ACGATATACGCATAGGTACCCTCCACGAAGGCAACGATCTCTGGGGCTTCCAGTACGACCCTGCATGGGCGGCCGCACCGGACAGTTTCGACCTCTCGCCAGCCTTGCCGCGCTCTACCCTCTTGCATCAGGACGGGGGCACCGAACGCCCCGTCCAATGGTATTTCGACAATCTCCTGCCTGAAGAGCAGATGCGCGAAGCGCTCAGCAAGGAAGCCCGGATCGACGGTGATGATGCCTTCGCGCTGCTCGAGTATCTGGGAGCCGAATCGGCCGGCTCTCTGGTCCTCCTCCCGCCCGACAAGGACGTCAACGAACCCGGTGGCCTGAGGCCACTCTCCGACGAGGAGATCGCCCGACGTATTCGCAACCTGCCCCGCGCGACCCTCGGCAGCGGCGCCCCCAAACGCATGTCGCTGGCTGGAGCGCAGAACAAACTCCTGGTCGTCTACCGCGATGGCGCACTCTTTGAACCCATCGGTAGCGAACCCTCGACACACATTCTGAAGCCCAACCACGTCAGCCACGACTATCCCGCATCCGTTGTCAACGAATACGTCGTGATGAGCCTGGCTCGCGACATCGGACTGTCAGTTCCGCCCGTGTTCCGACGCTACACGCCCGAGCCGATTTACCTCATCGAGCGCTTCGATCGCCGGATCGATCCTGAGGGTCGCACTGACTGCCGCCACATCATCGATGCGTGTCAGTTGCTCAACAAGTCCCGCGCTTTCAAATACCAGGCCGCGAGCCTGGCCGCGCTTGCGCAGATCGTCGAGTACTGCCGCAATCGCGCCAGCACCAGACTAGGGTTGTATCGATGGCTCGTGTTCAACGTGCTCGTGGCCAACGGCGACAACCACCTGAAGAACCTGTCCTTCCTCGTGAGCGCCGAGGGCATAGAGTTCGCCCCCGCCTATGATCTGTTGAGCACCGGGTCATATCACACCCGCGCCTTCGGGAACCAGCGTGCGGACTGGCCCGCTACCCACTTGGCCATCCCCTTGCCGGGCGCGACGATCTTCGCTCAAGTGAACCGCAATTCCGTTGTGAGCGCCGGTGAAGCCCTGGGCCTGCCCCGGCGGGTCGGCGAGCGTGAGCTCGATCGGCTTTCACGAAAGTTGCCCGACGCGCTGAGCGCTCTGGTGCGGCGCGTCGAGGCCGAAAATGCCGGTTGTCCCGAGCCGGCTCGGGTGTTCCTGGGTGGCGAAGCGAGGCTCCTATCGACTGTGCAGCACCTGATCGTGCCCGACATGCTCCAGCGCGTGAAGACATGAGGGGAGCTGCCCGCCGTCACGATCAGCATGGCCCGCTTGCCCTTGAGGGTACCCTCCCCGTACCGGTCACCCCATTTGCGGGCCGAGTGCTCGCCGACTCCATAGCCGAAGCCGTACGCGTAGACCCGCTCCACCCATCCTTTCGAGATCAGGTGCTTGCGGCGGTGTGAGCTCTGGCTCGATAAAACTCGGTGCTCGCGCAGGTGCGCCGCGCTGCCCCGGGCCGCGTAGGACCCAATCCGGCGGCACCGCGGAATCCGGCGCTGACGCTGGCGTCTCGAGATTCTCCAGTACGCCGGCTCCGGCAGCCGAGCCGCAACTCGCCGCGGCGCCTCGGGACACGGGGGCTCCGGCGGGGACATCGGCCCCGGTACCCGTGGCCGAGGAACCGGCTGCGGTGGAGCCCGAGGCAACCCCGGAGCCGGCATCGAGCGCAATGTCATCATGGATCGAGCAAGATGCGTGGAGCGGCCGCCAGTACCTCAGGCTTCCCCTGCCGGACCCGGGAGCGGTGCAAGCGCTTGCGACTGCTCTCTCGAGGCTCATCGCTTGAGGTCGAACCGGCCGATAGAGGACGCGCCGAAGCTGCTCGGTGACGTCGTTGTCCCGCTGGTCGGCCGCCCGATGCACCCAGGGAATCTGCTGAAGTTCGAGGGCACGGGCTGGCGGCCGAAGGACGCCACCGAGAGGCTTGCCAAGCGGGTCGCCGGCACGTAATCATCCCATCATCCGGCCGCTAGTGGGGGATTTTGACCTGGCCACGGGGAGGAGAATTTGATGTGGCCGCCTGGGTATGTTTGCACATGACCCGTAGATCCATCACCATTCGCGACCGCATCGCTGATCGCAGCGTGCGCGCAAGAGTTCCGCGTTTCAGCGCCGGGAGTTCCCCGATCTCGGCGTTTGCGATGTCATCGGCCGCGAACTTCGCACGCCGGCGGCTTGCTGTTTCCACACATTGATCAACGAAGCGCTCGGGCGCACCGAAAGAAGCACCCTGATGGCTTGCCTTCATGTTCGTGAGACCATCGCCGCGAAGAACGCGGCCTCGCTGCGCCGGTGGTCGGCGCGACTGCGTGCGGCTCGACGCGTTTGCTGACATGTGGTCAGCCCGCAGACGGTAATCTCGATGACCTCCCCGAACATCGCGGGCACCGCCGATTGCCCCCCGTCCGTGACCTACTCCGTATTCGCACACCTCAACGCCGACAAGGTCGCCCAGTACCGCGCGGTTCTGGGCGTATTCACGACCGCGCGTGAGCGGTTCGTCATCGCCCTGCGGCCAGTCGATGTCTTGACAGCGCTCGAGGAGCGAGCCCGCGCGATGTCTGCGCAAGACCTGGGGCCGCAGGCTGAGGCGATCCCGCAGCCGCCTGATCCCGAGGGCGTTCCTGCGTTACTCGAGCAGCTCGTCGCCTGGGGCAATCTCGTCGCGACCCGCGATACGGCCGATGTCGCCACAGTCGAGGAGTTCTATCGGCCGCGCTACCTCTATCAGCTGACGGTCGAAGGGGAAGCCGCCGAGCAGGCGCTGTGCGCCTTTCACGAGCACTTGCTCAAGCCCGGCGAGCTGCAGACGACCGCACTGCGCGACATCGTCACCCTGCTCGATGAGATCGAGAGCCTGCTCGAGCCCCCCGAGCCGGATGCGGACAAGCTCTTCCTGGCGTTTACTCAGCTCGTGCAACGGTTCGAGCAAATGACCGCACGGGCGCAGTCGTTCATGCGCGGCCTGCATGGGATGGTGGAGCTGCACGAGGCGAAGCTCGAAGCGGTGATCCGGTACAAGGACGACCTCATCGATTATCTCGAGCGTTTCCTGAGCGAGCTGGTCCTCGCGATGCACCGGGTGGGAACGCGCGTGGAGACTCTTGCGGCCACGCGGGATCTCGAGCAGGCCTTCAGGCTGCTTGCGCGGCGCGAGAACGCGGACGCGTTGCAGCCTACCGAACAGCATCTGGAGAGCACCCGCGAGCGCTGGCGTCAAAGGTGGGTCGGCTTGCGTCGCTGGTTCACGAGTCCGGACGGTGCCTCGCAGGCCGAGCTACTGCGGGCCCGCACGCGTGCCGCGATTCCTGCTCTGCTGACGGCGATCTCGTCGCTGAACGAGCGCCGCACTCAGCGTACCGATCGAGCAGCGGACTTTCTGACGCTGGCGCGTTGGTTCGCGGCGGCGCCGGACGA
>JAJZLX010000165.1 GCA_021850555.1 Pseudomonadota bacterium | reverse complement strand
AGGTGCTTGACCAGGGACAGATGTCTTCGGGTGAATTCGGGCGCATCCGCCGGGCGCAGCAGCATCAGCGCGCCCGCCGGTACGCTCCCGCGCCCCTTCACCGGTACGACAAGCAGTCTCACGGCCAACGCCCCCTTGGCCGCAGCGCCCCGGTTCCAGGTTGTCGTCTTATTGATCACCATGGGTCGATTCTTGTTCAGAACCCAACCGAGGACCGGTGGCTCGAGATGACGCAGCGCATCCTCGGTGCCATAGGCAGCCTCAGCGACGCGGACAATCCGTAGGTGCCTCTCCGGCACCACGAGCGCGCCCAGCACGCATTCCAGGTGCGCGACTGAGGCGGCCACCAGATTCGCCAGTCGGTCCCCGCGATCGGAGGGGACTCCAGATTCCCCTCGCCGGGCGGCGGGCTCGGTGACCTTGAACAACCACTCGAGGTCATCCAGCCCCTCGTCGGCCGGGGCTCCTCGCTTACTCCCTTCTGTGTGCTCCGTGAGATGATCCCCGACGCAGGCCAGTGCGGGTTCGAGCCGGGCCTGCAGGGTCTCGAGGGGCGGAGGATCCGCTCCAGCGGCAACGTGAAAGACCACCAGGCACACGCCAACCACGGGAGGCGGCGGTCGATCGGCACCGCAGGTTCCACGCCCGGCGTACAGAACGAATGCTGCCGCGCGCTCGGTGGCCGTGAGCGGTAGAAGCGCGTCGACGGGGCGGCGGCCTGACCCGATCGCAGTGGATTTCAGCACGGAGCGAACCTGCAGCCGAACCTGCGAGAGCGGTACCGGACCGCGGCCTCTGAGGGGTCTACCTCGGGCGTCGAAGAACGCCACCGCCCGTACCGCCGGCACGAGGCGCTCGATGACTTCGGCGTGCCGATCGAGAACGTCATATCCCGCCGTCGTGCGGCTGCTGCGTGCCATGCGCTCTCCTACTTCCGACTCCGCGAGAAGGGACTCATCGACCCGCTGAGACATCGCATCGCGAGCGCCAGGAGCGCGGCACTGCATGCTTGCGCGCGATCGCGACAAGATCTCGCCAGAGCGCCTGATCACACGCGGTGTCAGTGCTCATCCACAGGACGACAAACCGCGCGCGCTCGTCCAGATGCCGACGGACACACGCGATGTAGGACTCGCCCTGCTCCTGAGTCCGACCGGCTGCCTCGATCGCATCGAGCGCAAGCTCCGTCAGGCATTCCTCCGCGGGAAGGATTTCGATGCCGCTCGCGCTCAGCTGTTCCCTGAGATAGCGCGCGGCGGCCGCGAGCTTCGGTACGGCTGCACCCTCTGCGGTGCTCGATCGGGTCACGGAGCGATTCCCCAGTGATTATTTTCACAATTTTTGCGCATTCATGCCGTTGCCCCTGAGACCGCTGTCTCATTTTTGAGACATGGGGCACTCCGGATCGCCACTCACCACGGCGCGGACTCACGATGCCGCTCGCCCCCTACAGCGCTGTAGCGCACCGAGCAATCCGCGGACAGCGGCTTGGCGGCCGAGGAGAAAAGCGCTTGACGCGCCGCAGTCAAACAACTCTCCAAGCCTCGGCATCAAGCACGAATTCGGTTACACGGCGCATTGGCAGTGGACTGCGGAGACGCTCGCAACTCTGCCTTCCGGAGGCCGCGAGTTTGGCAGCCCGGGCCTCGGAGTCGCCGCAAACGCGATCGTCAGCTACAGCAGTAGCGGGCCGTTCGGCGCTTCGCTAATGCTCGGGGTGACGTCCGAGACGGCCCCATCCGCAGCCGGTGGCGAGCGTTACCTCGGCATCAACCCGGATGTCGTCGTGACTTGGCAATCGACGCAGCGGCTGCAGTTCTATGCCGAAGTCTACGGCCAGTCACACACGGGTCATGGCCAGGGATGGGGATCGGACGCTGATGGCGGAGTACAATACCTCATCACGCCAAGCTTTGAGGTAGACCTCGAGGAAGGCGTCAGGATTCAAGGCATGCTGGGCGGCTTCTCGCACTATACCGGTGTCGGTATTGGGCTGTTCTTCTGATGTAAGGAATTCGGCATGCGTGGCCGCCGTACCGTAGCGGCGGCTGCGCATGCCGGGCACATTCAGTGGTTCATCCCGCCGCGTCGTGTGGAAACGCCCAGACGACGACGGCCGTCATCACCATCACCTAGATCCGTAATCCCCAGAACACGATCTGCTGCCCCGGGGTCAGGCGGGTCCGCTTCACTTCCGCGAGCGGCTCGTCCCATCGCTCCTCCTCGATCAGCCTGCGGATTCCATGGGCTTGAAAATCAAGCCCGCAGCCGTAAAAGAGTTCGCCATGAATATCGTGGCGGTGCGGCTCTGAAGCAACGGGGTCATGCTGAATCCGACGAGGAATGCGCGCGTCCGCGGAGATTGCGCCCGAGTCAGTGGCGCAGCACGGAGCCAAAAGCCGCGCTGCATTCTGCGGGTGACCCTGTGCGTGCCCCATGAGAGGCACCCCGCATAGCCGGTCAACTCCACGAAGATGAAAAGGGCCCGACGCGACCGCTTCCCACTCTCAGAAACCGTCTCTGTCGTGAGGGTCGTCTGCGGAGTGCGTCGCCCCTTGGCCATGCCCATGACCCCGTTCGCGCTGAATTCGCTCGAAGCCGCGATCGACCCGGGCGAGCAGCCGCCGTCGCAGAGGTCCGCGCGGCAGTGCGGAAAGCGCGAATCCCTCGATCGCAGTCCATATCCGCAGCTGCAACCGCTCGCAGAGCCGTAAGTCTGGTGTGGCTACCGGGACCATATGCCCTCTTCATCAATGCTGGCCATCAATGGCTGACCATCATTCGCTTGCCGATCCGCACGCGCACGAGTCCTGCCGCGATGATCAGATACCCCCGCGGCACGATCAGCGACGTGCGGCGGCGCATGCCGGGCACCTTCAGCGGTTCATCTCGCCGCGCCATGCAGAAATGCCCACACCACCACGACCGTCATCGCCAGCACGTAGATCCGTAATCCCCAGAACACGATCTGCTGCCCCGGGGTCAGGCGGGTCCGCTTCACTTCCGCGAGCGGCTCGTCCCATCGCTCTTCCTTGAGCAGCCTGTGGATCTCATGGGCTTGAAAATCACTGAGGTCTTTCATGGGTCATCCCCCGAAGGCATGCGGGAAGAGCGTCACAATCCCGTATAGACCGTTGCAGATGATCAACCCCAGCATGATGGCGATCGAAACCGCATTGCGTCGCCGCGAATTGACGTGCTCGCCCATCAGCTCCCGATCGTTGAGCAGCAGCAGGAGAAACAGCATCGCGGCCGGCATGAACACGGTGGCGATGACCTGCACGCTGAGGTTGAGGAAACCCAGATTGAGCCCTGGAATCATGACCAGCGCCGCCGCGATCGCCGTGCCGACGACCGCCGGCAGGTAGAACCCCAGTGCCTCGCGCGGCGCTGCATTGATCGAGCGGTCGATATCGAACGCCTCCCCCACCGCCCAGGCGCTGCTCGCGGTGATCACGATGGTGGCGA